>NZ_SUEO01000024.1:0-28559 GCF_004962925.1 Mesorhizobium sp. | reverse complement strand
ACCGGGCAAGCCCTCCACGCCGTCGGTCGCCAGACCCAGCGCGGACGGCGCTTCAATAATGGCATAGGGGCGAGTCGGCATCAGGTGCTCCCAGGTATCGCGAGTGAGAACCGGCAACGCCGGCGGTCTCTGCTGAGCGCTGCGCCCGAGGCTGCCTCGGTAGGCAAGATCCCAAATTGCTCTTCAGGCCGCCACGCTCTTCGACATTGTCTCCAGCACCGCTGAGGGTATTTTTCTCGTCAATTCGATCGCGCTGTTTTCGCCGGAAGTCGCACCACTCGGCGAATTGATACCGAAAGTGTGCAAAACCGAGGAAATTTCAAGCCACCCAATTTCCTTTTGAAGTCAAGATCGAGAGTTTTCTGACCGGCAAGGAGACTGTTCTTTACTGCGTTCTGAGAGAAAGTTGCGAGGCTGGATCAATGGGTTGTCGTAGATCAAAACGATCCAAAACGGGCGCTCTTCTCAAAGACCTTCGTCCCAATACGGCGTGCGTCCGATGCATCGCGCAAGGTGGTCGACGAAGGCACGGACCTTCATCGACATGAGCCTGTTGCTGGGATAGACGGCATAAATCGTGCTGGCTGGAGGCTCCCAGGCATCAAGCACGCGTCGCAGCGCGCCAGTACGCAGCGGCTCCGCTACCGCCCAAGTGGGCAGTAGGGCGATGCCGATGCCGTCAAGCGCCGCAACGCGCAGCATCTCCGCATTGTTGCTGCGGAAGCCGCCGCCCACGGCCACCCGCACCTCGCCTCGTTTGCCGGCAAGGCGCCATTCATCGCCCCAAGGCAGGAGGCTGGTGCAGAGGCAGTTGTGCTTGGCAAGGTCGCCCGGCTCGCGCGGCGCTCCACGCTCCGTGAGATAAGCGGGCGCAGCACAGGCGACGAGCCGGGATGGTGCGAGCTTGCGCACGACAAGCGGCGAATCCTTGATCACGCCGATGCGGATCGCCAGATCGAGCCCTTCATCGACCAGACTCACATGCGCCGGGCTCAAAGCAATATCGACGGAAAGTTCCGGATAGCCCCTCAGGAACTCGGGGACGGCCGGCGCCACATGCATCCAGCCGAAGCTGTCGGGCGCCGAAATGCGAAGGGTGCCGCGCGGCTCGCGCTGCAGCGCGGTCGCCGCCTGTTCCGCAGCTTCAGCTTCAGCGAGAATCCGCGCACAGTGGCGGTAATAGACTGCGCCCGCTTCGGTCATCGAGAGCCGACGCGTGGTGCGATTGAGCAGGCGAATGCCCAGGCGCTCCTCGAGCCGCTGCACATGGGCGCTAACAGCGGATTTGGAGATTTTGAGATGCCGTGCCGCCGCTGAGAAGCTGCCGCTATCAACGACGCGAGCGAACGCAGCGATTCCATCGAGCGGATCCATCGTCGGATTGTCCTGAAATCCGGACAGCATGTCCATACAATTCCGGCTAATCGACGGGCGAGAACGGGCTTATCTCTCTTGGTGAGCCACCTGAACCACAAAGGAGATCGACGATGGATGCCAAAGTTACCGCAGCCGAACCGTTCGTTCGCGAACCGGCGGCCGGATCGACGCTCAATGTTCTGGGCATCACCCATGTCTACAAAGCCACCAGCGCTGAGACTGCGGGGTCCTTCTCGCTCTGGGAGTCCGTGGTTCCGCCGGGCGCGGGAACGCCACCGCACACCCATGCCCGTGAGGATGAAGCCTTCTACGTGCTGAGTGGCGAACTCGTCATCGAATTCGAGGGCGAACGTGCGCCCCATCGCATTGTGCCCGGTGGCTTCTTCTTCGGCCCACGGGGCCGGCGCCATGCCATCCGCAATGTCGGCGACAAGCCGGCTCGCGTGCTCGTCCTTTGCGCGCCGAGTTGCGGCCTTGATCAGATGTTTGGGGAATTGGACGCCGCGACCGCCGCGGGCATGCCGGAAATGGCAAAGCTCGTGGCCATCGCCGCCAAATACGGCGTCACCATCGAGCCGCCGGCTGCCTGAGATGTCGTTCCAGACCGCCAGTTCGATGGAGCTTCCATTTGACGAAGGTCGTTTCAACGTCGTGTTGTGGCGATGAACATCTCAGACCTGGCGAGGCTCTACCGCGAGATCCGCCGCGCTGAAGTCAAACTTTCGGCTGTCAGGCTGGAAACAGGAATGCGGCGGCGGGATCGAAAAAAATCTGTTGTCTGCTCGAGGCGATGCCTTCATGTGCTTCTGCCATGTCGGATGTCGGCCTGACGTCGATCTCCTGGCCGGCGGCCGTGCGCGCGATGACGCGCCGCCGCTCGCCGAAGAAAGCGGTGTCGATGAACTCGACCGCAAGCCCGGCAGTGGCCGGGCCGGGTCTCAGCCGAAACGCTTCCGGCCGCACCATCAGCCTGGTCTTCTGGCCATGGCTGAAGTCCTGATCGATCCTGACGCCCGAGACAACCGAGCCATCGGCCAAGCGGATCGTGGCGGAGCCGTTGACGGTTTCGAGATGCTCGGCCGGCAGGAAATTGGAATTTCCGATGAAGCTGGCCACGAATTCGCTCGCAGGTCGCAGATAGAGGTCCTCACCGGTGCCGATCTGCTCGATGCGCCCGTCCCGAAACAGGGCGATGCGATCCGAAAGATGCAGGGCCTCGTCCTGATCGTGGGTGACGTAAAGGATCGTTACACCGGTTTCGCGGTGGATGCGCCGTATCTCGGCCTGGATTTCCTCGCGCAGCTTCTTGTCGAGCGCCGAAAGCGGCTCGTCCATCAGAAGGATCGGCGGATCATAGGCTAGCGCCCGGGCAAGCGCCACGCGCTGCTGCTGTCCACCGGATAGCGCGCCAGGATATCGGCCGCCGAAACTCTCCAGTCGCACCAGCGACAGCATCTCGGCGACTTTTCGTTTGACCTCGGCGTCCGGCCGGCGGCGCACACGCAACGGAAAGGCAACATTCTCGGCGACGGTGAGATGCTGGAACAGCGTATAGCGCTGGAACACCATACCGATATTGCGCTTGTGCGACGGCACCGACAGCAGCGACCTTCCTTCGAGAAGAACGTCGCCCGATGTCGGATGCTGAAAGCCGGCGATTGCGTAGAGCGTCGTCGACTTGCCAGAGCCAGAAGGGCCGAGAAAGGTCAGGAACTCGCCCTTGGGTATATCGACCGTGACATCGTGCACGGCGACGAAGCTGCCGAACGTCTTGCGCAGATCGCGAATGGAGAGGAACGGTTCGGTCATTTCGACAATTTCCGCCGAATGAGTGCAGTCACGACCATCAGGCCCAGCGTCAGAAGGACGAGAAGGCTGGAGGCCGCGGCGATGACCGGGCTCAGATCCTGGCGCAGGCTGCCCCAGATCTTGACCGGCAAGGTCTGCAAGGTGGGGCTGGCCATGAAGATCGCGACCACCACCTCATCCCATGAGGCGAGAAAGGCGAAGATCGCCGCCGAGAAGATCCCGATCTTGATCGCCGGCAACGTGACCCGGAGTTTTGCTTCGAATGGGCTTGCGCCGCAGACGATCGCCGCATCCTCGATGGATTTGTCAAAACCTTCGAGTGCCGCGGTGATGGGAATGATGGCGAAAGGAAGTGCCAGGACTGTGTGAGCGATGACGAAACCCGCCGTGGTGCCGCCGAGCCCGATCCGCAGGAAGAATGCATAGATGGCGATAGCGAAGACGACGACCGGCAGCACCATTGGCGTCAGCAGCAGGCCGCGAAGCGTATTGCGCCCGCGAAACTGTCCCCTGACCAGGGCGAAAGAAGCCATGAGCCCGATGATGACGGCAAGGATCGCAGCCATGGTGGCAATGCGCGCGCTGGTCAGCGCCGCGTTGAGCCAGGCCGGATCGGCGAAGAGCTCCTCATACCATTTCAGCGTCCAGCTTGGTGGCGGAAAAGCCAGCCACCGCGACGATCCGAACGACAGAAGCACAATGAAGACCACCGGCAGCAGCAGAAACGCCGCAACCAGGCCGGTGAAACCCAGAAGTGCTGCGCGCAGCCAGCCCAGCCGGTCGTAGTCGAGCAGCATCTCAGATGCCTCCTGTCATGCGCTTGGCGCCGACGAGGCGCAGTTGCAGCGCGTAGAGCGCCATGGTCACCAAGAGCAGGATGAAAGCCGCCGCGCTTCCGAGCCCCCAGTTGAGCAAAGACTGGATCATCTGGGCGATCATTCCGGCGAGCATCATGTTGGAAGTGCCGCCGAGCAGCGTGGGTGTCACGAAATAGCCGAGCGACATGACGAAAACCATCAGGCCACCTGCAGCGATTCCCGGAAGCGACAATGGCAGCAGGATGCGGCGGAAGGCGTCGAAGGGGCTCGCACCGCACAGAGCGGCGGCACGCAGCGTCATCGGATCAATGGCGCGCAGGGTTCCGACCAGTGGAAGTATCATGAACGGCAGCATGATGTAGACCATGCCGATGGTGACGCCAGTCAGGTTGTTGATCAGCGGCAGCGGCTCGCTGATCAGGCCAACATCCATCAGCATCCGGTTGATGACGCCGGTGCGTTGAAGCAGCACCATCCAGGCATAGGTGCGGGTGAGCAGATTGGTCCACATCGACAGGATGATGATGCCGAAGACAATCGAACCGAGGGCGGGCGGCATGATCGCCAGCATCCAGGCGACTGGAAACGCGACGATGACGGTGACGGCGGTGACAACGGTGGCGACTAGAAAGGTGTTGAAGAAGACCCGCGCATAGGTGCCGTCGCCAAACAGGATGGCGTAGTTCTGCAGGCCCGGTACGGGTTCGGTCACGCTGCGCAACAGCAACGCAAGGACCGGCACCACGAAGAACAGGGTGATAAGGGTCAGCGCCGGCAAGGCGCCGCCGGTGCCGTCTGGCCTTCTGAGGATTGGCGGTCGATGAAGCAAATTGCCCGACATGGCGATGATCCCGTCAGATCAGGCGGGACGCCTGGCAGCGTCCCGCCGGTTCATGGTGAAATCAGCGGCTATTTGGCCTGCCAGGCGTACCACCGCTCCGCGATTGTGTCGCGGTTTTCAGCCCAGTAGCTCATGTCGAGGTTGATCTGCCCGTCGACATAGGCGTCCGGCAGCGACTTGACGACATCGGCCGGCATTTCGGCCTTGGCTGCAGTGTTGATGGGGGCGTAGCCGCTTGCTTCAGCAAACATTGCCTGGCTTTTCGGGCTAGTCGCAGCGGCCAGGAATTTCATGGCGCTCGCCTTGTTCTTCGAACCCTTGGGGATGACGAGCACGTCGGCGGCAGTCATGTTCTGATTCCAGGATGCGCCGACATCGGCGCCGTCCTGCTTGAGGGCGAAGACACGTCCGTTCCAGAGCTGCCCGAAGGCCGCTTCACCGGAAGCGATCAGCTGTTGCGACTGAGCGCCGCTGTCCCACCAGACGATTTCCGACTTGATCGTGTCGAGCTTCTTGAACGCCCGGTCGAGGTCGAGTGGATAGAGTTTGTCTGCCGGCACGCCGTCGGCCAGCAGTGCGATTTCGATGACGCCTGGCGCCGACCATTTGTAAAAGGTGCGCTTGCCGGGAAATTTCGTCAGGTCGAACATGTCGGCCCAGCCCGTTGGTTCGCCCGACACGGCCCCTTTGTTCCAGGCAAGAACGAAGGAGTAGTAGAAGCTGCCGACCGCATGGTCGGTGGTGAAGCGAGGATCGAGATCGGCTTTCGGCACGACATTGAAATCGATCGGCTCCAGCAGGCCATCCTTGGCCGCCTTGATGGCGAAATCCATTTCGACATCGACGACATCCCAGGCGACGCCGCCGCCTTCTACCATGGCTTTCAGCTTGCCGTAGTCCGTCGGGCCGTCCTGCAGGACCTTGATGCCGGAACTCGCTTCGAATGGAGCAGCCCAGGATTTGGTCTGCGCCTCCTGGGTGGTTCCGCCCCAGCTGGTGAACACCATTTCATCGGCATGCGCGGCAGTGGCTGCCAAGAGTCCGGCCAAGATGCCGGTCAGAATCAGTTTCATGTCATTCTCCTCTGTTGGTTGTTTTTGGTTTCTTGTTTTTATGAAATTGCGCGACTGGCGCTGCCTCATCGCATGACGAACGGATCCGGGATCGGGTCGTCGGATATGCGTATCCAGACGGATTTCGAGCGCGTGTAATCGCGGATGGCGTCCAGCCCGCCCTCACGGCCGAGCCCCGACTGACCGTAGCCGCCGAACGGCACGAGCGGCGAAACGGCGCGGTATGTGTTGACCCAGACGACGCCGGCATGGATGTCGCGCGCCATGCGGTGCGCCTTGGCGAGATTGGTGGTGAACACGCCCGAGGCGAGGCCGAACGGCGTATTGTTGGCAAGCGCCAACGCCTCCGCTTCCGTGTCGAAGGCGAGAACGCTGAGCACCGGACCGAACAATTCCTCCCGCACGCAGGGCAGTCCTGCGTCCTCGGCGTCGATAATGGTCGGTGCGTAGTAGAAGCCGCGCGGATGCTCGACGGGCCTTTTTCCGCCAGTGACCAGCGTCCCGCCATTGGCGAGGCTCTCGGCAACGATCTTTTCGATCCATTCCCGCTGGCGTAGCGTTGCCAGTGGTCCCATTTCGATGGCCGCATCCTGCGGATCGCCTATCCTGATGGCCTCGGCCTTGTGCTTCAGCCTGTCCAGGAACTCGCCCTTTATCGAACGCTCGACAAGCAGCCGCGAGCCGGCGACACAGCTTTGTCCAGACGCCGCGAAAATCCCGGCCACCACCGCGTTTGCCGCACTGTCCAGGTCTGCGTCGGCGAACACGACAACCGGGCTTTTCCCACCCAGCTCCAGCGTCGTGTAGGCGAGATTTTCCGCCGTGTTGCGGACGACTGCGCGAGCGGTCGAAGGGCCGCCGGTAAAGGCGACGCGTGAAACCCGCGGATGACTTGTCAGGCGCCGGCCGCAATCGTGCCCGAACCCGGTCAGTATGTTGACGCTTCCGGCGGGAAATCCGGCCTCGTGAACGAGTTCGGCGAAGGCCAGCAGCGGCGCAGGGCCGTCCTCGGAGGCTTTCAAGACGACCGTGCAGCCGGCCGCCAGTGCCGGGCCGAGTTTGACGGCTGAAAGGAAGAGCTGCGAGTTCCACGGCACGACGGCAGCGACGACGCCGATCGGCTCGCGCCGGATGGTGACGTCCATATCGGCCTTGTCGATAGGCACATGCGAGCCTTCATGCTTGTCGGCAAGCCCGCCATAGTAGCGGTAGTAGTCGCCGACATAGGCGATCTGGGCGCGGGTCTCACGGATGATCTTGCCGGTGTCGCGCGTCTCCAGTTCCGCCAGGCGGCCTGCATTGGCGACGACAAGGTCGCCGAGGCGCACCAGCAGCTTGCCGCGGGCGGTCGCTGTCAGCGAAGCCCACGCGGTGGAGTGCAAAGTCCGGTGCGCCGCCTCGACGGCGCGGTCGACATCGGCTTCCGTTGCAGCGGGCATCGTCGCCCAGGGCGCACTGGTTGATGGATCGATGCTTTCGAAGGTGGCCGTCGGCGTATCGAACGCTCCATCTATGAAGTTCCTGAAGGCCACAAGGGTCATTGCGGCCTCCCATTCCCGAAGGCCGGCATCACCTTGTCGACAAACAGCTGCAGGGATTTCTTCTTGCGCTCGTGTGGCAGGCCGCTGTCGATCCAGATCGAATATTGGTCGTAGCCGAGCGCCTCGTATGCCTTCAGCCGGGTGATCACCTCTTCGGCTTCACCGATAACCAGGTTCTGTCGGATCTTGTCCGGCGCGTATTGCGGCATGGCTGCGATCTCGTCCTCGGTGAGCGCTTCCAATATGCCTTGGCGAACAGGCTTCTTGTCCTGGAACCACGCGCCGAACTGGCAGTAGAACAGCGACAGGTCCTTCGTCAGCTGCTCCGCATCGGCGGCGTCCTCGGCAACGAACGTATGCATCAGCAGCATGATGTCGGGGCGGGCCATGTCCGGGTGCGCCGCGCACACCGCGTTGAAGCGCTCCATCAGGCTGGTTACTTCGTCATCGCCCGAGGCGAGCGGCGTCACCTGGACGTTGCAGCCGTTGGACACGGCGAAGTCATGCGAGTTCGGATCGCGCGCCGCCACCCAGATTGGCGGGTGTGGTTTTTGCACCGGCTTGGGCGACGAGGTGGTGGAGGGAAACGACCAGAACTCCCCGGACATCTCGAAGTCGCCTTCCCAGAGGCCCTTGATAGCGGGGATGATCTCGCGCATGCGTTGGCCCGCGCCCCAGGCATCGAGCCCCGGGAAGAGTCGCTGGTATTCATAGCTGTAGGCGCCTCGCGCGATGCCGATGTCGAGCCGGCCGCCCGTGATGACGTCGGTCATGGCTGCTTCGCCGGCGAGCTTGATCGGATGCCAGAACGGCGCGATAACCGTTCCTGTGCCGAGCCGGATGCGCTTCGTCCTGGCGCCAAGATAGGCGATGTTGATGAACGGGTTTGGCGAGATGGTGAACTCCATGCCGTGGTGTTCACCGATCCAGGCCGTCTCGAAGCCTGCCGCCTCGGCCATCAGGACCAGTTCCTCAAGCTCGTCGATGAGCTCGGCATGCGGCTTTGCCGGGTCCGAGCGTTCCATATGGACGAAGAGCGAGAACTTCATATCTGTTGACCCGGATTAGAAGTGTTCATGGATACCGGCTTGGCGAGCGGACGGACTTCACCTTCGACCTCGTTGCCGACATAGACTCCAAACGCATCCTCCCGACATTCGCGAACGTAGCGGGCGAGCATCGAGCGCACAGCAGCGTCGGCGATATTCAGTCCGGCAATCCCGTCGATGTCGACGAGCCGAACCTGGCCATCGCTGGTGTGGAGCGCGTCCACCGTGCCGCGGTAATAGACATGCGTTCGCGATGGGTTTGCGGCGTCGTCCCAGACTGCAAACAGGAATCCGAGATGAGCCTCGATGGCTTTCGCAGCGAGGCGTCCCCTGAGGCTTTGCGTGTCGGCGGGCGTCCCGAGTCCTCGGCCCGCCGGCAGTTCGAAAAAGCCGTCGACGGTTTCGAAGAACAGCACGCGGCCTTCATCTTCGAGGATAGCGCCGACCTCCATGTCGGGCGGCGCGGCTGCCAGCGCTTCCTGGCTGAGGCCGGGCGAGACATAGGCGCCACGGCAATAGCCGAGGGGCTGCGATGAATTGTGGGAGAATTCGCGAACGCGGCCGATGAGGATCGAATGGTCGCCGGCGTCGACCAGCTGCTCCATGTCGCAGTCAAACGTCGCCACCGATCCATCGAGCAGCGGGCTGCCGGTCGGGCCGACGCGCCATTCGACAGCCGAGAACTTGTCCTGCGATTTCGAAGCGAAGACGCCGGACGCGGCTCTCTGTTCCTCCGAGAGCACGTTGATGGCAAAGCACTTCGAAGTCGAAAACACAGGATGACCCAGCGCTTTCTTGGCGATGCAGACCAGCACAAGCGGCGGATCGAGCGAAACGGAGGTAAACGAATTGGCAGTGAAGCCTCGAGGCTCTCCTTCCGGCCCTATCGCGGTGACGATGGTAACGCCGGTCAGGAACGAACCAAGCGCCCGCCTGAATTCGCCCGCGTCGAAGGCTGTGCCCATCGCCGGTAGCTCCGATGTGCTGGTGCTGTCATTGCTCTCGAGAAAATCGGCAATGTGCCGTGTGACCGTGTCGGGCGAGGCTATTGCCATCATGTGTCGTTCGCCCTCCAGAACGACGCAGCGACCGCGCGGCGCGAGGCGGGCCATAGCCGCCGACATCGCAGGTGACGAATTTTTGTCCTGCGAGCCGGTCATGAACAGGGCCGGCATCGCGAGACCGGAAAGACGATCGCCATGTGCCGCATCCGCATGGGCGAAAAGTCGATATGTGCGCGCATAGCCTTCCGGGTTGACGCTCAGCAGCGCCGCACGCGTCGTCCTTGCGGCCTCGGCCAAGCTGTCGGGGACGGGGTTGCCGAACCAGCGCGCGATCGTTGCGTCCGTTCCTGACGGGTTTTTCGCGCCGTTCAATTCGGCAGCGCGCTCGCGCACCGCCTGCGCAAGGTCCGCCGGACGGCGAAAGACCGCGTTGAGCGACACGATGCTGCGGACCCGTTCGGGGGCATCGAGAGCGATTTCCTGCCCGACCAGCGCCCCCATTGAATGGCCAACGATTGAGACGGCACCCAAGCCAAGGTGATCAACAAGCCGGATTGCCTGTCCGGCATAGTCGGCAAGGCTGGCGTCCTCGGGTGGTAGCGGCGACAGGCCGTGTCCCAGCATGTCGATCGCGATCACATCCCATCTGTCCCTCATCAGCTCGATCTGGGGGCCCCAGATCGCCGCGTTCATGCCGACGCCATGGATGAGGAGGACCGGCGCGCCGGATCCGGCACGGATGAAGCCGGTGCCGTCAGGCGCCGTTCCGCGATGCCAGCCAGGGGCCGTCAGCTCAGCCATGCAGGTCGCCGACCTCCTTGAGATCCTGGTAGCGGTCACCGATGCGATGATGCGGTCGCCCGCCGATCGAGGCGCCAAGCGCCACCACCAACTCGTCTGGCGCCGGCGCGTCGCCGATCTGGAAGTGCACCGTCAGGTAGTGCGAACGTCGGCCTTCATCATTCTTGTCCATGAGCGGGATCATGATCGGCGTGTTCGGCCCGCCACGGAGATTGGTGAAGGCAAGATAGGTCTTGGCACCGACGGCACGCCGATAGTGATTGCCGAAATGCAGCGTGTGGATGAGCGCGGAGGCATGCTCGATCTCGCCCGACGTGCCGCAGATTGCCGCCTTGCCGTAGCCTTCGATCGCTTCGCCAGATCCCGCGACTGCGAGAATTTCGTGGGTCAGCATCTCCCCCAAAACCGGCGCATAGGCGCGGATCTCGGGAGAAAGGTCCTCGGTGAAACCGCGCCCGGCCCAGGGGTTGTCGAGCACTGCCGCCACGCCGATCAGGCGCAGCGGCCGGGGGGCCACCTTGCCGCCTTCAATCAGCGTGTTCTCGACATAGGTGACGATCTTTCGGATGGCCGGCTTCATCAAATCCTCGGTGATCGATTGGGCTGAAGCATCCGGAAAAGTTCCTTTCGCCTCAATCGTCTTATGGTATACCATACTATTGAAGACCAAATCCCTTGTCAACGGATCGTCGAATCTGTTTGTTTGCGGATGGTGGGAGTAGATGAATTGGCCAACGACACACTCAGGATCGAACGATCCGCCAAGACGCTCAGAACACTGGCGCTGGAGCGCATGCGCGACGCGATCATGGGGTTTCACTTCCAACCCGGCGAAAGGTTGGTCGAACGGCCGCTTTGCGACCAGCTCGGCGTCAGCCGCTCGGTGGTGCGCGAAGTTCTGCGGCAGTTGGAGACCGAGGGCCTGATCCAGATGATACCGGGCCACGGACCTGCCGTGGCCCGGCCAGATCTCAGCCGCACCGACGAGATTTATGAATTGCGCGCTCTGATGGAGGGCATCGCGGCGCGCGCCTGCGCACTCACGGCGACGCAGGACCAGATCGCCGCGCTTGAGCGCGCATTGGATGTGCTGCTCACGGCGTGGGCCTCAGCCAATCCGATCGAGGTGATGCGGGCGACGACAAAATTCTATGAAGTGCTTTTCGATGCCGCCGACAAGCGCATCGCCTGGGAAATCGTCCAGGGTCTGAACGTCCGCATCAACCAATTGCGTTCCATGACCATCGCTTCGGTCAATCGTCGCGACGCCGCAATTGCCGAAATGACCGACATCATGAACGCGATCAAGTCGCACAACGGCGACGACGCCGAAGCCGCGGCCCGGCGGCATGTGGAGCAGGCTTGGCGAATTGCACAACAGACCCTTCGCGATAGCTGAAGTCGAAACGACCACAACGCCTCGAAATTTTTCACTCGGCGGCTGCAGGTCTTCACATTAAGGAATCGCCCGTCGCCTTAGCATTGACGCACTGCAGGCAACTCCAACGCGCATCCCTACTCGACGATATCGCAGCGATGGCGTTATTTCTGGCTGCTGACGATAAGCGCACTCTGGGTTTGCTGGTGTGGATGCTATTTCGAGCGTATTCTCTTCCTTAGGGAGTAAGCCAGGTCGACCTCGATTGCGGTCGCTTGCGCTCGGCCGCCTCGCTCGGGAGGAGCCTCTGATTGCGATGGTGCGCTTTGCCCACCTTGCCCTTCTCTCCTTCGCCTTGGGATTGTTGCCTGGAATTGCACGGGCTGGGGAGCCTTTCGTCCCGAGCTGGATCAAGAACGATCCCGCAACCAAGACAGTGGCGATAGAGATTGTTGCCGATTGGAACCAGGTCGAGCGCTACCGCAGGGACAACATCCGGACCGACATCATCGACTTCAACGGTTACTGGGGCGGCAATCTTACCATCATCGTGCCAGCAGAATGGTCGGTAAAGATCGAGTTCATCAATGGCTCCTCGTCTTTCCGGCACAGCCTGATGGTGACCAGGGTCTATGCTCAGTCAGAGATGCCAGTGAAGTTGACGGCTGAGGATGCGATCTGGGGGGTGTACACCGATCCGCCAGAGGGAATCAAAACCAATGAGAGGAGGCAACTCAACTTTGTTGTGCAGCAGGCCGGGAGCTATTTCCTCGCCTGTGCGAGGCAAACGCACCTGATGGACGGACACTGGATCGGTTTCGAGGTGAGAGACAGTATCGAGCAGGCCGTGGCAATCATAGACGAAAACAAGTTTCCGCAGGAGCAGCCCCCAGGGCGCCCTTAGGGGCTATGCGAGCAAGCGCGGCCGCTTCTTCGCCGGGTCGATGTACACGATGGAAGAGGGACCGTCCGGCGGCCTCTACCGGCTCGATCCGGATTTCTCCGTCACCAGGATCGATTCAGGCATCATCTGTTCCAATGGCCCTTGCTGGAGTCTGTACGTGACCTCGATGGCAAAACCGCCGTTGCCGCGATTCCCCGACGATGGCGTTCTGCGCGGCAGCCTGTTCGCAATAACCGGCCTTGGAATCAAAGGCGTTGCGGAACCACGCTTCGCCGGATGACGGCGGCTGCAAAAGGGGATAAAGGCGAATAGAGAAAACGAACGCTCGCTCGATTTCTAGACGTCGACCCAATGCTTTTCGGCGATCTCGTCCATAGAGGTCGATGGCGGCCACCTCGTTTCATCGCTGTGAGTTTTCCATGAATTTCGACATTCCCGCCCGCACCGAAGACTACCGCGTCCGCATTGCCGACTTCGTCGAGCGTGAGATCCTGCCGCTCGAGGCCGACAAAATGTCCTATGACGCGCACGGAAATATCGCCTTGCCGCTGCTGGAGGCGCTTCGGGCCAAGGCGCGGATGGCGGGCCTGTGGTGCCTGCAACTCAAGCCCGAAACCGGCGGCGCCGGTCTCGGCAAGATCGACATGGCGGTCTGCTACGAGGAGATGAACCGATCGATCTTCGGACCCGTGGTGTTCAATTCGGCAGCGCCCGACGATGGCAACATGATGGTTCTGGAGGCGCTCGGCACGCCAGCGCAGAAGGAAAAATGGCTGAAGCCGATTGTCGAGGGCAAGGTGCGCTCGGCCTTTGCCATGACCGAACCGCACCCCGGCGGCGGCTCGGACCCTTCGATGATTATGACGCGTGCGAAGCGGAGCGGCGACAAATATGTGGTGACCGGCCGCAAATGGTTCATCACCGGCGCGGAGGAGGCCAGCCATTTCATTCTGATCGCGCGAACCTCGGACGATCCGCGCCATGGTCTGTCGGCCCTGATGTTCCACAAGGACCAGCCGGGCTGGCGCATCATGCGCCGCATCGAGATCATGGGCCCGGAGGAGCATGGCGGGCATTGCGAGCTGGAGTTCGATGGGCTCGAAATCCCTGTCGAAGACATGCTGGCCGGCGAGGGAAGGGGCATGAAGGTGACGCAGGTGCGGCTCGGGCCGGCGCGGCTTACCCACTGCATGCGCTGGCTCGGACTGTCCAAGCGCTGCGTTGAGATCGCGCGCGCCTACGCTGCCGAGCGCCACGGTTTCGGCCAGCGTCTCGCCGACCGCGAAAGCGTCCAGATGAAGCTCGGCGACCTCGCCATGCGCATCGAGATCGGCCGCATCCTGGTGATGAAGGCTGCGTGGGAACTGGACCGCGGCGGCTTTGCCCGCAAGGAAGTGTCGATGGCCAAGGTCCAGGTCGCCAATGTGCTGCATGACGCGGCCGATGTGGCGATCCAGATCAATGGTGCGCGGGGCTATTCCAAGGAAACGGTGCTCGAATGGATCTACCGCTATGCTCGCCAGGCGCGGCTGGTCGACGGTGCCGATGAGGTCCACAAGATGGTGCTGAATCGTTTCCTCAACGAGGAAGAGAAGGGCTTCTGGCGCTGGAACGTCGAAGGCGAGGCATAAGGAACGCTCGGTGGCGTCTCCGGAGGAAAAGATGGCGCAGCCGTTGAATGCGGATTTCGATCCTGCGGCGTTAAAGGGCTTTCTCGCGAACCGCTTCGGTGATGCCGCAATGACGCTCGAGCGGATCGGCGGCGGACAGTCCAATCCCACGTACTTCGTCGACTATGGTGCGCATCGCATGGTGCTGCGCAAGAAGCCGGCCGGGCCGATCCTGCGCGGGGCGCATGCCGTCGATCGCGAATTCCGCGTGCTTGAAGCGCTCGCGCCGACCGATGTGCCGGTGCCCGGGCCGGTGCTCTATCACGACGGCGTCGAGCCGCTCGGCACGCCCTTCTACCTGATGGAGCGGCTGGATGGTCGCGTCTTCCACGACTGTTCGCTGCCCGGCCTTTCGCCCGCGCAGCGACGCGGCATCTATTTCGGCATGGCCGAAGCGATGGCCAAATTGCATGCTGTCCGTCCCGACAAGGTCGGCCTCGGCGACTACGGCCGGCCAGGCGACTATTTCGAGCGCCAGATTGGCCGCTGGACCAAGCAGCTCAGGGAATCTCCGAGTGACAGAATTCCGGCACTCGAAGCGGTCGCCGACTGGCTGCCGCGGCATATGCCCGCGGATGATGGGCGCGTGTCGATCGCCCATGGCGACTTCCGCCTCGGAAATCTGCTGTTCCATCCCGGGAAGCCGGAGGTGATCGGCATTCTCGATTGGGAACTGTCGACGGTCGGCCATCCGCTCGCCGATCTCGGCTTTTGCTCGATGACCTGGCATTCGACCCCGGACGAATATGGCGGCATCCTCGGGCTTGATCATGCTGCACTCGGCATCCCCAGCCAGCGCGAATTTCTCGACCATTATTTCGCGCATGCCGTACCCACTGCGCCCTTGGAACGCTTCCACCTGGTTTTTTCGCTGTTCCGTTTCGCGGTGATCTTCGTCGGCATCGCCGACCGGGCGCGGGCAGGCAGTGCGGCGTCGGCCGATGCTGCCAGCAAGTGGCCTCTCGCCGGCCGCCTTGCCGTACGTGCTCAAGAGATCATCCAAGGGGCAAGACCGTGGAGCGCCGCCTGAGGGGAGCGTTCGCGCTCGGGTCCTTTCCCTACCCGCGGCGGCGTCAATTCAATCCGGCAATCCAGTCCGAGAGGCTTCGCGAAAAACTTCGCGGCACGATGAGTTCGCACGCGGTCTCGCCGGTGCGCAGGAAAAGCACAGGCACATGATGCAAGGACGTCAGCACGGCGCGGCCCGGTGCGGCCGCCGGCGCGCGCCAGTCTACGGCGATGCATTTGGAGAGAACGCGTGCAATGTCAGCTCCGATCATTCTGAAACGCATGCGACCCTCGTCGAGAGAAACTGAACAGCCGAGATCCGGGTCGACGGCAAGCGCAGGTGCTTGCGCGCCGTCGTCGAGAGCCAGCCAGAGACGGCGAGGTGCGACGCGGATGACGAGGAGACCTTTGTGGTGAACCGTCTCTCCGACCGAGCCGGGAAGGTTGGTGCCGAGCGACGCCGAGAGGCTCGATTCGAATTGCCCCAGCGTCCGATCCCAGGCCTCGACCTGGATAAGCGGATAATCGGCCACGGAAAGACTGAAATCCGGGCTAGCCATGCAGTCGCTCCCCCTGCGGATCGAGGAATACCGGCGAGACGACGCGGGCACGCACCGTTTCGGCCTTCATCGGATAGACCGCCACGATCTCGCTTCCCTCGGTAGCGACATCGCCGGCAAGCAAGGCCAGCCCGACATAGTGACCGCGTTCAGGGCTGAAGGTGACGGAGGTCACGCGCCCGCGCCCGTGGCCGTACGGTTTCTCGCCCGGCAAGAACAGGATGGCGCCACCGCGCAGGCGTTTTCCCTCCTCGATGCATTCCAGCCCGACCAGGCGCTGCCGGTCTGGCGCCTGGAAGGCGGGGCGCCGTCGCAGAACCTCGCCGACGAAGCCGGTACGCTTGCCGGCCATGCGGCCGAGGCCGAGATCGTCGAGCGTCGTGCGCCCATCGATTTCAGCTCCGGCGACATGGCCCTTTTCGACGCGCAGCGCGCCGAGCGCCTCGACGCCATAAGGCTTCAGGTCGAAAGGCCTGCCTGCTTCGAGCAGGCGGCTCCAAAGCTGTTCACCGGCAGTTGCGCCGACATAGATCTCGTAGGCGCGCTCGCCGGAGTAACTGAGACGCAGGATGCGGAGCGCACGGCCCTCCCATTCGCTTTCGAGCAGCCCCATATGCGGGAGCGCGTCGTCAGAAACGTCGAGCGCAGGGAACATCGCAGCAAGAATTGCGCGGCTTTTCGGTCCGGCAACCGACATCGCCGCCCATTCGTCGCTCACCGAAGTCAAGGCTACGCGCAAATCCGGCCAGGCCGTATCGAGCAGGAATTCGAGCCGCGACAGCACGTCGGCGGCCTTGGCGGTCGAGGTGGTCATGAAGAACCGATTCTCGGCCAGCCGCGTCGTGGTGCCGTCGTCGAAGACGATGCCGTCGTCGCGCAGCATGACGCCGTAGCGGGCACGGCCAACTGGCAGTTTGGCAAAGCCGTTGGCGTAGACGCGATCCAGGAAAATCGCAGCATCCGGGCCTTGGACGTCGATTTTGCCGAGCGTGGAGATGTCCATCAGACCCGCGGCCTGGCGCACATTCTGCATTTCGGCGACATAGGCTTCGTTCACGTCGCGACCGGATTGCCTGTAGAAATAGGGCCGCATCCAGAGCCCGACCTCCAGCATCTCGGCGCCGTTCGCCCTGTGCCAGTCGTGCATCGGCGTGCGGCGGATCGGCTTGAAATGATGGCCAATGGCGCGTCCGGCAAGCGCACCGATGGCAACCGGCGTGTAGGGCGGGCGAAAGGTCGTGGCGCCGGTCTCGGGGATCGTTGCGTTGCGCAGGGTGGCCATCGCGGCAAGCGCCGGAAAATTGCTGGTCTTGCCCTGGTCGGTACCCATGCCGAGCGTGGTGTAGCGCTTCAGGTGCTCGACCGATTCATAGCCCTCGCGATGGGCGAGCTCGATATCCCCGGTTGTCACGTCCATCTGGAAATCGACGAAGGCCTTTCCACGTCCAGCGGACAGGACCTCGCGAAGCGGGGCCGCGGCGGTCTCGCCAAGATCGAGTTTCGTTGGAGTGGGCGCCGGTGCCGACTTGCCGCAGAACGATGCCGCCTCGGTGCCGGCGCGATGACCGTTCTCGATGGCGTCAGTGGTCGAATAAGTTCCCATCATCGAGCCGGCGCCGAACCGGTCCGCCGGAAACGCGCCCGGCACGAAGCCGCCGATGTCGTCGCGATATTGAGGTTTGACGCCGAGGTGCGATGTGAGATGCACGGTTGGCGACCAGCCGCCGGACACGCAGACGAGGTCGCAGGCCGTTTCGGATTGGCCGTCCGGTCCAATGAGCGTTGCATGGCTGACGGCATGGCCGCCGCGCAGGTCGACGATTCGCGTTGCGGCCCGCACCACCACGCCGAGCCGTGCGGCTTCTGCGGCAAGTGCGGCGGGCGGCGCTGCGCGCAGATCGGCAACCGTCACCTCCGCGCCGGCATCGGCAAGGTCGAAGGCGGCGCGCCAGGCGCCGTCATTGCAGGTGGCGACGATGATTTTTTTGCCGGGCAGAACGGCGAATCGGTTGAGATAGGTCCGGGCGGCCGAGGCAAGCATGACGCCGGGCCGGTCGTTGTTCGAGAATACCATTGGCCGGTCGATGGCTCCGGTGGCGAAAACGATCGAGCGGGCGCGAAGTATGGTCAATGTCTGCCGTGCCTCGCCGGCCGGATTGGTTGGGTCGCGTTGCTCGACCAGTCCTATGACATTGCCGTCATAGGTGCCGAAAGCGGTTGTCCGCTTCATCAGGGTGACGGTTTCGAAGCTCTCCAGCTCGGCCTCGGCCTGTCTCAACCATGCGGCCGCTGCGCTGTCGGACGGTTCCGCAAGAAGCTGACCGCCAAGCAGGAAATCCTGCTCGATTAGCGCGACCTGCGCGCCGGCCGCTGCGGCAGCACGCGCCGCCGACAATCCCGCCGGGCCGCCGCCGATGATCGCGACATCGGCAAACGCGTGACGAACGTCGTAGCCGTCGGGATCAGGGTCGGTGCCGGCTCTGCCCAGCCCAGCCGCCTTGCGGATGAAGTGTTCGTAGAACATCCAGGCACGCCGCGTCGGACCCATGAAGGTCTTGTAGTAGAAGCCGGCGGAAAGGAACGGCGCGAGTAAGCCATTGACGCTTTGCACGTCAAAGGCAAGCGATGGCCAGCGGTTCTGGCTTTCCACGACCATGCCGTCGGCAAGTTCCAGCGTCGTCGCCGGCAGGTTCGGCTGGCGCCTGCCTGCGATTCCGAGCGTAACCAGCGCATTCGGCTCCTCGGGTCCGGCGGAAAAAATGCCGCGCGGACGATGATATTTGAAGCTGCGCCCGACCAGGATGATGCCGTTGGCGAGCAGCGCGGACGCGAGCGTGTCGCCGCGATATCCAGCCAGCTTCCGGCCGTCGAAGATAAACTCGAGTGGCTGCTCGCGGTCGATACGGCCACCCATCGACAGCCGCTTGTGGTTCGAACTCATGCCGGTGGGTTCCTGGCTGGGGATTTCCTGGCCGATGATTTTCTGGCGAGATCGACGGATGCGATGGCGTGATTGCGCGTGTCGCGTTCGACCACCAGCCATTGCCGGCAACCGGTCACGTGCTGCCAGAATTCGCGGTGCAGGCCCGCCGGATTTGTCCTGATATAAACATAACGGTACCAGGCCTCCGGATCGGGATCGTCGTGGGCCGGACGCGCGACGGAAGCATCGCCGCCATAGCGGAACTCGTCATGATCGCGCAGACCGCAGCAGGGGCATTCGATGCGCAGCATTTTGTTCCGCCTCCTATTGCAGCCATGCGGAGGGGCCGGCGCCGGCCTCATCGAGCGTGTGGCCGGTGCGGAAACGATCGAGCCCGTAGGCTGCGATCAAGGGATGCGGCTTGCCGGTGGCGATCGTGTGGGCGAAGCACCAGCCGGAAGCCGGCGTCGCCTTGAAGCCGCCATAGCACCAGCCGCCGTTGAGGTAGAGGCCCTCGATCGGCGTCGGGCAGATGATCGGGCTGGCATCGGGCGTCATGTCCATGACGCCGCCCCAATGGCGCAGCAGGCGGACGCGCGAAATGCATGGCATCAGCGCAATCGCCGCCTCCGCCACTTCGCGCACGACGCCGAGATTGCCGCGCTGGGCGTAGGAATTGTAGCCGTCGAGATTGCCGCCGAAGACCAGCCCGCCCTTGTCCGACTGGCTGACGTAGAAATGGTCGGCGCCATAGGCGACGACTTGGTCTACCAACGGCTTCAGCGGTTCGGTGACAAAGGCCTGCAGGACGTGGCTTTCGATCGGCAGTTCAAGGCCGGCCTTGGCGCCGAGCACGGATGTGTGACCGGCAACAGCGAGCCCGACCTTGCCGGCGCCGATCCGGCCTTTCGTCGTTTCGACGCCGACGATCCTATCGCCGTCGCGGAGGAAGTCGGTCACCTCGCAATTCTGGATGATGTCGACGCCATGGCCGTCGGCGGCGCGGGCATAGCCCCAGGCAACGGCGTCGTGGCGCGCCGTGCCCGCCCGGCCCTGGAAGATGGCGCCATGGATCGGGAAGCGAGCCGTGTCGGAAAAATCGAGATAGGGCACGAGATGGCGCACGTCTTCGCGATCGAGGATATCGGCATCGATGCCGTTCAGCCGCATGATGTTGGCGCGGTGGCTGAAGCCGTCGAGCTGATCGGCCGAATGCGCCGTGACGAGCTGGCCGCGCTGCGAGAACATGACGTTGAAGTTCAGCGCCCGCGACATGCCCTCCCAGAGCTTCATCGAGAATTCGTAGAACTGGGTGTTGCCGTCGAGCAGGTAGTTGGAGCGGATGACGGTGGTGTTGCGGCCGACATTGCCGCCGCCGATATAGCCCTTTTCGAGCACCGCGACGTTGCGGATGCCGTGGTTCTCGGCGAGGTAGAAGGCGGTAGCGAGGCCGTGCCCGCCGCCGCCGATGACGATCACGTCGTAGGACGGTTTTGGCTCTGCTGCCCGCCAGGCGCGCTGCCAGTTCTTTTGGCCAGACAGCGCGTTGCGGAAAATCGAAAATGCCGAGTAGCGCGCCATGTGTGCGGGCCTATCGAACGATCGGGTCGGCCGGCGTGCGGGTAAGCACTTCGGCGCCCGCATCGGTCAGGAGTACGGTGTTGGAGACGAAGTCATCGCCGCGACCGGTGCCCATCAGCCACGACAGGATGTGGAAGCTCATCCCGGTCTCGATCTCGAGATCGGAATCGTGCCTCAAGCCCGTCACCGAATTGCCGCCGGTCCATGATGGCGGCTGACCGGCGCCGACCAGGTAGCCGCAGTGATGGCGGCGATAGTGGGAAAGACCGGCATCGTCGGCGACGGCTTGCCAGGCGGCGTAGACGTCGCGCGCCTTGGCGCCGGGTCGCAGCGCCTCGACGACCGCGTTGAACGCCTTGGCGGTAACCTCCGCCATCGCGGCGTCTTCGTCGCTGATATGGCCGATGCGAACGAGCCGGCCGAGCGGCGCGTGATAGCGCGAGATGCAGCCGGACAGTTCGACGAAGACCGGCTCGCCCTTGCGGTAGATCCCGTCACCCCAGGTCGTGTGCTCTTCGCCCAGGCGCGCGGCCGGGCGGATGAACGGTCCGAACCCCGGAGCATGACCGCCGGCGCGGATCATTGCTGAAACGCATTGGGCGGCGACCTCCTGTTCGGAGGCGCCGTCCGAGATCGCCGCGATCGCGGCGCCGGCGGCGACGTCAGTCACTTGCGCCGCCTGCCGCATCAGCGACTGTTCCTCGGCGCTCTTCACCCGCCGCATCTTGTCGACCAGACCGGAGACATCGCTCCATCTGGCATTGGCCTGCGACTGGAGTGCGACGGCAAGCCCATGGCTGAGGCCAGCCGTCCAGTATTCGAGGCCGATCTGCTTGCCGGACAGGCTGAGTTCCGCAAGCACCCGCGCGGCAAGGTCGGCCGCCGTTTCGCTGTCGGAATGGCCGCGGAATTCCGCTGCCGTCACCTGCTTCTCGATCGTCACCTTTTCCATCGAGCGGGTGACCAGGACAGGTTTTCCCTGGAGCGGGACGATCAGCAGGTGAGGGGCAAAATATCCCCAGTGATCGAGGCCGGTGAGGTAGAAGACGTTCTCCGGCGAAGCAAACACCGCCGCGTCGAGCTCGCGCTCGGCCAGTGCCGTGCGCACCCTGACAAGGCGGCCTGCGATTTCGGCTTCGGAAAACGGATTACGGTCCATCAGGCGCCCTCATGCTGGTTGCCGGTTTCGTTACCGGCATGATCTTTCGTCCGTTCCGGCTTTCCGTCCTCATGGTCAATCGATGACGATGAGTTCGCGCGCCACGTCGCAGAGGCGTTCGCCGCCGCGATCCGTGACGACGAAGGATTCCGAGATGGCGATGCCGAAATCGTCGAGCCAAACGCCGGCCATGAAATGGAAGCACATCCCGGGCTGCATCTCGGTGGTGTCGCCGGGGCGAAGACTTGCGGTGCGTTCGCCCCAATCGGGCGGGTAGGCGAGCCCGACCGGATAGCCGACGCGGCTTTCCTTCTTCAGCCCGTTCCTCCGCAGGACTGCCTGCCAGGCGGCTTCCACCTCTTCGGCGGTGTAGCCGGGGCGCGCCTTCTCAAGGCCGGCGTCGACGCCCTCGACGATCGCCTTGGCCATGTCGAGGATGGCTTGCGGCGGCTTGCCGAAATGCACGGTCCGCGTCAGCGCCGCATGATAGCGCCGCCGCACCCCGGCGATCTCCAGAATGGCGAGGCCGCTGTCCGGCAGCGGCGCGTCGGACCAGGTCAGGTGCGGCGTGCTGGTGCCCTCGCCGACGGGCATCAGCGGACAGATCGCGGCATAGTCGCCACCTGCTCCAGGCACGCCCATGATCTGCGCGTGATAGATTTCGGCTATGACGTGGTTCTGCGGCACGCCAGGCCGCATTTTTTCGACGGCGCGGTTCATGGCATGCGTGCAGATCGCGCCGGCCTCGCGGATCAGCACCAGCTCGGCTTCGGATTTGACCAGCCGCGCCCAGTTGACGAGATCGTGGTTGTTGGCGAAGTGCGCGTCAGGCAGGCCCTGGACGAGATGGGCGTGGCAGCGCGCGGTGTAATAATGCGCGTCCATCTCGACGCCGATGCGGGCCTTTCCCCAGCCACGCGAACGGATCAGCTGAGCGAGTTCGTCATACGGGTGTTCGACGGGCTGCTGCACCAGCCGTTCCGAGAACGGCACGATGTTTTTCTCCGGCAGGCCGGTGGTCAGGCGTGCGCTCCTGGCGTCCTGCGCCCTGCCGAACCAGCTCGGCCGGTCCTCCTCCAGATGGACGAGCACGCACTGCGGAACGTAGAACGACCATCCGTCATAGCCGGTCAGCCAGCACATGTTGGCGGGATCCTGACAGACGATGAGGTCGAAGCCGGCCTTCTCCATGCGTGTCTTCACGCCGGCCAGGCGCTGCGCATATTCCGCTTGCGTGAATGTCCCGAAACCGCTCGCGCTCGCCACCGAAATCCTGCCTTTATGGATGCGCTGGGCCTAAATTGTGCACAACTAGGCAACAATTTGCCGTGCAACTACGAATTCCAGCGGAATATCAAAGGTTTTTACATCCTAGCTTGCAGAATGTCTAGGCTAGTTGTATACGTCTAATCAAGCGGGTGTCGATCTCGAAGAAGGCCGCATCCCGGGAACCGTTCATCAGTTGTTCAATGGGAGAAAAGCATGTTCAAATCATCGATATCGCGCCGCATGGTCGTCAAAGCGGCTGCCTGCATCGCGCTCGCCGCGACATCATTGACGTCACTGCCCGCTCATGCGGAAACCACCCTCGAACGGGCCAAGAAGGAAGGCTACATCCGCGTCGGCTTCGCCAACGAGGCGCCGTTCGGTTACGCCACGCCCGACGGCAAGCTGACCGGCGAAGCCCCTGAAGTCGCCAAGGCGGTGCTCGCTAAGTTGGGCATCTCGCAGGTCGATGGCGTGCTGACCGAATTCGGCTCGCTCATTCCGGGTCTCAAGGCCGGCCGCTTCGACATCATCGCAGCCGGCATGTTCATCACTCCGAAGCGCTGCGCCGAGATCAACTACTCCGAGCCTTCCTACGGCATCGGCGAGGCTTTGTTGGTGGCAAAAGGCAACCCGAAAGGCTTGAAGGACTTTTCCAGCATCAAGGACAACCCGGATCTTAAGCTTGCCGTGATGGCCGGCGCCGTCGAAGGCGGCTTCGCCAAGGACGCGGGCGTTGCCGATGGGCAGATCGTCTCCTTGCCTGACCAGTCCAGCTTGGTCGCCGCCGTTCAGGCGGGCCGCGCCGACGCTGCCGCGCTGACCGCCCTTTCGATCGCCGACATGGCCAAGAAGGCCGACGGCGTCGAATCGACCAAGCCGTTCGGCGAGGTTGCCGGCAAGTCGGTGAAGGGCCATGGCGGCTTCGGTTTCCGCAAGGAAGATACCGATCTGCTGGAGGCGTTCAACGCCGAGTTGAAGACGTTCCTCGGTTCGCCGGAGCATATCGCGCTGGTCGAGCCGCTCGGCTTCGGCAAGGACTATCTACCCAACAAGACCACCGCGGAGCTTTGCGCGGGCAAATAGGTTCCCAACTGCTGGCGGCGCGAAAGCGCCGCCCTTTTTTCTAGGGGAATCGCATGGGAATCCGTACGCTTGTCACCCTGCTGGTCGTCGCGCTTGGCGTGATCGCCGTCCTGGCAACGCAGGAAGCCTATAGCCTGTTCATGCCGGGGCTGCTGCAAGGCGCGGTCCTGACGGTCGAGATCGCCGTTCTCGGCAGCCTGCTGGCAATTGTCATGGGCGTGCTTGCAGCACTGGCAAGGATGTACGGCCCGGCGCCGCTCAGATGGCTGGCCACGGTCTATGTCGAGATATTCCGCGGCACCTCGGCGTTGGTGCAATTATTCTGGCTGTTTTTCGTCCTGCCGCAATTTGGTGTCACGCTCAACGCATTTCTGGTTGCTGTTCTGGCGCTCGGCCTGAACGTTGGTGCCTACGGATCGGAAGTCGTGCGCGGCGCGATCCAGTCCGTCGCCCGCGGACAGTGGGAGGCGTCTACTGCATTGAACATGAGCCGCCCCCAGATGCTGCGCCGGATCATACTGCCACAGGCTTTCGTCGCCATGATCCCGCCCTGGGGCAATCTGCTCATCGAGCTTTTGAAATCGACGGCGCTGGTCTCGCTGATCACGCTTTCGGACCTCGCCTTCAAAGCGCAGCAGATGAACCAGAACACGTTCAAGACCATTCCGATCTTCACCCTCGTCCTGCTGATGTATCTGGCAATGTCGCTGGTTCTCACCATCGGCATGCGGCTTCTCGAAAGGCGGGCGTCGCTCGGACTGGCGCGGGGGCGGGCAGCATGATCTGGGATTGGGCATTTGCTTTTGAAATTCTGCCGGTGCTCGCCCGCGCCGCCATCGTCTCCATCGAGGCGACGCTGATCGGCTTTGCGCTTGCCGCCTCGCTTGGCCTGGTGCTGGCGGTCGTCCGCATTGCCGTCCCTTGGACCGGCTGGACGATTTCGGTGCTGGTCGAGTTGATCCGTTCGACCCCGCTGCTGATCCAGATATTCTTTCTCTATTTCGTCTTTCCGAAATTCGGTGTCGTGCTCGACGCCTTCACCGCCGGGGTGCTTGCCATCGGTATCCACTATGCTGCCTATTGTTCCGAGGTCTATCGCGCCGGTTTCGACAACATCCATCGCGGCCAGTGGGAAGCCTCGATCGCGCTCAATCTGTCGTCCTGGACGACATTTCGCGACATCATCATCCCGCAGGCGATTCCGCCGATCGTTCCGGCGCTCGGCAACTATCTGGTTGCCTTGTTCAAGGAGACGCCATTGCTTTCCGCGATCGCCGTGCTGGAGCTGATGCAGACGGCCAAGATCATTGGTTCCGAAACTTTCCGCTACACCGAGCCGACGACGCTGGTCGGCCTATTCTTCCTTGCCATGAGCCTTGTTTCTGCCGCGCTCATCCGCTCCCTCGAACGACTGCTCAACCGGAGGACCATGCGATGACGGAACAACCGATGGTCCGCTTCGACAATGTCTCGAAACGCTACGGCGCGCTGACCGTGCTCGACGGGCTCAATCTGGAAATAGCACACGGCGAGAAGGTCTCTATTATCGGCCCGTCCGGTTCCGGCAAGACCACGGTGTTGCGCATGCTGATGACGCTGGAGACGATCAACGACGGCGTCATCTGGGTCGAAGGCCAGCCACTCACGCATATGGAGAGGAACGGCAAGCTGGTGCCGGCCGATCTCGCACACATCCGCAAGATCCGCGCCAAGATCGGCATGGTGTTCCAATCCTTCAACCTGTTCCCGCACATGACGGCGATGCAGAACTGCATCGAGGCCCCGATAACCGTGCTCGGCATGAAGCGGGCCGATGCCGAGGCGCGCGCGGCCGATCTGCTCGACATGGTCGGCTTGTCGGAGAAGAAAGACCACTATCCCTCGCAGCTCTCCGGCGGTCAGCAGCAGCGCGTCGCCATCGCCCGCGCTTGCGCCATGCGGCCCAAGATCATGCTGTTCGACGAAGTGACATCGGCACTCGACCCGGAACTCGTCGGCGAAGTGCTTGAAGTCATCCGAAAACTCGGTAGGGAACATGACCTGACCATGCTGATGGTCACCCACCAGATGGGGTTTGCCAAGGAGTTCTCCGATCGCGTCTGCTTTTTCCATGCCGGTAAGATCTGTGAACAAGGACCGCCAAACGAACTGTTCGGCGCCCCCAAGAACGAGCGGACGCGGCAGTTCCTGCACGCTGTCCTGGAGGCTGGATGACGCTTGAGACAGATGCCACGCCCGTAACCGTAAACGCCGCGCCGCCGCGCCCGCTCTCGGCGCGGGAGCGGTTCGAGCGTATCTACCGAATACTGCGCGATCGCATCTGCCTGCTCGACTACGCGCCGGGTAGCCGTCTCTCCGAGGAAGAACTTGCCCAGGAATTCCAGATCAGCCGCACGCCGGTTCGGCGTGTCCTGGCGCGCCTCGAATCCGAGGGTCTGGTTCAATCCGTCCATGGCGTCGGCACGATCGTCACCGACGTCGACATCGAGGAATTGCAACAGGTCTATCATTTGCGCCTGGAGCTGGCGCTCCTCGTCGGCAAGCTTTCGCCGATCCCGCGCACGGCGGACGACCTCGACCGAATTCGGGCGCTCATCGCGCGCTGCGATTCCGATGTGCTCAATCCCGACCAGCGCGCTTTCCTGCGCCTCAACATGGATTTTTTCTACGAGCTCACGGCGATGACCGGCAACCAGCCGCTGCGCGAGATCAGCGAGCGCCTGTATTTTCAGGTCGCGCGCGTCGTCCTGAAGATGATGCCGCAGTTGGGCCTTGTGGAGGAATTCACGGCGTTTCGCCGCGAAATGGAAGAGGTCCTTGCCGCCGCCGAGATCGGCGACTGGGAGTCCATCGGGCACATAAGGCGAGCTCACATCTCAATGAGCTTTCGCCGCATGATGCGTCATGCAGGCGAGGCCAACATCGCCACGTAGGGCTAGGCGAGGTCGCGCGCCGGTTACCGTTTGATCCAGCGAACGCCGGATCACGGCCGGCGGGCAGCGCTTCGTCGGCTGGCAAGCAGCTTTAGCCAAGGCGCCAAATGGAAGGCGCTCATGAGCGAGTACATCATGGCCATTCCGCTCAGCGGCGACGCATCTTCCGCAGCCGAGCAGATCATGTCCGCATCACCGGTAACGGCCGTCAGCAGCGCCATGATTGCGAAGGTTGGCGCAGCCGCGAGAGACAGCCAGTCGGCCGCGCCGCGGGCGGCGACTTTGTCGCTTGGGAAACAGGCAGATCCGCTGCCCACGGGCGGCATCTCCTGCGTATGGTTGGAGTGGGGTGTCATCGAGACGTCAGCCCTGGCCGTTTTCGTCGTGGCGCCGCCACCAGACGCCCTTCTCGTTACGGCCTCGAGGCGCGCGGTCGAGCCACTGATACATGCCCCAGAGGCCGTCCAATCCGCGCGCATAGGTGGAATAGGCGTGGTAGACGACGCCGTCCTCGAGCACGAATGTGCTCATGCCCGGCCTCTCGCGCGTGTATGTGGCCATGTCCGTTCCGCTCATCGCAGCGAACGTCGTGGAGCCGTCGGCAGTCGTGCGCGAGGGTATCGCGGCGAGAGGCGCCTCGCGCACATAGTTGTATTCGATACCCTCCTCGCGCTGCTGCTCCTCGGTGAACGAGACGTCGAAGTCGAAATTGAAGTCGCTGCCGTGTGAGGACGCCCAGGGGAACGTCCATCCCATCCGCCGCTTGTACGCCTGCAGCTTTGCGAGCGGTGCCCGCGATATCGCCGAAAGCGTGACGTCGTGGTTGGCCAGGTGGACGACGAAGCCGTCGAACCCGTCCGCGATTGCCGAGCAGGCCGGACACCCCGCCGTGTAATCGGGCCCGAACATGAAATGATAGACGAGGAGCTGCGAGCGTCCTTGGAAGAGGTCTGCCAGTGACGCGCTCCCTTCATCGGTCTCGAATCGGTAATCCTTGTCGATCCGGACCCACGGCAGCTCTTGTCGCTTCTGTGCCAGCCCATCGCTTTGTCGCGTGAGCTCTTTCTCCGCCTCGAGCAGATCAAGCCGCGCTGCCAGCCACTGCTCACGTGTTCCGGTCGTGTGTGTCGGCATCGTTCTTCTCCTCTGTATCCTGCGTCGTTCGCACCGTTTTCCATGCGGCGCGCTGGCTGTTGGTCTTGAGATAGATTACGACCGGATATCGAATGGTGAGAGTTACAAGTGTGACGGGATTCCGATGGACTCGCTGATCACCGCTGCGGCGCGCGCCCTCGCGACGGGTGATCCCCTTGGCGCTTTGAAGAGGGTTGCCCTGCGTGACGATGCGCCTGCGCTTGCGCTGCGCGGCATCGCGATGGCGCAGCTCGGCGATTTCGTTCGAGCAAAGGCTCTCCTCAAAAGTGCTGCGCGCGCCTTCGGTCCGAAAGAGGCCGTGGCCCGGGCGAGGTGCGTCGTCGCCGAAGCCGAGATCGCACTCGTTTCGCGCGACCTCGGCTGGCCGGCAAAGGCACTCGACGCCGCGCGGTCGACGCTTGAAAAGCACGGCGACCACGTCAATGCCGCGCATGCGCTCAATCTCGAGGTCCGGCGCCTGCTCCTGATCGGACGGCTCGACGAGGCCGAGCGCAGGCTCACCGGGTTCGACCCCACACCGCTCCCGCCCGCGTCGAGGGCCGCCCACGAGATGGTGGTTGCGGGGATCGCGATCCGACGCCTCCGGACCAAAGCGGCGCGCGCTGCGCTGGCTCGCGCCGAGC
>NZ_SUEO01000249.1 GCF_004962925.1 Mesorhizobium sp. | reverse complement strand
CGATTGTCCATCGCCGCCGAAAGTGCCAGCGTCTTGCCGCCGGCGCCGGCGCAAAAATCGAGGACCTGCATCCCGGCCTCCGCGCCAGCCAGCGTGGCAGCGATCTGCGAGCCTTCGTCCTGAACCTCGAACCAGCCTTTCTGGAAGGCCGGTTCCGCCTGGACGTTCGGGTGCCTGCCGTCGCCTGCGATCGGCGGGATGCGGATGCCGTGCGGCGCGATCCGTGCAGGCTTGGCATCGGTCTCGCCCAGTTCGGCGAGCACCTTGCTGCGATCGGCCCGCAGCGTGTTGACCCTGAGGTCGAGCGGCGGACGCGTCGCAAGTGCTGCGCCTTCATCGACCCAGTTGGCGCCGAAGGCCCGTTCGAAAAGCGGTTCGCACCAGTCCGGAATGTCGGCGCGCACCGCGGGCGGCGCATCGGCAAGCCTGCTATCGGCGACCGCCTTCAGCTCGTCGGCTTTGAGCAGCGGCGGCGCGAATTTGTCGCCGTCCAGCGCTTCGTTCAGCGACTGTGCGGTCTGGTTCCATTCGAGCAGCAGAGCACCGAAGCCGATGGCGCGCGGCGTGTCCTCGCCCAGCAGCCAGCCGGCCGAGCGCTTCCGGCGCAGCGCGTCATAGACGATGTTGCCGATCGCAGCGCGGTCGCCGCCGCCGGCGAAGCGATGCGACAGGCCCCAGTCCTTCAGCGCATCGGCCACCGGCCGGTGCCGTCGGCCGATATCCTCCAGCACTTCGATGGCCGCCGCCAGCCGTCCGCCCAGTCGCATCTTCTTATTCCGTTATTCAGCAAATTACTTCCGCCCTGCTCTAAAGCGCGCGACTGGCGCGCACAAGCGGAGAGAGCCTCGGACACCCGATCGAGCGCAGATATGTTGGCACCCACAGCTAGCGCATGACCCCGAAAATCGGGATCGATTTTCGGTAAGGATCATACGCAAAATCAAAGTGCTACAGCGTCCTTTGCGCGTCCCAATGGACGCGCGGCGCTGTAGTCGGCGCAATGCTTGTGCTTCCAAACTTTTGAAGTTGCGATACTCTTTCGCTGCGTGATTCGCCAAGAACTGCAAGCGGATCGGCGGGAAATTACGAGGAGAGGGCAATGAAGACTTATCTGGCGGAAGTTCTAGGAACATTTCTACTGGTGTTCATCGGCACGGCTTCGGTGGTGACGGGCGGCTTCGGCGGCGCGCTGCCGCTCGGCCAGGAAGGCATTGGTCTTGCATTCGGCATCGGCCTGATTGCGGCTGCCTATGCGATCGGCCCGATCTCGGGCGCGCATCTCAACCCGGCGGTGACGCTCGGCGTGTTCCTCGCAGGCCGAATGCAGGCCAAGGACGTCATTCCCTATTGGATCGCGCAGATCATCGGCGCCATCATTGCGTCGCTGGCGCTGTGGATCATCGTCTCCGGACAGGTCGGCGGACACACCGGCGGCTTCGGCGCCAATGGCTGGGATGCGACGAAATGGGGCGTCAGCTCGGCGTTCCTGTGGGAGCTGATCGGAACCTTCACCTTCGTGACGGTGATCCTCGGCGTCACCAGCGGCAGCCACACGACAGCCTTTGCCGGCCTCGTCATCGGCCTGACGCTGGCGGGACTGCACTTCGCCATCATCCCGGTGACCGGCACGTCGCTCAATCCGGCCCGCTCGATCGGCCCGGCGCTGTTTTCGGGAAGTGCCGCGATCGGCCAGCTCTGGCTGTTCATTGTCGCACCGCTGATCGGCGGCGCCATCGCCGGCGTGGTCGCCAAGACCCGCATCTTCGAAAAGGACTGATTCTCGAAGCCCGAATATACGAAAAAAAGCGCGGGCCACGGCCCGCGCTTTTTTTGTTGCGTCCAGAAATCCTTGTGCCTGGATCAGGCAGCGAGGTCGAAGCGGTCGAGGTTCATCACCTTGGTCCAGGCCGCGACGAAATCCCTAACGAACTTCTGCCCGGCATCCGCCGACCCGTAGACCTCGGCAAGCGCACGCAACTGCGCGTGCGAGCCGAAGATCAGATCTGCGCGGGTGCCGGTCCACTTGACCGCCTTGGTCTTGCGGTCGCGCGCTTCGTAGACTTCATCGGAGCCGGCGGCCGGATCCCAGACCGTGCTCATGCTGAGCAAGTTGACGAAGAAATCGTTGGTCAACGTGCCCAGCCTGTCGGTGAACACCCCGTGCTTCGACTTGCCGGTGTTGGCGCCGAGCACCCGCAACCCGCCGACGAGCACCGTCATCTCCGGCGCCGTCAAGGTCAGCAGCTGCGCCCGATCGACCAGCATCGCTTCGACCGACATCGGCTGCTTGCCCCTGACATAATTGCGGAAGCCATCGACTTTTGGCTCGATCGCGGCAAAGGACTGGACGTCCGTCTGCTCTTGCGAGGCGTCCATGCGGCCTGGCGTGAAAGGCACCTCCACGTCATGGCCGGCGTCCTTGGCTGCCTTCTCGACCGCGGCGACGCCGCCGAGAACAATCAGGTCGGCAAGCGAGACCTTCTTGCCGCCTGTCTGCCCGGCGTTGAACTCGCTCTGGACGCCTTCGAGCTGCGCAAGCACCTTCGACAGTTCGGTCGGCTGATTGACGTCCCAGTCCTTCTGCGGCGCCAGGCGGATGCGTGCGCCGTTGGCGCCGCCGCGCTTGTCGGAACCGCGGAAAGTCGAGGCCGAGGCCCAGGCGGTCGAGACCAGTTCGGAAACGGACAGGCCAGAGGTCAGTATCTTCGCCTTCAGCGAGGCGATGTCCTGCTCGCTGATCAGTTCGTGATCGACGGCCGGGATGGGGTCCTGCCAGATCAGCTCTTCCTTCGGCACGAGCGGGCCGAGATAGCGGACAACCGGACCCATGTCGCGATGGGTCAGCTTGAACCAGGCGCGCGCGAAGGCATCGGCGAAGTGATCCGGATTCTCATGGAAACGTCGCGAGATCTTCTCATAGGCCGGGTCGGCCCGCAGCGCGAGGTCGGTGGTCAGCATCGCCGGCGCGCGGCGCTTTGACGGATCGTGCGCGTCCGGCACCGAGCCTGCACCGGCGCCGCCCTTTGGCGTCCACTGATGGGCGCCGGCCGGGCTCTTGGTCAGTTCCCATTCGTAGTTGAACAGATTATCGAAGAAGTTGTTGCTCCATTTGGTCGGCGTCGTGGTCCAGGTCACTTCGAGGCCCGAGGTGATGGCGTCGCCGGCAATGCCGGTGGCGTGCTTGCTCGACCAGCCGAGGCCCTGCGCCTCGATGCCGGCGCCTTCCGGCTCCGCGCCCACCAGCGATGCATCACCGGCGCCGTGGGTCTTGCCGAAGGTGTGACCGCCGGCGATCAGCGCGACGGTTTCCTCGTCGTTCATGGCCATGCGGGCGAAGGTTTCACGGATGTCGCGTGCCGAGGCCAACGGATCGGGCGTGCCATTCGGCCCTTCCGGGTTGACGTAGATCAGCCCCATCTGCACGGCACCGAGATGGCCTCGAAGTTCGCGATCACCGGAATAGCGCTCGTCGCCGAGCCACTTGGTTTCCGACCCCCAGTCCACGTCCTGTTCGGGCTCCCAGACATCGGCGCGCCCGCCGGCGAAGCCGAACGTCTTGAAGCCCATCGATTCCAGGGCGACGTTGCCGGTGAGGATCAACAAATCGGCCCAGGAGATCTTCCTGCCGTATTTCTGCTTGATCGGCCACAGCAGCCGGCGTGCCTTGTCGAGATTGGCGTTGTCCGGCCAGCTGTTGAGCGGCGCGAAACGCTGCTGGCCGGCGCCGGCGCCGCCACGGCCATCGCCGATGCGATAGGTGCCGGCGCTGTGCCAGGCCATGCGTATGAAGAGCGGGCCGTAATGGCCGAAATCGGCCGGCCACCAATCCTGCGAATCGGTCATCACCTGGTGCAGGTCCTTGATCACCGCATCGAGATCGAGGCTCTTGAATTCCTCGGCGTAGTCGAAGTTCTCGCCCATCGGATCCGAGAGGCTCGACTGCTGATGGAGAACGGCAAGGTCAAGCTGGTTTGGCCACCAGTCACGGTTGGTCCTGCCGGCCGATCCATGCGCGACCGGGCATTTTCCCACGCTATTGTCATCGGTCTTTGCGTCCATCGTTCTCTCCGATTGTGGATTTTCCGGGATTTGTCGATTTCCCGGGATTTGTTGATTTTCCGGACGGGCCTTGAGCCACGCCATTCTGGAATGGTTCCAGACTAGGCCGCATTGCCGATAAAAACAAATTGCCTTTCCTGTTTGTTGCGATAGGTTTTCCTTATGATAGGTCTCACCGTCCGGCAGATGCAATATTTCGAGGCGCTGGCACAGACGCTGCATTTCGGCCGCGCGGCGAAGCTGGCCGGCGTCAGCCAGCCGGCGCTGTCCTCGCAGATCGCGGAGATGGAGCTGCGCCTGAATTGTCAGCTGTTCGAGCGCGGCGGCAAATCGGTTCGGATGACCGACGAGGCGCAGGCCATGCTGCCGCGCATCGAGCGTATTCTTGCCGACATTCGCGAGATCGAGACGACGGCCCGGCGCGGGCGCCCTGCCATGGAAGGACGCTTCCGGCTCGGCATAATCCCGACGGTCGCGCCCTATCTCCTGCCACATGTGCTGCCGCAGCTGAAACGGCATTTTCCGGCCTTGCAGCTCGAATTGCGCGAGGCGGTGACGGCGTCGCTGGTCGAGGACACCGCTCTGGGAAAACTCGACGCCTTCATCGCGGCCCTTCCCCTCGATCAGCCCGGGCTGATCACCGAGGCGCTTTTCTTCGACCGGTTCTTCCTTGCCGTGCCGGCCGGCGATCCCGCCTTCGCCTCGCCGCCGGTTCCGCCGGAAAGCCCGGCGCTGGAAAGGCTGATGCTGCTGGAGGAAGGCCATTGCCTGCGCGAACAGGCGCTTGCCGTCTGCGGCAGCGTGCGGCCGGTGGCAATGGCAAGCTATGGCGCGACCAGCCTGACGACGTTGCTGCAGATGGTGGCGCACGGGCTTGGCGTCACGCTCATCCCGGAAATGGCGGCAGGACCGGCCAGCACTATCCCCGATTTGAAGATCGTGCCTTTCCAGGAGCCGATGCCGCAGCGCACGATCTGCCTCGCCTGGCGGCGCAACAAGGTACGCCACGACGAATGTGTGGAGCTGGCGAAGATTATTCGCGGGCTGGATGCGGCAGTGCTGGCGGCCTGAGAAACCTCAACTTCAATCAAATCCCCGTGAATTACACCGAACGCCCGGAACCGCCGACGCGCATCCCGCATTGGTTTTACGGAGGAGTCTGCGTTCCAGAAGGGAGCAGTATCATGGCTTACCGTGATTACATCCACACACCAGTGACGCCGCGCGACATCCGATGGGGACTCCAGCAGGGAGCCGTTGCGGGCATCGTCGCAGGCCTCGTCTTTGCGGCGTTCGAAATGACGGCGAGTGCGTTCATGATGGGGGCGGAAGCGTTTTTCATGCCCCTGCGCATGATTGGCGCCATCGCGCTTGGGCCGGAAGCTCTCGATCCCGGCTATTCGCTACTGACGGCCAGCATCGCCGGCGTGATCGTCCATCTGATCCTGGCCATCATCTACGGGATCGTGTTCGGGGAGATTGCCTCAATGCTGCGAGGATCCGCCGCCTTCATTGGTCTCGGCAGCGTCTTTGGCCTCGCCTTGTGGCTCGTCAATTTCTATGTGATCGCGCCGATCGCATTCCCTTGGTTCCTGCAAGCAAGCCCAGTCGTGCAGTTTCTTGCCCACACATTCTTCTTCGGTACCGTCCTCGGCTGGTTCCTGTGGAAATCTCACGAGAGAAGCGGGCTCGAGGGACCGGCGGCTTAGACTTTGCCAACACCGACCTGGCGCCGTCGGGTTGAAAGCGGGAAGACAGCGGTGATCACCGGCGCCTCTGCTCGCCCGCCACAAACCCCGCTCTCAGCCAGCTGACAGCGGAAATCAAAGGCAAGGGCGGCGAGGGTCCCGCCGTCGCCGCCGATGTTTCGGACGCACTCAAGGTACTCGCAGCGGCCGATAAGATCGAGTCAGTACTGGGGGGCCGATCGACGGGCAACCGCTCAATGTCATGCCCGACGATCTGGGTCATGTCCGACAATCTGGCGCTGAAAACAGCGGACGGCTGGCTGCTTTACAACGATCAGGCTTTCACGCATTTCGATTATTTCAAGCGGCAACAAGATCGATCCCTCTTACCGCGACTGACGGACCACCAGACCGACGAGCATGGAGAGCTAAAGTGACGAAAGTTGAGGTATTGTTCTTCGACGTCTTGGGAACCGTTGTCGATTGGCGCGGCAGCATAGCGGCGGAGGCGAGTTCTTTTCTGAAGCGCCATGACGCCTTGCATATCGACGCCGGTGCTTTTGCCGATGCTTGGGTCGGACGCTATGACGCATCGGTTGAAGCCGTCCGGTGCGGTCGTCGGCCCTTTGTTCCGCTCGATCTGCTCAACATGGAAAACCTGGAAGCGTGCCTTAAAGGGTTCGGGCTGACGCCATCGGCTTTACCGAGCGCCGAATTGGAAGACCTCAATCTGGCCTGGCACCGCCTCAAGCCGTGGCCGGATTCGGTGGAGGGCCTCTCCAGATTGAAGGAACGCTTCATCGTCGCACCGCTGTCCGATGGGAACACCCGACTTCTGGTGGACATGGCAAAACATGCCGGGCTGCCTTGGGATACGATCCTCGGCGCTGATATCTCCAAGGCCTATAAACCGATGCCACAGGTGTATCTTCGTGCCTGTGAGCTGCTGGGCGTGGAGCCGGACAGGGCGATGCTGGTTGCCGCCCACGACTACGATCTGGACGCCGCGCGTCGATGCGGATTGAAGACGGCGTATGTCGTTCGCTCAAAAGCGCACGACCCGTCGAAGGCTGCCGCTATCGCGCCGCTCGATGGTTGGGAATACATGGCAAATGACTTGATCGAACTCGCCGCGATTCTGAAGTAGGTTGCGAGGGCGTGCTCCGGCAGCCGGTAATAAAAGGCCGCGTTGCCCGCAAAGCGAACAAACTTCCCAACCCGCAACCAGACAACAACCCGGCCACGAACGTCCCCACGGGGGAAGTGCCCGCTCAAGCCGTCTTCTGCGCCACCAGTCCCAGCTCCTCGACCATCGCCTTGCGCATGAGGAACTTCTGCGGCTTGCCGGTCACCGTCATCGGCAATTCGGTGCGGAAGCGGATGTGGCGCGGGATCTTGTAGTGGGCGATCTGGCCGGCGCAGAAGGCCTTGATTTCCTGCTCGGTTGCGATCTGGTCGGGCTTGAGCACGATCCAGGCGCAAAGCTCTTCGCCGTATTTCGGGTCGGGAATGCCAAACACCTGCACTTCCCTGACCTTGGGATGGCGATAGAGGAACTCCTCGACCTCGCGCGGGTAGACGTTCTCACCGCCGCGGATGACCATGTCCTTGACCCGGCCGACGATGTTGCAATAGCCCTCGGCATCGATGGTGGCGAGGTCGCCGGTGTGCATCCAACCATCGGCGTCGATTGCCTCACGGGTCTTTTCCTCGTCGTCCCAATAGCCCTTCATCACTGAATAGCCGCGCGTGCAGAGCTCGCCCGGCGCGCCGACCGCAACGGTGGCGCCATCGGCATCGATGGCCTTGACCTCGACATGGGGGTGGACGCGGCCGACCGTCGAGACGCGTTTTTCCAGCGGGTCGTCGACGCTGCTCTGGAACGACACCGGGCTGGTCTCGGTCATGCCATAGGCGATGGTCACCTCTGCCATGTGCATCAGAGACACCACCTTCTTCATCACCTCGATCGGGCACGGCGAGCCGGCCATGATGCCGGTGCGCAGGCTGGTGAGATCGAAGGACTGGAAATCCGGATGGTCGAGCAGGCCGACGAACATGGTCGGCACGCCATAGAGGCCGGTGCAGCGCTCACCCGCCACAGCGTTCAGCGTGGCGCCGGCGTCGAACCCCTCACCTGGAAAAACCATGGTCGCGCCCTTGGTAACACAGCCTATCGTGCCCATCGACATGCCGAAGCAGTGATAGAGCGGCACCGGGATGCACAGCCGGTCGTCGACGGTCAGCCTGATCGCCGAGGTGACGAAATTGCCGTTGTTGACGATGTTGTTGTGGGTCAGCGTCGCGCCCTTTGGCGCGCCTGTCGTGCCTGAGGTGAACTGGATGTTGATGGCGTCGCCGGGCTTCAGCCCTTCGGAGATCCGGTCGAGGCTGTCATGCTCGTCGCGCCCGGCCATCGCCAGCACGTCGGCGAAATTGAACATGCCCGGCGAATTCTCCTCGCCCATGCGGATGACGATCTTCAGCGCCGGCACTTTTTTCGCGTCGAGCTTGCCCGGCGTCGCCGTCGCGATCTCCGGCGCCAGCGTTTCGATCATGCCGAGATAGTCGGAGCTCTTGAAACTGGCTGATGTGACCAGCGCCTTGCAGCCGACCTTGTTCAAGGCATAGTCCAGCTCGACCAGCCGATAGGCCGGATTGATGTTGACCAGGATAAGGCCAATGCGCGCGGTGGCGAATTGCGTCACCAGCCATTCCCAGCGGTTGGGCGACCAGATGCCGACGCGGTCGCCTTTTGCCAGGCCGAGCGCCAGGAAGCCGGCGGCCAGCGCGTCCACCGTGTCTGAAAGTTCGCTCCAGGTGAAGCGCTTGTCCTGTTCGACGAAGACGGCGGCATCCAGCGTGGCGTATTTGCTGACGGTATCGGAAAGCAACGCCGGGATCGTCTGCTGCAGCAGCGGCACGGTGCGCTCGCCCGACACATGCGCCCTGCCGTCGACCGGCGCGACAAACGAGGCGCCGTTGCGCGGGCGGCGGCCGCGCAGGTTGGTGGCATTCTTCAAC
>NZ_SUEO01000248.1:8301-8791 GCF_004962925.1 Mesorhizobium sp. | reverse complement strand
TGTCGTCATCGTCCTGGCCGGCGGCGCGGCCGAGATTGGCGTAGAGCTTGCGCGGTCCGAACTCCGGCGCTGCAATCGACAGGCTCACATAATCCTTGCCGGAAGTCTCGCCGGTGCGGATCCAGCCGGCGCCAACTTCGACCCCTTGCGTAAGCACCCGGAAGTCGGGATGGTTATCGGCGCTCTTGGCCTGGTTGGGGACGATATCGATGTCGGCGCGGACGCTGAGCGTCTTGAGCTGGCCCTTGTAGGCGCCGTTTTCCTGCTTGTTGACGTAACCGATCGCGGTCATTTCGAAGTCTCCTTTTTTGCTTTCGCCGGGGACCATCCCCTGCGATGGCGTACCGTAATGGGCGCGTCAGGACCGCCTGAACCCGACAGGGCCGCAGCGACAGCGAAGGACCCGAGCGGGCAGCTTTTTTGTGAGCGAAGCGGCGCGAGGAAGCCGCCGCAGGCGGCGGGGAAAAAAGCTGATGGCGAGGGTTTCGGG
>NZ_SUEO01000248.1:0-8291 GCF_004962925.1 Mesorhizobium sp. | reverse complement strand
CCCATAGGTCGACAAGCCAGCCGCAGGGATGGTCCTTGGAGAGAGCATGGAGACCGCTCGCCAAGTGCGGTCTGTCAGCCAAGCAGGACGCCGGGAATGAAACGGCCTGCAAAGATGCTGCGCCCTTATGCCGGATCGAGATCGTGCCAGCGGGTCGGGCGCCAGAGCAGACATCCGGCATGGTGCGATCGATGAAAGCAGGGCTCGCCAGCGGGAATCTGATACGCGAAGGGGCCAAAGCAAGGCTGGATGAGAAGCCGGTGCTACCTGCAGGTCCAGTGTCAGGCGGCGGCGCTCGGGAAGCCGCTACGCAACGTGACGCGCTCTTATGAGACGAACAGACCGGCCCCTAATCGATCGACCGGTGGGCGGCGCGAAACGCGTCATGCCTGTCCGAAAGCTGACAGTGGCAGAAGACGCATGTCGGGTTCCGCACAATCGACCATGCTGGATTTGTGGAGGTTTTCAGGGAGAGCCATGCGTTCACTACCCAGTGAGCTTTGGCACGGCGTTTGCACTTGAGATGTGGCAACACGGATCGAAGGTTGACTGCATGCACAAGCGCGAGATGAGCAATGCTCTCCTTTCCTGGAGGCTTGGCAGCAGATTCGATTGTGACGTTGCGAGGAGCTTCAGCCGCATCGCGGCGGAAGTGATCTCAAATCTGGAAGGCACCGTGGGGCCGCAGCCATCAAACACATCTTTCTCTTTTTCGCAGCGCTCGTCTTCAGCGCGATGCGGACTTCTTCGCGTCGACGGCGGCCGAAGGTGGAGAAGGGCTCGACTTGCAAAAAGGAGTTGTCAATGACGTCTTACGTTCGCACCAACAGCCCGGCGCAGGTGCGCTCACTCTCCACCTTTGGCAAGCATCTGCAAAGGAGCGTGCTGACGGCGGCGCTGCTTGCCGCGGCTTCGACGGGAAGTGAAGCGCAGCCCTATGTTCGTGCTGACGGCAGCACGACTGGCGACTTGGAAGCGGCGCGCGCAAGTTGGCGTCATGACGCCGAATTCAACGGAAATGTGGGGCTCGGAGCCATCAACGCGGATGCCGCGTATGCGTTGGGCTTCACCGGGAAGGGGGCCAGAGCTCCTCGCCCCTCGTCCGTCTTGACGAGTGCCCGCTTACAGCCTACCTCACTATCGCGTTAGCACTCGTCCATCGCGAGTGCTAACAAAAACCCCTCAACATCCGCACCAGGGAAAAATCCGAAAATGGCAAAGTCGAAGTTCCGCCCGCTGCATGACCGCGTGGTCGTTCGCCGGGTCGAATCCGAATCCAAGACCGCTGGCGGGATCATCATCCCGGATACGGCAAAGGAAAAGCCGCAGGAAGGCGAGATCATCGCCGTCGGCTCCGGCGCCCGCGACGAAGCTGGCAAGCTCGTCCCACTGGACGTCAAGGCCGGCGACCGCATCCTGTTCGGCAAGTGGTCGGGCACCGAAGTCAAGCTCAATGGCGAAGACCTTCTGATCATGAAGGAATCCGACATCATGGGCATCATCGGCTCATATCAGGCCCTTTCGTCAACTGAATTCCCGGGCTCGATTGAAGCCCCTGCCAGGAGCTAAAAATGGCTGCCAAAGACGTAAAATTTTCTCGCGATGCCCGTGAGCGCATGCTGCGCGGCGTCAACATCCTCGCCGACGCCGTGAAGGTCACGCTCGGCCCCAAGGGCCGCAACGTCGTCATCGACAAGTCGTTCGGCGCACCGCGCATCACCAAGGACGGCGTCACCGTCGCCAAGGAAATCGAGCTTGAGGACAAGTTCGAGAACATGGGCGCGCAGATGGTCCGCGAAGTTGCTTCGAAGACCAACGACATCGCCGGCGACGGCACCACGACCGCGACCGTTCTGGCGCAGTCGATCGTCCAGGAAGGCCACAAGGCGGTTGCCGCCGGCATGAACCCGATGGACCTGAAGCGCGGCATCGACCTCGCCGTTAGCGACGTCGTCGCGACGCTGATCAAGAACGCCAAGAAGATCAAGACCTCGGAAGAGGTTGCCCAGGTCGGCACCATCGCCGGCAATGGCGATGCTTCGGTCGGCTCGATGATCGCCGAAGCGATGCAGAAGGTCGGCAATGAGGGCGTCATCACGGTCGAGGAAGCCAAGACCGCCGAGACCGAACTCGAAGTCGTCGAAGGCATGCAGTTCGACCGCGGCTATCTCTCGCCCTACTTCGTCACCAACGCCGACAAGATGGTTGCGGATCTGGAAGACGCCTACATCCTTCTCCATGAGAAGAAGCTCTCCAACCTGCAGGCCATGCTGCCGATCCTCGAGGCTGTCGTGCAGACCTCGAAGCCGCTGGTCATCATCTCGGAAGACGTCGAAGGCGAGGCTCTGGCCACGCTGGTCGTCAACAAGCTGCGTGGCGGCCTGAAGATCGCCGCCGTCAAGGCGCCGGGCTTCGGTGATCGCCGCAAGGCCATGCTGGAAGACATCGCCATCCTCACCGGTGGCCAGGTCATTTCCGAAGACCTCGGCATCAAGCTCGAGAATGTCGGCCTCAACATGCTCGGCCGCGCCAAAAAGGTGTCGATCTCCAAGGAGAACACCACCATCGTCGACGGCGCCGGCAAGAAGGCCGAGATCCAGGGCCGCGTCGCCCAGATCAAGCAGCAGATCGAGGAGACCACCTCGGACTACGACAAGGAGAAGCTGCAGGAACGTCTCGCCAAGCTGGCGGGCGGCGTTGCCGTCATCCGCGTCGGCGGTGCGACCGAGATCGAAGTCAAGGAAAAGAAGGACCGCGTCGATGACGCCCTCAACGCGACCCGTGCGGCCGTCGAAGAAGGCATCGTTCCCGGCGGCGGCGTCGCCCTTCTGCGCGCTTCGCTGAGCATCAAGGCGACCGGCGCCAACTCCGACCAGACCGCAGGCATCAGCATCGTGCGTCGCGCGCTGCAGGCTCCGGCTCGCCAGATCGCGGCCAACGCCGGTGCGGAAGCATCGATCGTTGCCGGCAAGATCCTCGAGAACACAGGCGCGACGTTCGGCTTCAACGCCCAGACCGGCGAATATGGCGACATGATCGCCATGGGTATCGTCGATCCGGTCAAGGTCGTGCGCACGGCTCTCCAGGACGCGGCCTCGGTCGCCGGCCTGCTGGTCACCACCGAAGCCATGATCGCGGAGGCTCCAAAGAAGGAGTCGGCTGGCGGCGGCATGCCTGGCGGCATGGGCGGCGGCGGCATGGGCGGTATGGGCGGTATGGATTTCTAATCCAACCCATAAGCCTTCAGATACGGAAAGGGCGCCGAAAGGCGCCCTTTTCTTTGGCGCGAACCTTGGTCCGAAAAAAAGATCAGCGCGAACGCCCGCCATCGGAGCGCATCGTTGCCGACGGCGGCGTGAACGTCCACAAGGAATTTCTCCAGTCGAGGACACCCTCCGGGTGCAACGCATGAACGCTGTGAAAAAGGCTGAGGGCAAATTCCTGTGCAGAGTTCTCTCGGAGCCATCGCCGAGCTCCATTCTTGGCACCTGCCGGTGAGCGTTTGGCGGCCGCGAAGCAAAGAGTAGTGAAAGGGTCAGACGTTGCGATGGGCCGACCCGGCACCACGGGCCCACCGCATGCGAACAACACGACGAAGCACTGGCCCGAAGCGTGGCCTTGATCGACCCTTCTAACGGAGCTGAAAATCCAGGTCCATCAACAGCATGAATCGGTCACCTGTGATCGATTCAGAAAAGGCGTTGGACGCGCCTGATATACTCAGGGAACGTGGGGTATGAACAGGGGCGGCCACCATCTTCATTGCATCGTGAATCTTCTCCGGCTGCGCGATGGGCACAACAAGGCGGCTGGGCGGGCCATATGATCATCGTGGCGATCGCACTGAAAGCGGGGCAGGAGATCGAGAGCGCGGGCCGGGAGGTCGGCGGTGAGCCGCTGGCGTCGTGCTTCGAAGACATCAACGTCTTCGAAAACCGTTGGAGAATACCTGGGGGCGGGTGGACGAAAGCGTGCGATCGGCCTAGACGACATTCGCACCTCCCCACCTCCGCCGAGAGCACTAAGAGGCAGCAGCGACCCTTTGTCGTCGAGATCAAACAGAAGATGGGCTCGTGAACCGGCCACAGTCAATCTGGGCCGGCGCCATCACGAACGATATCGCGGTAGCGAAGATTGACGCTATCGCTGAAGAGCCGATTTTTCCTTGTGAAGATATCCGTTCTCAGCCCATGGCCGCCATTGGTGAAGCAGTACCCGATGTCAAGGACATGGTCATGCCCGACGTATCGGTTCCTAAGCCGCCGAGGGCTGACGATGCGCCGATTCCGGAGGCATCGAACGCACCGACTGAAGGCAGACGGACTCGCAAGAAGAAGCGCTGGCAGAAAGATGTTTCTCTGCGGCCATGAACGATGGAAGCGGCGCCTGCCATGGGTGCTCCGCCATAACCGAGCTGCGCGGTAGGTCAACTGCGCCAGGATTGAAGCTGCCCTTGTCGAACTGTCCATGACAGGCCGGCAGCGTCTTTGATCAGCCGCTCTCCCGTTTGAGGACGGGCACGAAGCCGGGTTTGACTGGGGAGAGGCTGCCGCTGGCGAGCATGCCATCTGCTTAGAACGTTTTCGAAAGCCGGTGAATTGAGTAGTTGCACGCCAAGCACACTTGCAGCCGAACATCATCTCTCCGCTGCTTTGGTCCGCAAGTAGGCGGCGCTCAGCGGGCTAGAAACAGGCCTGCGGTTTTCTCCGCGGCGTCAGCCACACGATCACAGAACCGTCGATGCAGGCCCTCGCCTTTGCCGAGTGACTGCTCAAAAAACACCAATTCGACGTGCTGCGGCACCATGGCTGCGAAAGTGCGCGGCACTGGGCCATCGGCAATAGGCCAGGGCTGACTATCCACACAACCAACCGCCTCCCGATGCCTCGATCGCACCTGCGCTCTTGGCCAGCGTTTCGCTTGTCCGCGGCATGCCCAAACCGTTGCAGATTCAGCGCTCCTCAAACAGATAAACAGATTGCGCATGACATCAGAGCCGAAGATGGCCGATAGGACGGACGGCCTTCTATCGCTTCATTCGCTCTTCCAAGCGCCGCCTTTTTTCCAAAGAGCCCTCTTTGTCTTCGCTAAAGCGCCGAAGTTAAATTTCGAGCGTTTCGGCTTGCCGGAAATTAGGGTCTCGATGGATAAACCCGCATGGCTTTTGGGGTGCTGGCAGGAAGACCGATGCGCGGGCGTGGATGGATCAAGGCGTTGCGTCAGGACGAGGCTCGGCAGGTGCGTGCGCGCATTGCGGAACTGGAGCGCGACCTCATAGCGCCCACACCTCAAGGACGCCATCGACGTTTCGAAGCCGGACATGAACTTCGCAATGCGAAGTTTCGCCGGGCGCGTCTCGAGGAATGCATCTCCCAAATACCGGAGAAATATAGGCGTTAGCGGAAGCTTCGCCGCTCTCAATGCTTGCAGCCGAACATCATCTCTCCGCTGCGATCAAATCGATCCTCAGAAAATGCGGAATGGAAGGGGTCCAGCCAGGGCGCGAATGGCTGGCCCCAGCACCAAGTTCAGTCGGCTTTGCAGTCCTGTACAAGGATTCCGAAAGCCACCTGTCGCTCGCGTCCCCTGTGGTCACACTGCTCGTCGATAGGTCCAGAGTTGTGCGGGGGGAACATTGCGAACGACGAAATCATAGTGAGAAACGATGTAACGGTCGGGCATTTTTAGCACCGGTGACAGAAGACCGTAGGTGATTTGGATCACAGGTCGCCCGGCGGGGATTCGTGCAAGCAAATCCTCGAGCAGTGTGAGGCGCTGTTGCATCGGAAAGCTCAACATCGGCACTGCGCTTATGACACAATCGAACTTTTCCCGGTGCTCCCCCAGGGTTTCTTCCAGGGCAAACGCATTGCCCAAGCGGAAATCCACTCCCGGAAAGCGTCGCACCAGGCCATCATAAAAATCCTTGGAATATTCGACCGAAGTCAACCGATGCGGTTTGATGCCTCTTTCCAGGATGGCCCTGGTGATGACACCAGTCCCGGCACCAAGCTCCAAAACCGGCAATCCAGAATGCGGGTTGACCACACTAGCCATGCGGCGCGCCGCGTGGATCGACGTGGGCATGAGTGCGCCCACACCTTTCTTATCCTTCTGCCAACATTTGAAGAATTGCACTTCTTCTCAAGTTTCTTGCCTAGTCGCTCTTTCAATCGAAAGACCATATCCGCTTCCTTCTCCCGATCCGAGTCGGAGCGACTTTTTGTCGAAGTTTCGCTATATAAACAAGCCTGATTCACAGGGATGATTGCCGCGCCGGAGGCGCGAAACGCCCGCGCCGGCTGGCACGCCTTGGCCACCATGATGACATTTTTCTTGCTCAGATGCGCGCCAGTTCTTCCTGTATGGAAATCTCGGTCATGGCCTCGAGAGCCCCTCACGGCTCGTCGAGCAGCCGTATCTCCGGCTGCACCATCAGCGCCAGCGCGACGCACGCAGGGTTTCTCATCTGCTGCGCGCTTCGCCGGGCGCACAGCAGACAGCTAGGCCGCTACGGCCGCAAAAAACCCGCGACGGCGGCTCGATTCCGGGACCGGTCCGCCATTTTTGGCAGGTGATCCGTGCAAGTGCGTGGCGTGGATCACCCCAGCTATCTCGTGGCCGCCCCATTGCCAACGTCCTCTTTTCAACCGGCCGAGCCTCCCGACCGCCGGATCGATGATGACGATCCCCTCTGAATAGTTTTTTTGAAGAGCCTGACGGTCTTCGCCGTCTTACCGTGGTTCCGGCTTGCCATGGCCTTCTCTGCCGCGCAGGCAGCAAGTGCTATGACTCTACCGTGTAATGGTCTTGGAAAATACGACAGCTGGACTACAACAATGAGGTTTAGGCAGAAGACTTTTCAGGGAAAGCCTCAAAAAGGAAACAGTAGCTCTTCCGGTCCATACGAAGCCGGCCTCGCTCTGTTAGAGAAAGCAGGTTGCGAGCCCGGCCCGTTCCTATCGGTCGGTAATCATCGCAGGCCATCGGTGCCTTTCCTTCCACGACCGGAGCCGAAGCGATTTTTCTGCTAGGCAGCTTCACGCTGGGTCCTGTTCCAAGCCAAAGCTCGCTGCCAAGGCGCATAGGGGCAGCTGGAACCGCTTTTGGCGACGACGCGAGTTGGGCATCGGTTAGAACGCGCCCTGCTCTGCGGCGCCCCAACCCGCCTCGAGTTCACCTATTCTCGTTGCAGGGCGCCTTGATGAGGTTCTGCGAGTTAACCGGCGAAGGCTATGACGACCCGATAGACAATTACTGCTGAGCCTCTGCGGGTGATTGCCGGCTGATATAAGTCTGCGTTCAAGCTAGTGCGGCCTCGTCTGCTCTGGCGCTTGCTAGGCGCGCGGCGCCTTACGATCCGAGGCAAGACTGAATGCCCGCTTTGCAGCGGAGCCTGAGGATCAGGTAGTGCCTGCTTTGCTGCGCAAAGCGGCCATCCACCCGCCTCCCTCTGCTCATTTCGGGCGTCAACGCGGTCTAGAGGAGTTTGGCTCGTAGCTTGAGGCGCTCGCGCGAGCAGTAGGGCCTTTTCAAGGAGGTTCGTAAGCGGGAAGTTGTGCATGTGCGCATGAACTATGACAGCGATTTCGGACTCAACGGAGCATCCTTACATGCCGACAATTGTCAAGGTTATGGGCGCGATTGCGCCGGCTACTGAGATCCCCGATAAGAGCGTTGCTCTGAATAGCTTACTTGGAAACGGAGCTTGACAAGCCGCCGACGAAGCTGGCGCGTCCGAATGGCGGCGTGTGACAGCCATCCGCGTCGCCACGTCCCGCCGATTAATTTGAGACGACAACTGAGAGCGACTACCCGCGGAGCTTTACAGCCAAAAGGAAAGTCGGCGGCTCATATTTCTATGAGCATTGCCTGAACCCGCCGACCTGCGGATTGCCAGTGGCCCCGCGATTCGCAGTTTTGTCGGAACGAAGGCGTGCCGTCTAGCAATGTAGGCGTGTACAGTTCCAGGTGCGGGAGTTTTCGAGACTTTTGCCTTAACTCCGTCGAAGGCAGGTAAATGAATGCTTGCCCGCTGCCGGGCGACAGCTCGGCCAGTCGCGTTGTGACTCGCGAGTGAACCATTCGGGCCGGCGGGACGTTTCTCTGGGTATCCAACACCATTGACGGCAGACCGTGGAGGAACCCAAGCATCAGCCTGCGCTGCAGAAACAAGACATCCCCGGTGCCTTGGCGAACTTTCCTTATGACCGAATGACTGTCGAACGATTTCGGAAGGCATTTCCGCGAGCGAGGTGGAGCGACGAGCGCAGGAGCTGGTTTGTACCAGG
>NZ_SUEO01000247.1:991-8845 GCF_004962925.1 Mesorhizobium sp. | reverse complement strand
TTCGTAGCCGAACAGGCCGAGCAGGCGCGTGCGCAAGACAATTGCGAGCAGGATGAGCGCGGCGACCGCGCCACCGAACCCTAGCGCCAGCAGCGCCACGGCGCCGAGCACGGCGCCGGCAATGGCAGTTTCGGCCGACACCGTGCCTGCATCGGCCGAGAGGCCGTCGCTGCGAGCCGCCGGCAACAGGTGCATGAAAGCGCCGAACAAGCCGCGCGAAGCGGCATGCGCGGCTATGAAAGCGACCAGAACTTGCGCCGGGCTGGCGAATTCCGAAAGCACGCTCCAGCGGATCAGCAGCGAAATACCGAGCGCGCAGGCGCCGTAGGCGCCGATGCGGCTGTCGCGCATGATTTCCAATTTCCTGTCACGTGTCTTGCCGCCGCCAAAGCCGTCGGCGACATCCGAAAGCCCGTCTTCATGCAGGCAGCCGGTGGCGAGCAGGGTTGCGGCAAGGGCAAGTCCCGCTGCTGGGCCGGCGGCAAGGCCGAGCCAGGTTCCGACCGCGTAAACCAAGGCGCCAATCAGAGCGACGGCGAGGCCTGCGACCGGCGCTGCCCAGATCGCGTCGGCAAGGCTACGGCCGCGAAAACCTACGACCGGCACCGGCAGCCGGGTGAAGAACACGAGGCAGAGCGCGATGTCGTCGAGCGCCTGCCGGGGTGAAGGGATTGCGGTCATGCACCTCTCGCAATCGCATGGAAGAATGTGCCGCTGACATGGCCGCGCCGGTAGCCGGAGGCGCCGAGCGGATTGCCCTGGCCATCAGCAAGGTCGGCCAGTGGCTCGTCATTGCCGGTGGAAATCATCTGCGCATAGTGGAATTCGTGGCCACGGATCAGCGTGCCTTGCGTTCCAAGCGGGCAATCGGCCCGCAGCCGCGCCTCGCGGTAGCCGAGATTCATCTTTCGTTTGGCAAAACTGGTCGAATGGCCGAGCAGGCCGAGCATCCTGTGCGTCTCTCCCGAGGCATCCTCCAGCGCTTCGCCCATAACCATGAAGCCACCGCACTCGCCGTGCACCGGCCGTGTTGCCGAAAACACTTCAATGCCGGCCCTGAAATTCGCAGCCGCCGCAAGGCGGCCGGCATGAAGCTCGGGATAGCCGCCGGGCAGCCAGCAGACATCGCAATTGTCGCTGGGTGCTTCGTCGGCGAGTGGCGAGAAGCAGACGATTTCCGCCCCGGCCTTGCGCCAATGCGCCGCGACATGCGGGTAGAGGAAAGTGAAGGCGGCGTCCTCGGCCAATGCGATGCGCTGGCCGGGCGGCGGCAGCGCGTCGCTGAAGCTGCCCGGTGCAGGTTCAAATGGCGCCGCCAGCGCCATGATGGCGTCGAGGTCGAGCGAGCGTTCGACCATGTCGGCCAGCCGGTCGAGATGCGCCATCAGATTCTCGTATTCGCCGGCCTGGACGAGACCGAGATGGCGCTCCGGCAGGTTGAGCGTCGGGTCTCGCAATATGGCGCCGACGACAGGCAGGCCGATCGCCTCGATGGCGTCGCTGCAGAGACGGCGATGACGTTCGCTGCCCAGCCGGTTGAGCACGACGCCGGCCATGCGCACATCGGGGTCGTAGGTAGCAAAACCCTTGGCGACGGCCGCCGCCGTGGTCGACTGCCCGGAAACGTCGAGCACCAGCAGCACCGGCAGGCCATAGAGCCGGGCAAGGTCTGCGGCCGAGCCGGTGCGGCCCGGATCAGCGGGAATCCCGTCGAACAAGCCCATGGCGCTTTCGAGGAAGATGAAATCGGCGTCTTCAGTAGCGTCACCGGCCAGCGCGTTGAGCAACGCAGGCGGCATCGCCCAGCTGTCGAGATTGACGCCGGAAAATCCGGTGGCAGCGGTGTGGAAGCCGGGGTCGATATAGTCGGGACCGGATTTGGCGCCGCGCACTTTCAGGCCGCGCCGGGCGAGCGCGCGCAAGATGCCGATAGTGACGCTGGTCTTGCCCGAACCCGAGCGCGGCGCGCCGATGATGATCGCGCGGGTCATGGCTCGCCCGCCAATGCCGCGCGCATCGCAACGATGCCGCCGACAACGATCAGCGCCGGTGAGGTCAACCCGGCGGCGGCCGCTTCCTCGGCAATGGTGGCGAGCGTGGCGACGACGATGCGCTCCTGCGGCGTCGTTGCGGCAACAATCACCGCCGCCGGCGTCGACGGCGCCAGCCCGCCCTTGAGCAGTGAGGCTGATATCAGCGGCAGATTGGCCATGCCCATATAGACGACGACCGGCTGGCCGGTGCGGGCGATTGCCGCCCAGTCGAGGTCGTCATCGGTGCCGGCGGCGTGGCCGGTCGCCAGGATCACCGCCTTGTTGATGCCGCGCATGGTGGCGGGGATGCCGGCACCGGCAAGCGCGCTGAGGCCTGAGGTGAGGCCGGACAGGACGCGGAACGGGATGTTTTCGCGGGCAAGCGCCAACGCCTCTTCGCCGCCACGCCCGAAAATATAGGGGTCGCCGCCTTTCAGCCTGACGACGCGCCGGCCTTCGTGCGCCAGCCGGACCAGCAAAGCGGTGATGTCGTCCTGCTTCATCGACGGCTGGCCGCCGCGCTTGCCGGCGTAGAAAAGCTCGGCACTCGCCGCCACTGCCACGACATCGGGAGATACCAGCGCGTCGTAGACGAGGGCATCGCACTGCCCAAGTGCGGCCAGCACTTCCAGCGTCAGGCAGCCGGGATCACCGGGGCCGGCACCGGCCAGCCAGACATGACCCGGCTCCAACTGGCGTGGCTTGAAGTTCAGCCGGGCCAAAGCCTGTTCGATCGTGGTGCTTCCACCTCTGTTTCCGGTGCCGTCGTTCACAATCCGTCCCGCCCGCGAAAACGCCGCTGATAGTGGGCGTCGTAAAGTGAACTCTCGCCAAAGCCTTCCGCTGCCAGCGAGCGGCCGACGAAGATGATCGCCGTGCGTTCCATCGGATCGGCGGCCAATTGCGCCTCGATGGTGGCCAGTGTGCCGATCAGCACGCGCTCGTCCGGCCAGGAAGCACCGAAGACGACCGCAACCGGGCAATCGGCGCCATAGAACGGCGTCAATTCGGCGACGACACGGTCGATGGCGTGGATGGCAAGGTGGATGGCCAGCGTCGCGCCGGTGCGGCCGAAGCCGGCCAGCGTTTCGCCGGGCGGCATTTTTGACGCACGGCCGGAGATGCGGGTCAGCACCAGGCTTTGCGCGACTTCGGGAATGGTCAGCTCCCGGCGCAGCGCTGCCGCAGCGGCTGCGAAAGAGGGCACGCCGGGTGTCAGCGTATAGGCGATGCCGTGCTTCTCAAGACGGCGGATCTGCTCGGCGACGGCGCTCCACACCGACAGGTCGCCGGAATGCAGGCGGGAGACGTCGTGGCCGGCCTGGTGGGCCGCCAGATATTCGGCCTCGATCTCGTCGAGCGACATCGGCGCGGTGTCGATCAATTTCGTGCCGGGGGCGCAGTGCTGCAGCAGCTCGGGCGCGACGATCGAGCCGGCATAGAGGCAGACCGGGCAGCTTGCCAGCAGTCGGCTGCCACGCAAGGTGATGAGGTCGGCCGCGCCCGGTCCGGCGCCGATGAAGTGGACGGTCATGCTGCGTCTCCGCTGATGGCGATGGCGCAGGTGACCGGGCCGAGCACAATGCGCGGCCCAAGCAGTTTCGCGCCTTTCCCGGCGGCGGCAAGCGCCGAGGCTTCGGAAACCGACGGCGTGCCGGCATGTTCCTGTGACAGGCTCGAGCGGCTGATTGCGCGCGACGACGCGGCCTTGAGCGCATCGTCCTCGACAACGATCACTGGCAGGGCGAGGTCGCGGCCCGCAGAGAGGATTGCCTGCTCGTCCTGCTTCAGAGAAGCGGTGGCGAGCGCCGAAAGTGCCGTCATCGCCAGCCCATGCGCCTCCAGCGCGGTTTCGATCGCGGCAAGCACATCCCTTGCGCTGATGCCCTTACGACTGCCGATGCCCGCGACCATCATGGCTTGACCCAGCTCCATTGGGTGACCGGCATGGCCGGCCGCCAGGCTTGCATCGAACCGACCGGCGAAGCACGGGATATAACGATGCGGGTGAGATCGCCGCCGAGCGCGGCGTGGCGGGAAAGAAGCAGCGCCTCCATCTCCAGCGTCACCGCATTGGCAACCAGCCGGCCACCAATGCGCAGGGCCTTGATGGCCGCGCCCAGCACGCCGGTATCGCTGCCGCCGCCGCCAATGAAGATCGCATCGGGCGTGCCTAGCTTCGCAAGCGCCTTTGGTGCCGAGCCTTCGACCACGACAAGGCCAACGCCACAGTGTGATGCATTGCGGTGGATGCGGGCGGCGCGGGTCGGATCGGCCTCGACGGCAATGGCGCGCATCGAGGAATGGGCCAGCATCCATTCGATGCCAATTGAGCCCGAGCCGGCGCCGATATCCCACAGCAACTCGCCGCGTCTGGGGGCGAGGGCGGACAGGGTAATCGCGCGGATCTCGCGCTTGGTGATCTGGCCGTCATGCTCGAATAAATGGTCCGCAAGGCCTGAAGCCAGCGGCAGGATGCGTGCCTCTAAAGTTGAGTCAACTTCGATTGCCAGCACGTTGAGCGGATTGACCTTTTCGAGGTCGAAGGCGTCGGCTCGAACCGAACGCAGCCTTTCGTTCGGGCCGCCCAGCGTCTCCAGGACCGTTAGCCGTGAGGCGCCGAAGTCGAGTTCGGCCAGCAGGCGCGCAATCGCTGCCGGCGCATCGCCGTCCGAGGTCAGCGCAAGGATGCGGGTGCCCGGATGCAACAGCGGCCGGATCAGGTCGAGCGAGCGGCCATGCAGCGAAATGGTCTCGATATCCTGCAGCGCCCAGCCGAGGCGGGCGGCAGCCAGCGACGTGGCCGAAGGCGCAGGGATGACGCGCATCTCCTCAACCGCAACCTTGCGGGTAAGGGTGACGCCGACACCATGGAAGAACGGATCGCCGGAGGCCAGCACGCAGACCTTTTTGCCCGCAAGTGCCAGCACGTCGCGCATCTCGGCATCGAAAGGGGTCGACCAGGCGCGTGCTTCACCTTTGGCGAGTGACGCGACAAGGGCAAGGTGACGCGTGCCGCCGAAGACGAATTCGGCCTCGGCGATCAACCGCTTGGCCTCGTCACCGAGACCCGCTACACCGTCCTCGCCGATGCCGACGATTGTTAGCCATCTTGAGTTGAGCTTGGCGCCGCGCGGACCCTCAGCAGGCATGATGACCCACCGCATTTTGATCCTCGGCGGAACAGCCGAAGCCCGGCAATTGGCGGGAACGCTGGCCGCGCGTACTGATGTGTCGCTCACGCTGTCGCTGGCCGGCCGCACTGAAAGCCCGGTGGCGCAAGGCGTGCCGACGAGGGTGGGTGGTTTCGGGGGCGCCGGCGGGCTGGCGGCGTATCTCCGCCAAAACCAGATCGGTCTGCTGATCGACGCCACACACCCCTATGCGGCGCAAATCTCTGCCAATGCCGCGGAAGCGGCGCATGAGGCCGGCGTGCCGATCATTGCGCTCAGGCGCCCGGGCTGGGAGCCAGCCGAACGCGACCGCTGGACGCTCGTTGATGGAGTAACCGACGCTGTACAGGCTCTGGGCACTGCGCCGCGCCGCGTGTTTCTGGCGCTCGGCCGGCAAGAGGTCGCCGCCTTCGAGGCCGCACCCCAGCACCATTATCTCATCCGCAGTGTCGATCCGGTCGAGCCAAGGCTCGCTGTGCCCGATGCGACCTATCTCTTGGCGCGCGGACCGTTCCGGGAAGCCGACGAGCATGCACTGCTTCGCGACCATCACATCGATGCCGTCGTGTCCAAGAACAGTGGCGGCGAGGCGACCTACGGCAAGATCGCCGCTGCGCGGGCACTCAGCATCGAGGTGGTCATGATCCGCAGGCCGGCGCTGCAGGACGTTGCGTCGGCTGAGACCGTCGAAGCTCTTGCCGAAATGGTCGATCATTTTCTGGTCAGTCATTTTCTTGGGCCCGCTGCCGAACGCGGCGTGTAGACCAGCGCCGGTTTTTCACCGCGCTTGATGATCCTGGTCTCAGGCGAGCCGATGATGATGCAGGTCGCCATATCGGCCTTTTCCGCATCTGCGTCGGCCAGCAAAAACACCTCGATGCGCTCGTCAGGACGGCCGGCGGCGCGGCCGAAGACGACCGGCGTGGTGCCCGGCAGGATCGCTGTGAGGCATTCGAAGGCGCGGCCGAGCTGCCAGGGGCGTGCCTTGCTGATCGGATTGTAGAGCGCGATGACGAAACCGGCGCCTGCCGCGGCCAGCAGGCGTAGCTCAACCAGGTCCCACGGTTTCAGATTGTCGGACAGTGAGATGGCGCAGAAATCATGGCCGAGCGGTGCGCCGATGCGGGCGGCGACCGCGAGCATGGCGGTGATGCCGGGCAGCATCGCCACGTCGACACCACGCCATTCCGCCGGACCGGCCTCGATCGCTTCGCAGACGGCCGCCGCCATGGCAAAGACGCCGGGGTCGCCGCCGGAGACGACCGCGACGTGATGGCCTTCGGCAGCCTTTGACAGCGCATCCTTGGCGCGAGCGAGTTCCTCGCGATTGTCGGAGGCGACGCGGGTCTGGTCGGGGCGCAGATCGAGCCGGTCAAGATACGGTTTGTAGCCGTAGAAGAATTTTGCCTCGGCGACGGCGCGGCTCGCTTCCGGCGTCACCTGGTCGGCATTGCCGGGTCCGAGGCCGATGACGGTCAGACGGCCGCTCATGCCCCAGCCTCCACCAATGCTTCATGGCGGCCAGACCAGCCGGCCACCAGCACGATGGCGAAGTAGGGCGCCTTGTCGTCCTTCTTATCGGCCAGCCGCATCGAGACGCCGCCCGGCATGGTACCGCGCTCGACATAGACGGCACGCGCCAGCTTGTCGGTCGCTTCCAGCGCGCGCCTGATCTTGGGCAGGTTGCGGCCAACCTTCATGATGACGGCGGCATCGGTATCGGCGAGGCGGCGCGTCAGTTCGAATTCGCTCATTGTGCCCGGCAGCACGGTCAATACATCGTCGCCCTGGACGATCGGCGTTCCAGTCGCCGACCAGCAGCCGGACATGGCGGTTACCCCGGGAATGACCTCGGTTGGGAAGCGGTGCGCCAGCCTGACATGCAGGTGCATGTAGGAGCCGTAGAACAGCGGGTCGCCTTCCGAAAGCACGGCGACCATTCTGCCGGCGCTGAGGTGCTCGGCGACCTTCTCGGCCGACTCCTCGTAGAAATCGGTTATCTGCGACCGGTAATCGCTGTGATCCTTGTCGATCTCGGTGGTCACGGGATAGAGCAGCGGCAATTCTATCAGATCAGGACGAAAATGGGCGCCGACGATGGCACGCGCATTGCTGTTGTTGCCGCGCTTGGCGAAATGCGCGACCACGTCGGCCTCGGTCAGTGCGCGCACGGCCTTCAGCGTCAGCAGCTCGGGGTCGCCGGGGCCGGTGCCGACGCCGACAAGCCTACCTTTTGCAATCGCGTTCACAGACCCGGCCTCGCCAGTGCGTTGAGTGCTGCGGCGGTCATGGCGCTGCCGCCCAATCTACCGCGCACGATGGCGTAGGGCACGCCATAGGAATTCTCGGCCAGCGCGTCCTTCGATTCGGCAGCACCGACGAAACCGACCGGCATGCCGATGATAACAGCCGGTTTCGGCGCGCCGTCGCGCAGCCTTTCCAGCAGGTAGAAAAGTGCGGTCGGCGCATTGCCGATGGCGACGACCGAACCGGCCGTGCGATCGCCCCACAGGTCGATGGCCGCGGCCGAGCGGGTGTTGCCGATCTTTTTCGCGATGTCAGAAGTTTGCGGATCGCGCAGCGTGCAAATCACCTCGTTACCGGCCGGCAACCGGGCGCGGGTGACGCCGTGCGAGACCATCTCGGCG
>NZ_SUEO01000247.1:0-981 GCF_004962925.1 Mesorhizobium sp. | reverse complement strand
GCGCCGGCCGCCAGCGCCGTGCGCGCGGCGGCAACGAAATCCTCCGAAAAAACAAAGTGCTGCGCGGCCTCGACCTGGCCGCAGGCGTGGATCATCCGGATGGCGACATCGGCCTCGGCGTCGGAAAAGCGCGAAAGGTCGGCCTCGGCACGAATGATGGCGAAGGAGCGCTCATAGATCGCCGTGCCGTCGTGGATGTAGTCATAGGCGGCCATATTCATTCCTGTCGGTAGAGTTCGGTGACACCGGCCGCGCCAAGCCTTGCCAGGCAAGTGGCGGCGGTTTCGCCTCGAAGTCGTGCGCGGCGGATCGCTGCGGCAATGCTGCCGATGCCGCGCGCGGCGTCATAGCCCGGCCTGTATCCGGCAGGAAGGGTCTTAGCCGTCCCGTCCACGACAAGTCCGGCTCCGTTATCGCCGCCGACCAGTGTCAGCGCCGCCGGGCCGGGATGCGCACAACCCTTGGCGCAGCCGGAGATATGAAGCGTGAGCGAGGAATCGAGGATGTCATGGTTTTCGGCTGCAATGGTCTCGGCGATATCGCGCGTCGCAATCCGGCCGGAGGTGCAGGCCGGCGCACCGGGGCAAGCGGCGATCCTGCTGCGCGGATCGGCAGCGTCGATGACGTAGCCGATGGTGGCGGCGGCTTGCTGGAGTGAGCGGCAGGCGGTCGGGGAGAGGCCAAGGAAAAGCAGCGCGCGTCGTGGCGCGAGGCGGATTTGGGTTGCGCCCAGGACGATAGCTTCTTGTACGAGGCCGATGAGTTTTTGCGCGGGCATGCTGCCGAAGGGCAGGCCGATCCCGAGGGCGGTTGCATCGCTTGTGAGGGCGAAGAGGCCGATCGGCGAAGGTGTTAGTTCGGACAATTTGAGAGGCAGGCGATCCTGCGCACCCCCCTCTGTCCTGCCGGACATCTCCCCCGCAAGGGGGGAGATCGAGCTCTCATGGCCGCTTTCGCCAACTATGAGCGTCGCAGGACGAG
>NZ_SUEO01000246.1:8599-8847 GCF_004962925.1 Mesorhizobium sp. | reverse complement strand
CGCCGAAAAAGTCGGCGACGTGGGGAAGGCGGTCGAAGAACTTTCCGGCGTTGGTCTCGTTGGCGAACCAGAGCGAGCCAGAGAGTGCAAGGAGCAGGAAAACCAGGCCCCCGATCGTGTAAAGGCGCCGGCGAGCGGCGAGGTCGCGCCAGTGCCGTTCGACAGTGGCTCCCTCCGATGAAAGCGCAGGCGCGCGGTAAACGTCGGTCGCACTCATTTATCGATCCCCGGCCCTGATTCGGCAACGC
>NZ_SUEO01000246.1:3827-8589 GCF_004962925.1 Mesorhizobium sp. | reverse complement strand
GGTGCACATGGCCCCGGCGGCGTTGTGGCAGTTTGCTTTACGAGCCGATCTTCGCCTTACGGGCGTCGATGATCGGCTGATAGAACGCTGGGGTGACCGGTGAATAGCCCTTGTAATCGCCGCCTTGGATCGCCGAGAAACAGGCCGGATCGGTTTCCGGAAGCTTGGTCAGGAAGTCGGTGATCTTCTGCTTGGCGCCGGCGTCGATCGACGCACGCAACACCAGCGGGCCGTTCGGGATCATCGGCGACTGCCACAATTCGACGAGGTCGTCCATCTTGAGCACGCCCTTGTCGACCATCTTGCGCAGATTGCCCGAGCTGTAGCCGTCCTTGAAGTCGCCGACGCCGGAGGCCCAGGTGGTGCCGGCATCGAAGGTGCCCTTCAGGACTTCGAGGACAAGCTGTTCATGGCCGCCACCAAAACCGGTCGACGCGAAGTAGCTCTTCACATCCATGCCGATGTCCTTGGGCAGTGAAGTGACCGGGATCAGGTAACCCGAAGTCGAATCGGGATCGGCGAAACCGAGTTTCTTGCCTTTCATGTCGGCGAGCGTCTTGATGCCGGAATCGGCACGGGCGACCATGACCGAATGATAGCCGGTCGAACCGTCGGTCTGGACCGTCGTCAGGATAGGTTCAACCGCGTCCTTGTTTTCGAGATAGATCTTGGCATAGGCGGAAGCGCCGAGCTCGGCATAGTCAAGCGTGCCGCCGAGCAGGCCCTGGATGACGCCGTCGTAGTCGGCGGCCGGGAAGAGCGAGACTTTCTCGACGCCGAGGACGTCCTTGATGTGGTCGGCGAAGCACTGGTAGTTGCGCAGACGGTCGGCCTCGTTCTCGCCGCCCAGAATGCCGACGCGGAATTCCTTCAGGTCCTGTGCCTGAACCGCGCCCATCGCCATGGCGATGATGGAAACAGCACCGAAAAGCATCTTTCTAAACATGTCGCATCTCTCCTGTTGGTTCCGGCATCGCGCCGGTAGCGTTCGAATTTTGACAGCGCCCTTAACGCGGGCTGGCGATCCAGGCGCTCTTTTTGTTTGTCCGTGGTCTTTTCTGGATACCGGTATCCACTTGTCGGGGTCATGGAACTAGTAGCCGGGAAATGTGGGCTCGAGCGGTCCTGCGGATGCGGCGATTTTTTGCTTGATGGTGACGCTGGTGGAGGTGATGGCCTCGGAGATTTCGCCGCCATTGCTGTCGGCACCATAGACCATGCGCACGGCCTCGCGGTTGAGGTCCTCGGGCGGGCCGTCGAACACGACCTTGCCGTTGGCCATGCCGATGATGCGGTTGCAATAGGTACGCGCGGTATCAAGCGTGTGCAGATTGGTGACGACGGTTATGCCTTCGCGCAGATTGATGTCCTGCAGCGAATCCATCACCACCTTGGCGTTGAGCGGGTCGAGCGAGGCGATCGGCTCGTCGGCAAGGATGACCTTCGGCTGCTGCATCATGGCGCGGGCAATCGCAACGCGCTGCTGCTGGCCGCCGGACAAGGTGCCGGCCGGCTGCAATGCCGTGCGGGCGATGTCGAGACGCTCCAGCGCCGCGATCGCCTCGGCCCGTTCCTCGCGGGAGAAGACACCGAGCAGATTGACAACGGTCGAGCGGTGATTGAGCCGGCCGAGCAGCACGTTGGTCAGTACGTCGAGACGCGGCACCAGGTTGAACTGCTGGAAGATCATGGCGCAATCGCGCTGCCAGCGCCTGAGCAGCGAGCCGCGCAGGCTGGAAACTTCGGCGCCGTCAAAGAAAATCGACCCCTGGCTCGGATCGATGAGGTGGTTGATCATGCGCAAAAGGGTCGACTTGCCGGCGCCGGAACGGCCGATGATGCCGACCATCTGACCGTGCGGGATCGAGATGTCGACATTGCTGACGGCGGTGTTCTTGCCAAACCGGCGGGTGACGCCGCGGATTTCAAGCGTGGCTGAGGTTGCTGACATGGGGCAGGTTCCAGTCCAGTCGCAGTTGAAGGTCCGTTAACCTTCGCTAGCGCAGCCGCATGAACCTGCGGTGTCGGATTGATGTCAGTTTTGTTACCGCCCACAGGCCAGAGACAGCGCGCCGTCAGCCCAGGACAAGAAGCTCCTCGAAATGCTTCATGTCCTTGAAGCTGCAAAATGCCGGAGGCCGCAACTCGATCACCGGAGCCTGACGGGCGAGCAGCGAGAGGCAGTCATCGAATACGTCCTGCCATTGCGATGCCATTTCGTCGTCGAGACGGCGGATCTGGTAAGCGAAGGTTATGTGGAACGTGTAGCTGTCGTGATCGGGATGCCGGTATCCGAACGGCACCGACAGGGCATCGCGCCACGCACGCATGATACGCTCGTCCTCGTCCGAGGCGCCGGCAACGGTCAGGCCGGTCGGCACGACATCGACGACCCTGACCTTGAATGCACCACAATCTTGGACGCCCTTCAGCCGCTCTACATAGAGCCGGGTCATGTCGTCGATGCTGGTGTCGAGGGGCACATCCCCAGGCCAATAGGGAAGCCGGCGACGGTATTCGATAATGCCCTGGAACAGCGTCATGTGGAGGCTGGAGACCGGGGTGAAGGCCAGCCGGTCAGCATCGGGCATGGCGCGCATCCGCTCACGCACCTCGGTCACCACCGCCTCGGACGGTGAGCCACTGGCGAGATGGCACACGACAGTATTGCCGGGCTCGATGAGAAAATTGCCATACGTGTCGTAGCGCGTGCCGAGATGTACGGGAGCGTTCGGGTTTGAGCCGGCAAAGAATCCGGCGAGCGACGGTTTGATGGAGTGAAGCATGGCGATCTCCAGGGAAAGACCGCGTCCTGTCCGAGTCATGTGTCAGGGATGTGAATGGTGTGGTGGTGGGAGTGAGTAGTGTAGTGAGTGGTGAGTGGTGAAAAGAGAGACCCTCGTCCAATCCGCGACTCCCTATCTCCTACTCACTACTCACTACTCACTACTCACCGTACTTCTCCAGAAAGCCTTCCGCCGAAAGCGCGCGAAAATCATCAAGCGCGGCGCGCAGGCGGGCATGGTCCCAATCCCACCAGGCAAGTGCCTGATAGCGTTCCGCCGTGCGACGGTCGAAGCGTTCGCGGATCGGTTTCGCCGGCACACCGCCGACGATTGTGTAGGGCGCAACGTCCTTCGACACCACGGCACCGGCGCCGACAGCTGCGCCGTCGCCGACGGTGACGCCGGGCAGGATGGTCGAGCCGTGGCCGAGCCAGGTGTCGTGGCCAATGGTGACGCGTTTGGCGCGGCGCTGGGCGAAGAATTCGCTCTCGTGCTCGGCGTCGTCCCAATAGTCCGAAGCGCGGTAGGTGAAATGGTGCAACGTCGGCCGCCATGTCGGGTGGTTGGTGGCATTGATGCGCACGCTGGCGGCGATGTTGGCGAATTTGCCGATCGTCGCGCACCAGACGCCGCAGTCCTGCATCATGTAGGAATAGTCGCCAATTGTGCTCTCGGAAACCCGGCAGCGGTCGGCGATCTCGGTCCAGCGGCCAAGGGTCGAGCTCTCGACTTCCGCCGTGTCGTGGACCAGCGGTGTTTCCGACAGTTTTCCGGTCATGCGGCGATTTTTCCGGCGGCGAAGGAGGTCACGTCGATGACGCGGTCGGCTACCGCCTCGCGCACATCGTGGTCATGAAAGATGCCAAGCAGGGCAACGCCGGCCGCCTTCTTGGCCGCGATCAGCGCAATCACCACGTCGCGGTTCCTGGCATCGAGCGAGGCGGTCGGCTCGTCGAGCAACAGGATCGGATGCTCGGTGATAAAGCCGCGCGCGATGTTGACGCGCTGCTGCTCGCCGCCGGAGAAGGTCGCCGGCGGCAGCATCCAGAGTTTTTCCGGCAGGTTGAGCTGCGCCAGCAAGGCGCGTGCCTTGCCGCGCGCAACCTCACGGTCCGCGCCGCGCTCGACGAGCGGTTCGGCGACGACATCGAGGGCGGAGACGCGCGGCACGGTGCGCAGGAACTGGCTGACATAGCCGATCGTGAGCCGGCGCACGGCAAGCACGGTGCGCGGGCTGGCCGTTGCGAGATCGATGAGCCCGTCCTCGTGCTGGACGATGATCTGGCCTGTGTCGACGGCATAGTTGCCGTAGAGCATCTTCAGGATCGAGCTCTTGCCGGCGCCGGACGGGCCGCCGAGCACTGCACATTCGCCGCTCCTGATCGAGAACGAGACGCCCGCGACAACAGGCAGTTTGATGCCGTCGCGCAGATGCATGGTGAAGCTCTTGGCGACATCGGAGACGACGAGCGGGGTTGCCATGGTCAGAGTCCTCTGTATTGCCGCATGATCTGATCCGAAAACCGGCTTCCACTTTTCGGGATCATGCGGCTAGACCTGCAATATCGAAGAAACAAGGAGCTGGGTGTAGGGCGCGCGTGGATCGTCGAGCACGCGGTCGGTGAGGCCGCTTTCGACGACGCGGCCGTCCTTCATCACCATCATGCGTTGCGACAAAAGCCGCGCCACCGCAAGGTCGTGAGTCACGACGATGGCCGCGAGGCCGAGATCGGTGACCAGGCCCCGCAACAGGTCGAGTAGCCGCGCCTGCACCGAGACGTCGAGGCCGCCGGTCGGCTCGTCCATGAACACCAGCCGCGGCCCAGTGACGAGGTTGCGCGCGATCTGCAGGCGCTGGCGCATGCCGCCGGAAAAGGCGCGTGGCTCGTCGTCGATCCGGTCCTCGTCGATCTCGACGCGCGACAGCCAGTCGACGGCGGTGGCGCGGCTTTTGTCGCAACGCATGATGGTGATGA
>NZ_SUEO01000246.1:1586-3817 GCF_004962925.1 Mesorhizobium sp. | reverse complement strand
TTTTCCCATAGTGGCGGTCGCCCACCGCCATCAGCCGCTCGCCGACATTGGCGCCGGCCGATACCGTCATGCGCAGCCCGTCGGCGGGGTTCTGATGGACAAAGCCCCAGTCGGTGCGCATCAGGAAGCGGCGCTCGGCCTCGCTCATGCGGTAGAGCTCGCGGAACTGGCCGTCGCGCATGCGGTAGCTGGCGGTGCCGGAGCTCGGCAGCAGCCGGGTCGACAGGCAGTCGAGCAGCGTCGTCTTGCCGGAACCGGATTCGCCGACCACCGCCAGCACCTCGCCCGGCCACAGGTCGAAGGTGACGTTCTCGCAGCCGACGCGCGAACCGTAGAATTTGGATAGCGCTGAAACGCGCAGCAGCGGTTCGTCGGTCATTGCGCCGGCTCCGTTTTTTCCAGGGCAAGAGGGGTCTCAGGCGCAAGGTGGCCGCGATGGCCTTGTTCGCGTCGCTTCTCGCAATGGTCGGTATCGGAGCAGACGAACATGTGGCCGCCATGGTCATCGAGGATAACCTCGTCGAGATAGACGTTCTCGGCCGCGCACAGCGCGCAGGGCTGATCGAAGGTCTGCACCTCGAACGGATGATCCTCGAAGTCGAGGCTGACCACATCGGTGAAGGGCGGCAGCGCATAGATGCGCTTTTCGCGGCCGGCACCGAACAGTTGCAAAGCCGGCGAACGGTGCATTTTCGGATTATCGAACTTCGGCGTCGGCGATGGGTCCATCACGTAGCGGCCTTCGACTTTGACCGGATAGGCGTAGGTGGTGGCGATGCGGCCATGCCTGGCAATGTCCTCGTAGAGCTTCACATGCATGAGGCCGTATTCCTCCAGCGCATGCATCTTGCGCGTCTCGGTCTCGCGCGGCTCGAGGAAGCGCAGCGGCTCGGGGATCGGCACCTGATAGACCAGCACCTGGCCCGATGTCAGCGGATGTTCGGGGATGCGGTGGCGGGTCTGGATGATGGTCGCCTTCGCCGTCTCGGTGGTGACAGCGACATTGGCGACCTTTTTGAAGAAGGCGCGGATCGAAACGGCATTGGTGGTGTCGTCGGCGCCCTGGTCGATGACTTTCAGCACATCCTCCGGGCCGATGATCGACGCGGTGACCTGCACGCCGCCGGTGCCCCAGCCATAGGGCATCGGCATTTCGCGCGAGGCGAACGGCACCTGATAGCCGGGAATGGCGATGCCCTTGAGGATCGCGCGGCGGATCATCCGCTTGGTCTGCTCGTCGAGATAGGCGAAGTTGTAAGTGGCGATGTCGGTCATGGCGATCACACCTGCCTTATGCTAGTGAATTGACTTCCAGGACACGGGAAACGGGACAAACCCTGATGACCTCTGCCGGATGGACGCATTTGGGAATTCTGCTGCTGGTATTTGTTGGCGCCGTCCTCTTTTTCCTCCGGCGCATGATTCTGCCCGCGCCAAAAGAAAGTGCGAGCGGTGAGACTATTGCTGGCAGCAAAGGGTTCAACGAGGCGCATAATGGCCACTACAGCGCTGGTCATGGTGGCGGCGGAGACGGCTGAAATCATTCCGCTGCCTCCCTTTTCTCTTCGGCTTTGCCGGCGTTTTCGCGAGTGTCATGCTCGGCGCGCATGCGGCGCACGAGGTCGAGCTCGGCCTGGAAGTCGACATAGTGCGGCAGCTTCAGATGCTCGACGAAGCCGGTCGCCTGGACATTGTCGGAATGCGAGATGACGAACTCCTCGTCCTGGGCGGCGGCGACGACGTCCTCGCCTAATTCGGTTGCACGAAGAGCGCGGTCACAGAGTGCCATGGCCATCGCCTTGCGCTCGCTCTGGCCGAAGACGAGGCCGTAGCCGCGGGTGAATTGCGGCGGCGCCTTGGCCGAGCCCTTGAACTGGTTGACCATCTGGCACTCGGTGACACGCACCGAGCCGAGCGGTGCAGCGAAGGGCAGCTCCGGCACATCGAGTTCCAGCTCGACCTCGCCGATGCGGACCTCGCCGACGAAGGGATGGTTGCGGGCATAGCCGCGCTGGGTGGAATAGCCGAGTGCGAGGAGAAAACCTTCGTCGCCGCGTGACAGCGCCTGCAGGCGGATGTCGCGTGCCATCGGGAATTCCAGCGGCTCGCGGGTGATGTCGCCGGGGACATGGTCCTGCGGCATGTCGCCATCAGGCTCGATCAGGCCTTCGCGGGCGAGGATGGCGGAAACGCGCGGCATGGCTTCCGCCTCGCTGGCGCGCTGCAGCGGC
>NZ_SUEO01000246.1:0-1576 GCF_004962925.1 Mesorhizobium sp. | reverse complement strand
GGATCAAGCAGCCGGTGGGTGTAATCGAAGGTCGGGCCGAGCAGCTGGCCGCCGGGAAGATCCTTGTAGGTTGCCGACACACGCCGCTCGACCAGCATCGCGCCGGTGTCGATCGCCGTGGTGTAGCCGAAGCGTGGCAGCGTGGTGCGATAGGCGCGGACCAGGAAGATCGCCTCGATCATGTCGCCGCGCGCCTGAACGATGGCCAGTGCCGCCAATTCCCTGTCGTAGAGCGAACCTTCGCTCATCACCCGGTCGACGCCGAGCGCCAGCTGCTCGACGATCTGGTCGAGGCGAAGCGCCGGCACGGAACGGTCGCCGCGCCGGCGGTCGGCGAGCAAGGAGTGGGCGTTGGCAATGGCCGCTTCACCGCCTTTTACCGCGACATACATATCACGCCTCCATGGTCTTGATGCGCGTCGTGCGCGGCAGGCAAGTAACGCCGTCCGGGGAGGCGAGGACGATGTCGACGCCACGCGGAAAGCGCTGGTTGTTCTGCTTCCACTGTTCGACGAAATGGCGCGGCATCTGTGCCGGCGCGATGGTTGCAGTCGTTTCGATGCCGGGACCTTCGAGCAGCAGAGGGGTGCCTGAAACGAGATCGCTTACTTGCAGGATCAGCGTCGTAGAGCGGTCTGGATAGTCCTGGGTGCCTTGTGAAAAGCCATCGAGCGACATCATCTCGGCCGGCGTGGCGATCAGCGCGAAATGCGCGTCGGCCGGCGTGTTGGCCGGCGGCGCGCCGGTGTGGAAGCCGAGCCAGGATTTCACCGTCGCTGGGGCCTGCAAAGCAGGGTCGAGCCAGAGCGGCGTGTCGTTGTCGCACAGTGCCAGCGCGATGGCGCCCGCGGTGGCCGACAGCGGCGCCGGCGGGCGGGCAAAGACCGGCAAAGGCTGCAGGGTGCCCGGCCGCGCCATTGCGTCCATCACGGCGCGGAACACCGTCTGGGCGTCGAACACCGGATCGGCAAAACCGCCCTCGATCGCTTGGGTTGCGATGTCCATCAGTCTTCTCCGCGTACCATGGTGAAGAAATCGACCTTCGTTGCCGTCGTCTCGGCGCGCCGCCGTTCACGTGCGCTGGCCAGTGCGGCCTGCAGCGGCGCAATGAGCTTGGTCTCGACCTCGCGGCGCAGGGCAGGGTCCTGCCAGAGCGCGTCGGCGATCGCCGCCAGTTTTGCTTTCTGCTTGTCACGGCCGAGCGCGTAGTAGTGGCCGACCTGTCCGGAGGCAAGCCGGACGGTGGCGCGGGTGACCGTCGCCTCGCCGACGTTGAACGGCGCGCCGCCGCCGCCAATGCGGCCGCGCACGGTGACCAGGCCGGTTTCGGGACCGCGCAGCAACTCCGCTTCTGCGGGCAAGCCGGCTTCGTTCCACAGGCGGACGATATCGTCGCCGGTCGATCGCGCCAGCGTTGCCATAACGGTCTTGCGCTCGGCCTGATCGCGCGCTTCCTGTCCTCGCATGGTTAACATTCCCTTGCATCGAAAAATTTGTCCATTGATATAGACAACTATACAAATTATATCTATTTTCTAATGCGTGTCCATGACGTCTGAGTGACACGGGCGAAAAT
>NZ_SUEO01000245.1:3259-8935 GCF_004962925.1 Mesorhizobium sp. | reverse complement strand
CCCTATGAGATCGACGCCAAGCGGCGCGCTTTGCTGTCGCAGCTTGCCGAAGCCGAAAGCCTGCGCCAGGCAGCCGGCGATCGTTTGCAGGAGGCGGAGAACCGGCAGTCCGAATTGGACAAGGCCGCGACATCAGCAATCCAGTCGCTGGCCGAGGCACGCGAAACGCGCGTCCGCGCCGAAGAGCGGCTGACCGCTGCCGACGAAAGGCGGCTCGAGGTCGAGGCACGCATCCAGGAGACGCTGAACACGCCGCCGCATCTGGTCATCCGCCATACCGGCCTGGAGGCCGACAGCCCGATACCAGAGATGGCTGAGATCGAGCGTCAGCTCGACCGGCTGAAGATCGAGCGCGAACGGCTGGGCGCCGTCAATCTGCGCGCCGAGGAAGAACAGAAGGAACTGTCCGATCGGCTGGAGACCATCGTTTCCGAACGCGACGACATCATCGAGGCCATCCGCAAGCTGCGGCAGGCGATCCAGAGCCTGAACCGCGAAGGCCGCGAACGGCTGCTGGCTGCCTTCGACGTGGTCAATGGCCATTTCCAGCGGCTGTTTTCGCATCTGTTCGGTGGCGGCACGGCGGAACTGCAACTGATCGAGTCCGACGATCCGCTCGAGGCCGGTCTCGAAATCCTTGCGCGGCCGCCCGGCAAGAAGCCGCAGACGATGACGCTGCTTTCCGGCGGCGAGCAGGCATTGACGGCGATGTCGCTGATCTTCGCCGTGTTCCTGACCAATCCCGCGCCGATCTGCGTGCTCGACGAGGTCGACGCGCCGCTAGACGATCACAATGTTGAGCGTTTCTGCAATCTGATGGATGAAATGGCCGCCACCACCGAGACGCGCTTCGTCATCATCACGCACAACCCGATCACTATGGCCCGCATGAACCGGCTGTTCGGGGTGACCATGGCCGAGCAGGGCGTGAGCCAGCTCGTGTCGGTCGACTTGCAGGCTGCCGAGGCCTTGCGCGAGGCGAGCTGACGCGTCGACCGTACAGCTTGTCGGTAGCGCCTATCGGGGCTTTCGGCTATAGCACAACTGAAGCGGTAGGTTCCCTTCATTCGGATGTAGCATTTTGATGTTGTGAATGATTCTGTTCCGAAATCGATCTCGATTTCGCGATCATGTGATAGCCATGCGTGGAGAACCTTGTTGCCTATACTTGTCACTGGAGCCGCGGGATTCATCGGCAGCCATGTTTGCCATCACCTCTTGAACAGGGGGGAAGCAGTCGTCGGCGTCGATAATGTGAACGACTATTACGATCTGGCGCTAAAAAAAGGACGGCTCGCCCGCCTTCAGCCCCACAAGGATTTTTCGTTTCATCAGATCGAGATCGCCGAACAGGGCGCGCTCGCTACCGCTGTGGCCGGGCAAGGCATAACCAGGATTGTCCATCTCGCTGCTCAGGCGGGTGTGCGCCATTCGCTCGACAATCCGAGGCTCTATGTCCGTTCCAATGTCGTGGGCCATCTCGAAGTGCTCGAATTCTGTCGCGCGCAGCCAGCATTCGAACATCTCGTCTATGCCTCATCGAGCTCGGTCTATGGCGGCAACCGCAAGGTGCCGTTCAGCGAGACCGATCAGGTGGACAGGCCCGTCTCGCTCTATGCCGCCACCAAAAAATCAGATGAATTGATGAGCCATACCTACGCCCATCTTTTCGGGGTGCCGCAGACCGGCTTGCGGTTTTTCACCGTCTACGGTCCCTGGGGGCGGCCCGACATGGCCTATTGGATATTCACCAAGGCAATGCTCGAGGGCAGGCCGATCCGGGTGTTCAACAATGGCGAGATGTGGCGGGATTTCACGTATGTGGACGATGTGGTGAGGGCGGTCGTTGCCGTGCTCGACAAGCCGCCCATGGCCGAGGTCCCACCCAGCCGAATTTACAATGTCGGCAACAACCGGCCGGTGCGGCTGGGCGATTTCATCGACACTCTGGAAAAACTGCTCGGTGTGAAGGCGATCCGCCACAGCGAGCCGATGCAGAGCAGCGACGTCGAGCGGACCTATGCCGACATGACTGCGCTGGAGCGCGATTTCGGCTTCAAGCCGAGCGTTTCGATCGAAGACGGGCTGAAGAAATTTGTCGACTGGTACCGGTCGGAATGGGCTGCGGGATCAACGACAAGATGACCGCGACCTGAGTGTCGTCGTTGCGCGCCTTCTTCATCTATGGCCCCACGGCCGCGCTTACCAATGCGAACTTTCGGGCCGATGATCGGGAACGGCGTGGCGATCCTCTGCAATTTTTGACATCGACCAGTGCACGCCGAATGGTGGGCATCGGTGGTTGATCTGGCCTAGTCCGATGGTCCGCGGTCTGCTTAAAATTTAACAATCAATACAGTGGCATCAACAGTATCGGTCGAATTTTCACGGGACTGTTGCAAGCAGTCGCCTCACCGGCTATGGTGACTTGCAACAGTTCTGAGCCAATCGCGGGATATCTGTTGAGGTGCTTGATTTTATTGAATTAAATAACGATCAGCGTCGAGAGAAAGTCAATTCCGACCAACGCTTCACTGCGCTTAAGGAGGCTCAAACAAAGGCGAAGAGCTTTCGCGGATCCCTCGTCTGGCACACCGTGAACGGCATCGACCACCTAATGCGAAGCTACTACGACTCCACCGGTGCACGACGCCAGAAGGTGGAAGGTCGGCGCTCGCCAGTGACCGAAGCTCAGAAAGCGAATTGGGAAGTAGCTCGCGCGTCCGTCCAGGAGACGCTCTCCGCGCGACAGGAGCAGATTGAGCGCCAATCTGCTGTCAATCGAGCGCTCAGACTCGGACGTGTTCCCTTCCTCGCCGCAAAAATCATCAGGGCAATCGATGGCGCCGGTCTTCTCGGCGAAGGCATTCGTATTGCTGGAACGAATGCAATCTATGCCTATGAGGCGGCGGCCGGAGTGTTCGTGGATCCAGGGATCACGTCGACGGAAGACATTGACCTCCTCATGGATGTGCGCCGATCCCTCAGAATCGTCGCTGGGACCAACGTCGAAGATGGAGCGCTCATCAACCTTTTGCGCAAGGTAGATCGGTCCTTCGAGCGTTCATCCGCGACATTCCGTGCGGTGAACCGCGATGGATATCTCGTCGATCTGATCAAGCCCCTTGCGAACCCGGCATGGAAACAGAATAGGCAAACTGTTGGGAAGGCCGAAGACGAATTGGTGGCCGCAGAGATCGCCGGCTTGGCATGGCTGGAAAATGCCCCTGCTTTCGAAGCAATCGCGATTGATGAAAAAGGTGGACCGTTACGCCTCATCGTCCCCGATCCTCGGATTTTTGCCGCTCACAAATTCTGGGTCTCAAAACGTGCTGATCGCGAGCCAATCAAGCGCCGTCGCGACTTGGCTCAGGCGCAAGCTGTTGCCCGGCTCACCACCCAATATCTCGAGCATCTCCCATACGAATCAAGCGAGCTTCGGGTCCTTCCCCGGGTGGTTTTTGACGAGGCCCGTCATTTGTTCTCGCGACCAGCGTCGACGCCGTGAATGTGGACGTATAGATTGGACCCTGGTGGTGCCGGTCGGTCGCCCAGTTGTCGGATTGCACCCTACCACTTCATTTCGCCATCATCGGCATCGTGAGCCTCGGCCTTCGGCACCGTCCACCTGTGCCTGTCATCGCCTGCCAGATCGGCCAGGACAGTCGCTCGACGCGGTCGGGTTTCAAGCATCCTTTGCCGATCACGATAGTCTCTCAATTGCCTGCAATATAAGGCATTTGAGGCCATAACTCGGCACAATTGCCGATATTGATTTCCGATCTCTCTTGCCGGTATCGGCCAGCGATCAGGGCTCGAACCGAGATGTCTCAAAAGGTAGGCCGGGCAGGGCGACTGGCTCAGGAGAATTACAGATGGATGGCGTTATTGCCGAGCGGTGCCGGACGTTCGCGCCATCGCAGACAATTCGCTTGCCCGCGGGTGAGCTGCCCGCGCCTTCGTCAAGGGCCTCGATAACTCCACAAGCTTGTCTCAAGGCGGCTCGATCATCGCCTCAGCCCGGCCATGAAGGCCTTTACTCTGGCGGGGTCGACCTGGTTCCACCAGACGCCGTCATGCTTCAGCGCGCTGGCGATGATGACGCCATCGACGATGCCAAGAATATCGTTTGCATTATCGGACGTCACGCCGCTGCCAACCAGCGTGGGTAGGCCGGCGGCTTCCTTGATCATGCGGATGTAGCTCAGATCGGCCGCGTGCCCGGTGCGCTGACCGGTTGCAATGATGGCGTCGGCATCGAAGAAGACCAGATCCTTGACCAATTCCTCCACCGGGCGGTCGGCAACGATCGCGTGCGCGCCATGCTTGACATGAGCATCGGCGAAAATGCGGATGCCGTTGGCGCGCAGCACGCTACCGCGCCAAGCTGCGCGACCCGACTCCCCCTCGACAAAACCCTCATTGGCGACATAGGCATTTGCCCATTGATTGACGCGAATGAAGCCCGCGCCAGCGGCACTGGCGATCGCAAGGGCCGGGATCGCGGCGTTAGCGAGCACGTTGATACCGACCGGCTTGCCGAGTTCGCGGCGGATACGATCGGAGATAACAGCCATATAGGCCGCTGTCTCCGGCCCTATGTCGTCGGGTTTGGCAAAGGGGATATCGCCATGGTTCTCGACGATCACGCCGTCACATCCGCCATCGAGATAGGATCTCGCATCATCGAGGCCCCGCTGATAGATCGCCTCGACCGCCTCGCCGTCATAGCGGGGCGCGCCAGGAAGCGGCGCAAGGTGAACAACGCCGACCACCACTTTGGTGCGGCCGAAAAGTTCTACGAGCGCGTCGCCGCCTGATTGGCCGATCGAGGGTTGGGTCATGAGAGCTCCGTTTGATCGATGAGCGCCGCCATTTCAGACGCGGAAGGACAGGATATCAGTGTACCCGGGCGAGTCACTGCAATTGCCGCGGCCGCGAGCGCGAACTTCAGCGCTGAGATAACCGACATTCCCTTGGCAAGCCCGCCGGCCAGGCAGCCGCAAAACACATCGCCGGCGCCGCTGGTGTCGAGCGCCTCGACACGTGGCGCCGGCAAACGAAGCGACCCTGCCTGGTCCGGGCCAAGCACGAGACAACCTTCAGCGCCAAGCGTGATCACAACTGTCCCGGCGCCTTTGGCGGCGAGCGCGTCGGCCGCGGCTGCCATATCACCCTGGCCTGTCAGTGCTTTCGCCTCGGACTGGTTCACCACCAATACCTGCGCCAGACCGAAGTCAGGCAGAGCCGCCGCATCGATAGGGCTGGCGTTCAGAACGGTACGCGCGCCATTTTCCTGTGCTGCCCGCAGGCAGGCATTTATCGCTGGGCCTTGCAGGTTTCCTTGGCAGACAAGGATGTCGCCAAACGCGATCCGGCGCGCAAGTGTGGTTTGCGCGATCGGATCGAACGCTTGGCTGCAGGCGACGCCGCTGACGATGAAATTCTCGCCGCCAGCCTCAATGACGACAGTCGAGCGGTCGCTCGGCAAGTCGAACTCGATCGCCTGGGAATCGGATAGCTCCCTGTCGAGACAGCCCCGGATCCATGCCCCCGCGACGTCCTTGCCAAGCGCCGTCCAAAGCGTCACCGCCGCGCCCGTACGCGCGGCCGCAACCGCCTGGTTTGCGCCCTTGCCGCCGAGGCCGTCGGCGTAGCTGTTGGCGTTTAAAGTCT
>NZ_SUEO01000245.1:1172-3249 GCF_004962925.1 Mesorhizobium sp. | reverse complement strand
CACGACGTGGACGTGCATCGCTCAACTCTCACCGGTCGCCCAGCTCAGCATCTGTTCGAATAGGGTTTTGTAGCCTTTCCAGGCGATAAACTCCGGTGGCAGCCAATGCGGCCCGACATCGGATGTCCAGGCCACAGTGCGGCCCTTGCCATAGTGGCCGGTGACAAGCAGCGGCAGCGAGCCATAATCCGACGACACGGTCGCCAGAACTTCCGCCCCGTCCTTCAGCGTCACCTCGTTGAAGCCGAGCAGGATTGGCCAGTCCGAACCGAGACCGTTAAGGATGGGATGGCTGGAGGAGCCTTTCAGGACAGGCGCAAAGCCTTCCGGCACCTCGACGCGGTCGTCGAAGGCGAGGCAGTCCACCGGCAGCACCTCCTCGACCGGCGTCTTGCGGTAGCGCGCGCCGCCATTGATGCCCTGGAAGCTATAGTAGCCGCCGAACATCAAAAGCCCGCCGCCGTTGCGCACGTAGTCGCGCAGCAGACGTAAGCGGTTCGGCGTCGGCTTCGAGTGAACCCAGGTGTCGGGATGCAGAAGCAGCGTGTTGGCGCCGATGTCGGAGAGCACCACCGCGTCATAGGCCGAAAGCGCCTCCATCGTTTGCGGAAAGCTGCGCTGTGCCTCATGCGCCGGCATGAAGGTCACGTCGAAGTCGGTCGCCTTCAGCGCTGTCAGCAATTCGTCCGCGCCGGTGTGATAGGTGACCGTCGGAAACTGGTCGAAGCCTTTGATATGGGTGGCGGTCGACACCCAGGATTCGCCGGCAAGCAGGATCTTTTTCTTGGACATTTGAACTCCGTCTTAAGTCAGTTCCGTCGCGAAAACACAGCCTTCGGATTGGCGACCAGCATGCGGTCGATCGCTGGCTGCTCGACGCCATGCCGTTTCAGGCGGGGTATGAAATGCTTCAGGATATAGCCGTAGCCGAAACCGCCGAAGCGGGTCAGCATGATCTTGAGGAACACATCCTGCGACAGCAGCAGGCGGTCGCCGAAGCCGGCCTCGATAAGTGCCGCGATTGCCCGCGCGTTCTCTTCGTCGGAGGGCGATTGCGCGTCCTGATCGGCATAATAATAGTCCATGCCGATCATATCGTATTCGAGGAACGCGCCGCGCCGGGCGAGGCTTGTCTGGTAGTCGAGATCGCTGTAGCTCGGATTCATGTGGCAGAGCACGGTGTGGCGAAGATCGGCGCCCTCGGCCTCGATGACATCGAGCACCTCGTGCGCCAGCCGCTCCCAGCCCGGCAGATGGATCGACAGCGGCACGCCAGTGATGCGCGAGGCTCTTGCGGAAGCTCTCAGCGACTTTCGCTCCTCGGCGGTAAAATCCTTGCTGACGCCGACCTCGCCGATCAGCCCGGCCAAGATCGGCGGCTGCGTCTCGCCGCCGCCGACATCGTTGACGATGAACTCGGTCACCGCGTCGACATCCATGGTCTTCAGCCATTCGGGATGGGTGTGCTCCAGATAGAAGCCGGTGCCCATGACGATCTTCAGTCCGGACATGCGGCTGATGCGGGCAAGCTTTTCCGGCTCGCGGCCGATGCCGATATTGGTCGCATCGACGACGGTGTGGCCGCCGAGCGCACGATACCGCTGCAGCTCCGATAGCGCGAGATCACTGTCGTCGAGCGAAACATTGTCACGGTTGACGTAAGGGTTCATGCGCAATTCGCCGATGATCTCGATGTTCACCGGCTGCTCGGCGAGCGCCAGGTCGTCGGGATGACAGGGACATTTCCAGGTGCGTGCGCCGTCGAGCAAGATGTGCTCGTGCATCAGCGTGATGCCCATTTCTTCGACCGGGACGGGGCCGAGCACGGTCATCACATGGCCGGTTTCGACCCCGATCGGCAGCCGCTGCCCGGGAGCCGCGTCATCGAAGAGATCACTCATGGGCTCAACGGCTCCGCACGGCGCCGCGGAACAGGCGGAAGTTCAGCCAGATGGCGATCAGGATGATCGTTCCGGTTACGATCGGCGTCAGGAAGGGCGACAGATGCGCCAGGATCAGGCCGTTGCCGATGACGGCCACGGTAAGCGCGCCGAGCACCGTGCCGACGATCGTTCCG
>NZ_SUEO01000245.1:0-1162 GCF_004962925.1 Mesorhizobium sp. | reverse complement strand
TTCCGCGGCCGCCGAACAGGCTGGTGCCGCCAAGCACGACGGCAGCAATCACTTCGAGCTCAAAGCCTTGCCCGGCATTCGAGGATCCGGATCCGAGCCGGGCAGCAATGATGATCCCCGCAAGCGCTGCCGCGGCGGCGGAAATCACGTAGACGAAAAGCGTCGTCAGCCGCGTGTTCACGCCGGCGCGTCTAACCGCTTCGGCGTTGGCGCCGATGCCGGTCACGTAGCGGCCGAACGGCGTCTCGTTGAAGGCGATATAGGCGATCGCGAGGATCGCCAGCGCGATCAGCGCTGGCGCCGGCACGCCAAGGAGCCAAGCGCGGCCCAGGACCGTGAAAGGGCTTCCCGGCTCGATGGGGATGGAGTAGCCGCCGGTGATCAGCAGCGCCACGCCGCGGATCACCGAAAGCCCGGCAAGCGTGACGATGAAGGCCGGGATGCCCTCATAAGCCACGAAATAGCCTTGTATCGCGCCAAGCAAGGCGCCCAGCGCAAGCATGGCGAGGATGACCACCGGCCATGGCAAGCCCAGTTGCAGCAGTGTTGCCGACAGCGTTGCCACCAGTGCCAGCACGGAACCGACCGAAAGGTCGATGCCGCCCGTGGTGATGACGAAGGTCATCGCCGCGGCGACGATCAGCAATGGTGCCGACTGACGCAGGATGTTCAGCAGATTGGGCGATGTCAAAAAGGCGTCCGTCGCCACCGAGAAGATGACGCAAACGGCCAGAAAGAACAGCGCAATCGACACGACACTGCCATTGGCGAGCACCGCATCCCGCCATGTGCCTTCGCGGACCCTTCGAGATTGAGCGGAGTGGGTCGAAGTCACGTCGCTCATGCTGGCGCTCCATCGCGATGGGCGTTGGTGGCCGAACGAGCGTTGAACTTGCGGCCCACGATCAGGTTGACGACATCCTCGATATTGGTTTCGCCGATCAGCCGTTCGGCGACGTTGCGTCCTTCGTACATGACCTGAATGCGGTCGCATACGAGGAACAGATCCTGAAGGCGGTGGGTGATCAGAATGACGCTGACGCCGCGGGCGCTCACGGTGCGGATCAGGTCCAGCACAGCCTCGACCTCGGCGACGGCAAGCGCTGCCGTAGGCTCATCCATAATCAGCACCGACGGCTCGAACGAGGCGGCGCGGCCGATC
>NZ_SUEO01000244.1 GCF_004962925.1 Mesorhizobium sp. | reverse complement strand
GCGAGACTACGCAACCTCTGGCCGATCTCGAACGGAAAACCTTCGTCACCGACATGAAGCGCCGCGAGACCGAGGCCGAGGATGCGCGCAGGCAACTCGCCACGGTTCTGGACTCGCTGCCTGCCGGCGTCCTTATCTACGACCGCGAGGACAATTTCGTCTTTGCCAACCGCAAGCTGCACGACACGCTGCCGGCGCTGAAGCCGGCGTGGCAGGCCGGCCGCACGTTTCGCGAGGCGCTGGCCCTCGGCCATTCGGTCGGCTATTTCCGGCTCAGCGGCGATATCGAGCTCGACCGTCTCTACGACAGCGACCCCGACCGATGGGTCGACGGCATGTTGGCCCGCTACCGCTTGCCCAACGCGTCCTTCGAACGCGTCAATCCCGATGGCCGCTGGTATCAGGTACACGACATGCGGACTGACGACGGCACGTTCATTGGCGTGCGTGTCGACATTTCCGAGATCAAGAGGCGCGAAAAGGCATTGCACGACAGCATGCGCGTGAATGAGATGTTCCGCAGCCTCATCGACAATGTGCCGGTGTCGATCTACGCCAAGCGTTCGGACCTTAAATTGTACTACGTCAACAAGGGCTGGTGCGATCTCACCGGCTTCAGCAAGGAAGAGGCGATCGGCAAGACCGACATCGAGATTTTCGGACCGGACGGCGAGGCCTACGCAAAGGGCGACCTTGCCGTGCTGCGCAGCGGTGAAACCCAGGAGATGGAGGAGACCGCAACGCTGGCCGACGGCAGCGTCCGCCATCAGTTCGCCCGCAAGGGCGCAATGATCGCTTCCGACGGCTCGCTCTATCTGATCGGCTCGACCACCGACATCACCGAGCTGAAGCAGCGCGAGGCCGAACTGCGCGAAGCGCGGCAGCGGGCCGTGCTCGCCGATCGCGCCAAGTCGGAATTCCTGGCCAATATGAGCCACGAGATCCGCACGCCAATGAACGGCGTGCTCGGCATGGCCGAACTCCTTGCCAAATCGGATCTCGACCCGAAGCAGAAGACCTTCACCGACATCATCGTAAAATCGGGAAACGCGCTGCTTACCATCATCAACGACATCCTGGATTTCTCCAAGATCGATGCCGGCCAACTCGTGCTCGACCCAGCGCCCTTCAACCTTTCCGAGGCGATCGAGGACGTGGCGACGCTGGTGTCGACACGCGCCAAGGAAAAGGATCTCGAGCTCATCGTGCGCGTCGAACCCGGCCTCGAAAGCCTGTTCGTCGGCGATGTCGGCCGTGTCAGACAGATCGTCACCAACTTGCTCGGCAATGCGGTGAAGTTCACCGACGAAGGCTACGTGCTGGTCGACGTGACCGGTGAAAGGGGTCCGGCCGGAACGAAGCTCACCATCTCGGTGACCGATACGGGCATAGGCATTCCGCAGGACAAGCTGAAGCTTGTCTTCGAGAAATTCAGCCAGGTCGACACTTCGTCGACGAGGCGGCACGAAGGCACCGGGCTCGGCCTCGCCATCACCTCGCGGCTGGTCGACCTCATGGGCGGCGAGATCGGCGTCGACAGTGCCGAGGGCAGAGGCTCGACCTTCTGGTTCACCGTGACGCTGCCAAGCGCCGGGCAGTCGACCAGGCAACGCATCACGCCCGTGGACGTGACCGGCGCGCGGGTGCTGATCGTCGACGACAATGCCGTCAACCGTTCGATCCTGACCGAGCAGATGACTTCATGGACCTTCGACTCCTGCGCAGCCGAAAGCGGCGCCGAGGGGCTTAAAGTGCTCATCGCCGCCGCTGCCTATAGCGTGCCGGTCGACTGTGTCGTGCTCGACTATCAGATGCCCGGCATGAATGGGGCTGAGATGGCCCGGCTCGTGCGCACCACTGCCGGTCTCGCCGAGACGCCCATCATCATGCTGACATCCGTCGACCAGTCGCTGGCCAACACCGGCTACCATGATCTTGACATCGACGCCCAGTTGATCAAGCCGGCGCGCTCTTCGGTGCTGCTGGAAACGCTGGTTGCCACAATCCAGCGGCACCGCCACAACACGATGGGCACGGGCGCGCCGCCGGCCGGCGGTTCCGAGAACGACATGTCGCAGTCATCGCCGGTGCAACCGCCGCTGCCCGTATACGGAGCCGCGCCCGGGCGGGCGCTGCTGCAGCCGCCACCGGTTCGTCCTCGCACCAGCACGCCGGCGGGCACCGGGCGTCGGCTGGATGTCCTCGTTGCCGAAGACAACGAGGTGAACCAGATGGTTTTCACGCAGATTCTCGGCGAGACCGGCTACGGCTTCGAGATCGTCGGCAATGGCCGCAAAGCGCTCGATGCCTTCGGCAGGCTCAATCCGCGCATGATCCTGATGGATGTTTCGATGCCTGAGATGAACGGCCACGAAGCGACCGCCGCAATTCGCCGGCTGGAAGAAGAGACCGGCTCGCATGTCCCGATCGTCGGCGTCACCGCGCATGCGCTGAAGGGTGATCGCGAACGATGCCTGGAGGCGGGCATGGACGATTATCTGCCCAAGCCCATCAGCCCCAGGGCCTTGCTCGAAAAGGTCGAACGCTGGCTCGGCGCGGACGGCGAAATCCAGCGCAACGCGGGTAGGCATCCGGCCGGGCTGTAAGAAATTCAGCTGAGATTCGGCGACGCGTTGCGGACGAGACTATGGTGCGATCGCACCATACCAAAGCGTGCGCCAGGTTGGGACAATAAGCACATTCGAGTTCCGCCCTCCAGTTACGGGCGGGAGCAGCGACCGCCGGCAAGAAACAGGGTCAGATTTACCCCAACGGACCTGTTTCGGCGATGGCGCGGCCATGACCTCCTTTGGCCGCATGCAACGCGCTCCCGCCCGGATTTTCTTTTTCGGCGCAAATTTGCGTCACCTGTCGAAGGGAAATGCCGGCTGGAATCGTGCAAGCTGCTGATTCCAGCGGCAAACCACGGCCGTGCCGGTGAGACCCGCGGCCCTTCCCTTTCAACATGGCTGTGCGGCGTTACCGGGCTGACATCAAACTGTCATGCGACTGTTATAATCGGGGGCTATTGGCCTCAGCGGGCGCCGAAGGAATGGCGCCGAGAGACCATATTCCGAACAGGAGCAGGCCACATGAAGAAATTCCTCCTTACGGCGTCGGCCGCGGCGCTTGCGCTCGCCGCGTCGGCTGGTTATGCCGCCGCGCGCGACCAGATTCAAATCGTCGGTTCGTCCACGGTGTTCCCCTTCACGACGGCTGTCGCCGAAAAGCTCGGCCAGAGCGGACAGATCAAGACCCCGGTCGTCGAATCGACCGGCACCGGCGGCGGCATGAAGCTGTTTTGCCAAGGCGTCGGCGAAAATACCCCTGACTTCACCAATGCCTCGCGCGCCATCAAGGACAGCGAACTTGAAACCTGCAAGGCAAACGGCGTGACACCGGTCGAGATCAAGATCGGCTTCGACGGCATCGTGCTCGCCAACTCGAAGGCAGGGACTGTCGTTGATCTGACCAAGGAACAGATTTTCAAGGCACTCGCCAAGAACGTCGCTGTTGACGGCAAGGTCGTCGCCAATCCCTACAAGAACTGGTCGGATGTCGATGCGTCGCTTCCCGCGACAAAGATCGAGGTGCTTGGCCCGCCGCCCACGTCTGGCACGCGCGACGCGTTCGTTGAACTCGTCATGGATAAGGCCTGCCAGGAAGAAGTGAAGACGGCTAATGAAAAGGGCTGCGGCGAAACCCGCGAAGACGGCGCTTTTGTCGAGGCCGGCGAAAACGACAATCTGATTGTCCAGAAGCTGGAAGCCAACGTCAATGCCTTCGGCATCTTTGGTTTCTCGTTCCTTGACCAGAATGCCGACAAGCTGCAGGGCCACAAGGTCGACGGCGTCGAGCCAACCTTCGAGGACATCGCATCCGGCAAGTACGGCGTTTCCCGCTCGCTCTACATCTATGCCAAGAAAGAGCATGTCGGCGTCATCCCCGGCATGCAAGAGTTCATCGCCGAGTACACCTCGGACGCTGCCTGGGGTCCCGAAGGTTATCTGGCCGACAAGGGCCTGATCCCGCTGCCGGACGCCGAGCGCGCCACGTGGGCCGAAAACGCCAAGGCCCTGAAGGGCATGGGCTCCTGATTTTTTCGGGGTCCGGGCAAATATCCGCTCTGACCCTCATGCTCTAAAGCACAAAGCGCGGGACCAACGTCCCGTGCTTTGAGCCGGTGAATGGCCGGCGGTCGAGGGGACGTCCTGAATCATGGTCGGTTATCTCGTTGTTCTTCTGTTAGTTCTGGCTGCTGCGGCCTATTGGATCGGCCGGACGCGCGCCATCGCCAGTGTCAATGGCGACGTCGCGCGGCTGCATTCGCTGCCTGGCCAACATGGCATGTTTCTGGCTCTTTTTGCTGCCGGTCCCGCGCTGCTTGCGATCGTGTTGTGGTCGATGGTGACGCCGGGAATTGAATCGTCGATCATCGCCGACCGCTTCTCAGCCGAGCTGTCGGGAATGGGCGTTCCGCAGGTAGAAGCTTTCATCCGCGACGCCCATGCGATGGCCTTTGGCGGCCTTGTCGGCTTCGCCGATCCCACGAAAGAAGCGGCCGCGGCCGTCTACAAATCGATCCATGCGACCAGCGCCTGGATCATCTGGGCCATCGCGCTCATGCTTTCCGCGTCCGGATTTTACTGGGCCTATTCGCGAATCGCACAGGCCTACCGGGCGCGCCACGTGGTCGAGCGCGTTCTTCGCGCATTCTTGATCACCTGTTCGGCGGTCGCAATCCTGACGACGATCGGTATCGTCTTGTCGCTCATCTTCGAATCCTTGCGGTTCTTCCAACAGGTGCCGCTTTATAAATTCCTGTTCGGCACGCATTGGTCGCCGCAGAGCGCCTTCACCGGCGCCGGCGCGGAAGCCGGGGCGGTCAACCAGGACATTTTTGGCATGGTGCCGCTCTTTGCCGGCACGTTGCTCATCACCTTCATTGCCATGCTAGTGGCTGCGCCTATCGGGCTGATGGCTGCGATCTATCTTTCGGACTACGCCTCCAAAAGCGTCCGTGCGGTCGCAAAGCCGGTACTGGAAATCCTTGCAGGCATTCCGACGGTCGTCTACGGCTTCTTCGCCGCGCTGACGGTTGCGCCCTACTTCCGCAGTATGGGCGAAAGCCTGGGCCTCAACGTTGCGTCCGAATCCGCGCTCGCCGCAGGCGTGGTCATGGGCATCATGATCATTCCCTTCGTTTCCTCGCTTTCCGATGATGTGATCAACGCTGTCCCGCAATCCCTGAGAGACGGTTCCGCCGGCCTCGGCGCGACCAAGTCTGAAACCATCCGCAAAGTGATCCTTCCCGCGGCCCTTCCGGGCATCGTTTCGGCGATGCTGCTCGCAGTCAGCCGCGCAATCGGTGAAACAATGATCGTGGTCATGGCCGCGGGGCTGGCGGCAAATCTTACGGCCAACCCGCTCGAAGCGGTGACCACCGTGACGGTGCAGATCGTGACGCTGCTTGTGGGCGATCAGGAATTCGACAGCGCCAAGACGCTTGCAGCCTTCGCGCTCGGCCTGGTGCTGTTCTGCATCACACTTACCCTCAACATCGTCGCTTTGCGCGTCGTCCAGAAATACCGAGAGCAATATGACTGATGCGATCTCGTCATTCGGCGCCGTCGGACGGCCGGTCAGTATTCATACCGACGATGCCGCGAAGGCGCGGCTAAAGGGTCGTTACCGCGCGGAAACGTGGTTCAAATGGCTTGGCGCCGCAGCCGTCGCGTTGGCCGGCCTCTTCCTTCTGCTGCTCCTGTCGACGATCGTCACGCAGGCGATCCCGGCGCTGCGGCAGAACTATCTGACGCTGCCGATCGATCTTTCGGCGGCCAAGGTCGACCCGGCCAAACTCGATGCCGTCAACTACGACGCCATCGCCCAGGAAGCGCTTACGGCAAAATTTCCGGATGTGACGAGCCGTCAGGACAAGCGCCTGCTGCGCGGACTGATTTCCACGGGCACAGGCGTGTTCCTGCGCAAAGATATCGCTGCTGATCCGGGGATGCTCGGAAAAACGGTGGACTATGCGGTTCCACTTGACGATTTTGCCGATCTTTATCTCAAGGGTTTGCTTGCCGATGTTGGTTCGGACGAAGCGATTTCGACAAGCGTCACGCCTTCGCAAACCAGCGGCGACATCGATCTGACCTTCGGCGACGCTGCCATGCTGGCGCTGGCGCGCGGCCATGGTGCGACCGAGGGCGAAAACGGCATGCTTACGCTGACGAGCGGCGCGTCGTCGCTGCTGGTCGCGTTCAACAGCGGCACGGTCAAGCTGACCGCGCTGTCGCCTGGGGCCAACGGAACGGCGGTCGCAAAGGGCACGGTGATCGAGGCGCTGGACAGCACGGCGCCAGCCGCGAGCGGCCAGGCATTCCTGCGCGTCATCGACACGCCGGAAGCATCGCGAAAGATTTCGGACAAGGTGATCGTCTGGCTCGATACGCTGAAGAGCGCCGGCCTGATCGAAAGCCGGTTCAACTCGATCTTCTTCTTCACCGGAGCAAGCCGCGAGCCGGAACTGGCCGGAGTCTGGGGCGCGGTCGTCGGATCGTTCCTGACCATGATCGTAACGCTCGCCATCGCCTTCCCGATCGGCGTTTCGGCGGCGATCTATCTTGAGGAATTTGCGCCCAAGAACCGGCTGACGACGATCATCGAAGTGAATATCAACAACCTTGCGGCGGTGCCTTCGATCGTCTTCGGCCTGCTTGGACTTGCCGTATTCCTGAATTTCTTCGGCCTGCCGCGCTCGGCCCCGGTGGTCGGCGGCATGGTGCTGGCGCTGATGACCCTGCCGATCATCATTATCGCCTCACGCGCTTCGCTACGCGCCGTGCCACCGTCGATCCGCGAGGCGGCGCTTGGCATCGGGGCGTCCAAGGTCCAGACCGTATTCCATCACGTCCTGCCGCTCGCGATGCCGGGTATCATGACCGGTACCATTCTCGGAATGGCGCATGCGCTGGGCGAAACCGCGCCGTTGCTGATGATCGGCATGGTCGCCTTCATCGTCGACATTCCCGGCGGCTTCACCGATCCCGCAACGATCCTGCCGGTGCAGATATTCATGTGGGCCGACTTTCCGGAAGCTGGGTTCCAGCAGAAGACTTCGGCGGCGATTTTGATTTTGCTGGTGTTTTTGGTCATCATGAATGCCATCGCGGTGATACTGCGCAGGCGCTTCGAGCGGCGCTGGTAAGGAGTAGAGGATATGAACATCATGACGGAAGCCAGCGTCGAACAGAAACTGAGTACCGGAACCAACGAACCTTCGATCAAGATGAAGGGCGAAAAGGTCTCTGTTCATTACGGCGAGAAGCGAGCCCTGTTCGACGTGGATCTCGATGTCCGCGAGAACCAGGTGACGGCGCTCATCGGTCCGTCCGGCTGCGGCAAGTCGACCTTTCTGCGTTGCCTGAACCGAATGAACGACACGATCGACATCGCGCGGGTGAGCGGCAAGATCACGCTCGACAACGAAGATGTCTACGACCCGAAAATCGATGTCGTCGAGCTGCGGGCTCGCGTCGGCATGGTGTTCCAGAAGCCGAACCCGTTTCCGAAGTCGATCTACGAAAACGTCGCCTACGGTCCGCGCATTCACGGACTGGCCAGGAGCAAGGCGGAGTTGGACGGTATCGTCGAATCGAGCCTGAAGAAGGCCGGCCTGTTCAACGAGGTCAAGGATCGGCTGCTCGAGTCGGGCACTGGCCTTTCCGGTGGCCAGCAGCAGCGTCTATGCATTGCGCGCGCCATCGCTGTGTCGCCGGAAGTGATCCTGATGGACGAGCCGTGTTCGGCGCTCGATCCGATCGCCACCGCCCGTGTCGAGGAGCTGATTGACGAACTGCGCCAGAACTACACGATCGTCATCGTCACCCATTCGATGCAGCAGGCAGCGCGCGTGTCGCAGCGCACGGCGATGTTCCATCTCGGCTATCTGGTCGAGGAGGGCGCGACCGACAAGATGTTCACCAACCCAGACGACAAGCGCACCCAGGATTACATCACCGGCCGGTTCGGCTAAGCGGTCCGGCGAATTTCGAACACGAGGACAGTATCATGGGTGAACATACCGTCGCATCTTTCGACGAGGAACTGGAGCACATCGACAGGCTGATCCGCGACATGGACGAGCTTGCCGCGGCGATGGTCGCAGCCTCGATCCGCGCGTTGCTTGCGTCAGACAATGCGATGGCGCAGCGCGTCGTCTCGGATGACGCCATCATGGATGCGCGGCAGCGTGAACTCGACGATAGCGCGATCACGCTGATCGCCAAGCGGCAGCCGATGGCGCAAGATCTGCGCGCAGTGGTTGGCGCAATCCGGATGGCCGGCGATCTCGAGCGCATCGGCGACCTGGCCAAGAACATAGCCAAGCGGGTCAGCGCCGTCGGCCAGAGCGCCACGCCGCGTAATCTCTCGCACGGTATCGACGCGATGGCGGATCTCGTTCTCGAGCAACTCCGCGGCGTGGTCGAGCACTATGTGTCGAGCAACGCCGGCGCGTTGAAAGAACTGCGCGCCGCCGACGAGAAGATCGACGTGAAATACACGGCGGTTTTTCGCGAACTCCTGACCTACATGATGGAGGACCCGCGCAACATCACCGCCTGCACGCATCTTCTGTTCTGCGCCAAGAATCTCGAGCGTATCGGCGATCATGTCACCAACATTGCCGAAAACGCCTACTATGTCGTGACCGGGCAGCAATTGCCGGCGGGTCGCCCGAAGCTCGACGAAACGACGATGTCGGCGTCGGCGACATGACAGGGGTAACCGGCCGATGATCGCGCCGCGCATCATGGTGGTGGAGGACGAAGAGCCGCTGGGCGTCCTCCTTCGCTACAATCTGGAATCCGAAGGCTATCAAGTTGAGGTGGTGACGCGCGGCGACGAGGCCGAAATCCGGCTGCAGGAAAACGTGCCCGATCTTCTGGTGCTCGACTGGATGGTGCCGGCGGTTTCGGGCATCGAGCTTTGCCGTCGCCTTCGGGTGCGCCCCGAAACCGAGCGGCTGCCGATCATCATGCTGACCGCGCGCGGCGAGGAAAGCGACCGGGTGCGCGGCCTCTCGACCGGGGCCGACGACTATCTGGT
>NZ_SUEO01000243.1:8240-9245 GCF_004962925.1 Mesorhizobium sp. | reverse complement strand
ATCTCCCCCCAAGTGGGGGAGATGTCCGGCAGGACAGAGGGGGGCGCCGTAGAGCGAGACCATCGCGAAGTCATGCGTCGCACCAGCGGAGCACCCGCATGACCTCCTCAGCACCACATCTCCACCAGGCCTCGACCCGAACCGACCTCGTCGATTGGGGCGCCCAGCCGGATGCGCTGGAAGGCGCTTCGCACTCTACTGGCAGGCTCGTCCACAAGGGGCCGAACAACCAGCCGGAATCCGGCATCTGGGTCTGCACGCCCGGCCGCTGGCGGCTGAGTATCCCGCGCGACGAATTGTGCCATTTCGTTGCCGGCCGCGCGACCTACAGGTCGGACGACGGCGAGGTCATCGAAGTCTCCGCCGCCACGGTGGTCATGTTCCCGGCCGGCTGGACCGGTGAGTGCACCGTCCACGAGACCATCCGCAACGTCTACATGCTGGCCTGACTCAAACCTGCCGCACTGGAGCTTCACGACATGCCAACGCCGATCATGAAATCGCCGCTCGCCCTCACCGACCTCGTCGACTGGGGCGTCATCCCCACCATGATCGAGGGCGAATCCCGCACCTCGGGCAAGCTGCTGCACAAGGGGCCGGAGGGCCGCTCCGAATGCGGGCTGTGGGTCTGCACCCCAGGCAAATGGCGCTGCCACGTCACCCGCGACGAGTTCTGCCATTTCCTCGAGGGTCGCTGCACCTATGTCCACGAATCCGGCGAGGTGATCGAGATCGAACCGGACACCGCAGCGTTCTTTCCGCAGGACTGGAAAGGCGTCTGCACCGTCCATGAGACCATCAAGAAAGTCTACATGATCCGCTGAGCGGGCTTGAAAGGAAGACCATGGAATTCTCCGCTGATCGACCGGCTTTCTTCGTCAATCCGGATTACCGGCCGATGGCCGGCACAAGAAAGCCGGTGATCGACCCGGCGACGCTGGAAACCGTCGGCGCGATCGCGGCTGCAACCGACGGCGAGGTCGACGCCGTGCTCACCGCGGCGAC
>NZ_SUEO01000243.1:5634-8230 GCF_004962925.1 Mesorhizobium sp. | reverse complement strand
AAGCCGCTTGGAAAAAACTCGACGCCAAGAGCCGTGCCAGGCAGCTGCACGCAGTCGCCAACGCCATCGAGGCGGCCGACTTCACACGTTGCGCCGAGCTGATGGTGCGCGAGATGGGCAAGCCCTATCCGGAAGCCATCGGCGAGATCGCCAATTGCGCGCCGATCTTCCGCTACTACGCCGAAATGGCGCGTGACGACGCCGGCAAGATCGCCGGCACGACGCAGGCCGGTTCGTTCCAGTATGCGCGCTACGAGCCTTACGGCACGTCCGTGCATATCATGCCCTACAATTTCCCGATCCTGCTGATGTGCTGGACCGTCTCCGCCTCGCTTGCCGCCGGCAATGCCTGCGTGATCAAGCCGGCCGAAGCGACGACATTGTCGACGCTGGACTATATCAAGGTGTTCCGCTCCCTGCCGGAAGGTCTGGTCTCCTGCCTGCCCGGCGGGGCGGCCACCGCGCAGGCGCTGATCGCCTCCGACCGCACCCATGCCGTCGCCTTCACCGGTTCGGTCGCCGCCGGCAAGGCCGTCGCCGTCGCCTGCGCCGAGCGGATGAAGCCTTGCGTTATCGAGGCCGGCGGCAGCGATCCGCTGATCATCAGCCAACACGCCCCGCTGGACGTGGCGGCGGCCGGCAGCGTCACTGCCGCGTTCCATCTTACGGGCCAGGTCTGCACCTCGGCCGAACGGTTCTTCGTGGTCGATGCCGTTCACGACAGCTTTGTCGAGCTGTTTGCTGAGAAGACACGTGCGCTGCGCATCGGCAACGGCCTCGACAAGACCGAGATCGGGCCGCTGGTCAGCGAGGCGGCGCGGGCGAAAGTCATGCGGCTGGTCGACGATGCAGTGCGCAATGGCGCCAAGGCGGTCACCGGCGGGCGCATTCCGCCGGCGCACAACACCGGCTGGTTCTACGAACCAACGATCCTGACCGGCGTCACCCCGGATATGGCGATCGTGCGTGAAGAGTGTTTCGGACCGGTCGCCGCGATCTGCCGGGTCAAGGATTTCGACGAGGCGATAGAGCTTGCCAATGACAGTCCGTTCGGGCTCGGCGCCTCGGTTTTCACCACCGATCTTGCCGAAGCGCATGGGGCCGCCGAGCGGCTCGAGGCCGGCATGGTCTGGGTCAACAATCCGCTGATCGACAATGACGCCCTGCCGTTCGGCGGCTGGAAGGCGTCGGGCCTCGGCCGCGAACTTGGGCGCCAGGGGCTGGATGCCTTCCGCCGCTCGAAGATGGTCATCATCGACCACAAGCCAGCGATCCAGGACTGGTGGTATCCCTATCCCGACAGCTGGTTCCGCGAGGCCGGCGGACGCAAGCACGTATGAGATATGAACGGCTGCGTCAGCCGATGCTCTCGCCGCCGTCGATCACCAAAGCCTGGCCGGTCATGAAGGACGAACGATCGGAGACGAGGAACAGGATCGCTTCGGCTATCTCTTCCGCCGCGGCCCAGCGCTGCATGGGAATCTTGGTACGGACGTAGCGTTCGATCGCGTCCCGCCCGCCCATCTGGGCGATGAACGGCTCGTTGAAGGGCGTGTCGACCCAGCCCGGACAGAGCGCGTTGACGCGCACATTGTGCCGGGCATAGTCGAGCGACATTTGCCGGGTCATCGCCACCACGGCATGCTTTGAGGTTGCGTAGGCGATCATCTCGCGGTCGTAGAACACACCCGAATTCGAGGCGGTATTCAGGATCACACCGCCGCCCTGTTCGATCATCGACGGCATGACGAGCCTGGCCGCGAGGAACTGCGCCCGCACGTTGATCCGCCACGAGGCATCCATGCCGTCGACGCCGACTTCGGTCAGCGTGCCACCGACCTGGACTCCGGCGTGGTTGTGCAGGATGTCGATCCGACCATGTTTGCCCAGTGTGCCAGCGATGAGCTGCTCGACCGCCGCGTCGTCGCCGACATCGGTCGCGACCGCCTCAGCCCGGCCGCCGGCTGCACGGATGTCGGAGGCCGTTGCTTCGCCGGCAGCCTGATCCCTGTCGGCGATCACCACCACCGCGCCCTCCCTGGCCATGATCATGGCGCCGGCACGCCCGATGCCTGACCCGGCGCCGGTCACCACGGCGATACGATCTCTCAAAATCATGATGCGACTTTCAGTTTGACGGTTTGCGTTGGCGCAATTGCCATTGGGCAAGCACCACAAGCAGAACGGAGGCGACGAGGACGATCGTCGCGATGGCGTTGATTTCGGGCGTCACGCCGCGCCGGATTGAGGCAAAGACATAGATCGGCAACGTCGTCTGTGCGCCGGCGACGAAGAAGGCGACGATGAAATCGTCGAAGGAGAAGGTGAAGGCGAGCAGGAAGCCGGCGATCACCGCCGGCATGATCTGCGGCAACACGATCGAGCGGAATGTCGTCAGCGGGGTGGCGTAAAGATCACTCGAGGCCTCGACCAGATTGCGGTCGAGGCTGCCAAGGCGTGTGCCGACGATCATCGCCACCAGCGCCATCGAAAACAGGCCATGCGCGGCGATGATAGAGCCGTAGCCGAGCGCCAGGCGTGGCGGCTGGTCGTTCGACCACAGCGAAGCGAGAAAGGGATTGACGACCCCAAATAG
>NZ_SUEO01000243.1:0-5624 GCF_004962925.1 Mesorhizobium sp. | reverse complement strand
AGCTGGACGAGCGCGACAAGCGTCGAGATGCCGATGACGACGCCCGGAACGACGATCGCAGCGCCGAGAAGTGCGTCGAAGATGGCTCGTGTCCGCGCGCCGACACGCGCCAGGCCAAGCGCTGCCGCCGTGCCGCAGAGTGCTGCGAGCAAGGCGCTGGTGGTGGCGATGAACAGGCTGTTCTTCAGTGCCTCGACCAGGAACGGGTTCGACAGCGCCTTGCCATACCATTGCACCGAGAAGCCGGTGAGCTCGCTGGCGTGGCGGCCCGCATTGAAGGAGAACAGCACCACCAGCGCGATCGGCAGGTAGAGAAATGCAAAGACGGCTATGACGAAGGCGCGCATCAGATCAGGTCCACCCGGCGGGCACCCGAAAGGCGGGTCGAAAGGCGGTTGGCGGCAAGCAGCACCACCACCGAAACCAGAACCAGCGTGATGGCGATTGCCGATCCAAACGGCCAGTTGCGCGATTGCAGAAACAGATCGACTAGCGCGTTACCGATGAAGAAGACCTTGCCGCCACCGAGCAGCGTCGGGATCAGGTACTCGCCAAGCAGCAGGATCATGACCAGCGAGAAGCCGGTCATCACACCCGGCAGCGACAGCCGCAGCGTCACACCTAGGAATGTCGACATCGGCGTCGCGCCAAGATCGGCGGAGGCTTCCAGCAGCCGGCGATCGAGCCGCTCGAGGCTGACATAGATCGGCAGGATCATCAGCGGCAGATAGCCGTAGACGATGCCGAGCAGAACCGCGCCCGGCGTGTTGATCAGCCGCACATCTTCAAACCCGACATAGGTCAGCAATGCCGGGATGCCGCGTCCGCCCAAAACATACATCCAGGCGTAGGTTCGCATCAGCAGACTGGTCCAGAACGGAATGACGACAAGCGCAAGCAGGATCAGCCGCCACCGCTCCGGCGCGCGCAAAGCGAGGTAATAGGCGACCGGATAGGCGACGAGCAGACAGGCCAAGGCGCCTGCCGGCGCCAGCACCATGGTGTTCCAGAAGGCAGTCGCCCGTGCCGGAAGATTGGCATATTGCGCAAAGGTGAAAGCGGCCTGATAGCCGCCTTCAGGCGCCCGCTCGCCAACGCTGAAGACGGCGATCGCGACGAACGGCAGGACCAGAAACACCACCAGCCACGCGGTTGCGGGACCGAGCAGCAGCGCGGTCAGCAGATTATGACGAAGGACATTGCTGCGCATTGAAAAACCGCCCCGGTGCCGGCGGACATCTGCCCGCCGGGTGAGTTGCCTGCATCGGGCCTATGGCCGGTTCAAGCCGACTTGAAGCGGGCCATCAGTTCGGCCCGGCCCGGATCGGTCAGCGTCGCAGCCGCGCCGAATTCCAACGGAGTCAACAGTTCCGCCGCCGGGTAGAGGATCGGATTCTCCAGCACCTCCTTGGGCAGCAGCGCGTTGACCCGCGCGTCGGTGGAAGGCGCACCATTGGCCAGGTGCTCCTTGACCGCGACTTTCGGGTCCATCAGGTAGTTGAGCAGGGCATAGCCGGCAGGCTTGTTGGGCGCGTCCTTCGGAATGGCATAGAAGTCGGTCCAGATCTCGCCGCCCTCCTTGCCAAGCACATAGGCGATCTCGGGAATGTCGCGGTGGAGCTGCGCCCCGTCATTGGTCCAGCACATCGTCATCCAGGCGTCACCGGCACGCATTGACGGCTGATAATCGCTGGAAACCGCAAACAGATGCGGCTTGACCTTCAGCAGCAATTCCTCGGCCTTGGCGAGTTCGTCCGGCTTCAGCGAGTTGAACGAGAAGCCGTAATATTTCAGCGCATTGCCGATCGTGGTGAGCTGGTAGTCATGGACCATGGTGCGGCCGTCGCCCTCCGTCATGGCCGTGTCCCAGAATTCCTTCCAGCTCGTCATCGGCTTGGTCAGCTTCTTGGTGTTGACGGCAAATCCGGTGGTGCCCCAGTTCTTCGGCACAGCGTAGGTCGCCCCGTCGATCGTACCTTCCGAGGTAAAGCGCGGATCCTCTTGCGAGCCGTCGAAATTCGATAGCTTGGCCATATCGAGCGCTTCGATGATGGCGAGCTTCTTGTAGGTGGAGATCGTGTAGTTGGTCGGCACGAACAGGCTCCAGCCCGAGGCGCCAGCCTGCAGCTTGGCCAGCATCTCCTCGTTTGAGCCGAACACATTGACCTCGACGGCGACCCCCGTCTCGGCTTTGAAATTCTCGAACGTCGCCGGGTCGTGGTAATTGGGCCAGGTGGCGATCGACATGCGGTCGCCAAGACCCTCCTGGGCGAAGGCCGGCGAGGGCATGATGCCGAGCTCGCGGGCCGTCACCGCCGTTGCGATGCCAAGACCGGTGAGGCCTAGAAACTCGCGGCGGCCGATCGAGCCGCGCTTGAGCCGCATCAATTGATCGACGAATTTTTCGGGGCTTATCGGCAGTCCGTCACGATATGATTTCGACATGTTTATTTTCCCTCTGGTTGGTCCCGTTGTTCTTGGGGTCCGGGAACGCGAGCGGCGTTCCGGCTGTAAAGCCGATGGCGACGGGTTCACCCGGCTTGAAGAGGTTTCCGCTGCCGATCAGGTGATCGGCCTTGGCGAGCAGCGTTCCGATACCGCCTACCTCGATCGCGTATTCCGCGGTCGAGCCCAGAAAGATCCGGTTGCGGACAATGCCGTTGAGCCGGCCGCTTCCCGGCGCGCCGAGGCTTAGGGATTCAGGACGCAGGCTGACCGAAACGGCTTCGTCCTGCCGCAGCGAAGACCGCTTGCGCGCGGCAATGACAGTGCCGTTGGCAAGTGCCACCTCGACGAGGTTGCCCGAATGCCCGGCGACCTTGCCGCTCAAGAGATTGGTCTTGCCGACGAAGTCGGCGACGAACAGGTCGGCGGGCTCGTCGTAGATTTCGCTTGGCTGTCCGAGCTGGACAATGCGCCCGCCATTCATGACGCAGACGAAATCGCTCATCGACAGTGCTTCTTCCTGGTCGTGCGTGACGAGGACGAAGGTGATGCCGATCTCACGCTGCAGGTTCTGCAACTCTATCTGCATGTCGGTGCGCAGCTTCTTGTCGAGCGCCGCCAGGGGCTCGTCGAGCAGCAGCACCGCCGGCTTGTTGACCAGCGCGCGCGCCAGGGCAACACGCTGCTGCTGGCCGCCGGAAAGCTCGTGGATCTTGCGGCGGCCGTAGCCGGCAAGCCGCACCATGGCGAGCGCCTCGCCTGCCCTCAGGCTGATCTCCCGCGACGACAGCCGCGGCCTTGCCTGGCGCAGCCCGTAGGCGATGTTGTCCTCGACATCCAGATGCGGAAACAGCGCATATTGCTGGAACACCATGTTGACCGGCCGCCGGTAGGGCGGCGTGCCGGCCATGTCGCGGCCACGGATGAAGACCGCGCCTTCGCTTGGCTGTTCAAAACCGCCGATCATGCGCAGGCAGGTTGTCTTGCCGCAGCCGGACGGCCCGAGCAAGGCGACAAACGCAGACGGCGGGATGGCAAGATCGATGCCGCTCACCGCGGTCACGCTGCCGTAGCGTTTGGTGACCCCGCGAAACTCGATATCTGGCACTGCGGTCAAAGCTGCGGGCTCCAGCGAAGGCGATTTTCGAAACGCTATCAGAGCCAACGGTGACTAGTATATACCTCGCAGGTGGTATATTTGATCTATTTTCTCGTTTAGAGGGGTATAAATTGAGCGGATCGCGCGGCGACGAATACAATCAGCTCGCTGCGCTCATCGCTGCGACACGGGAGACGAGCGGCGAGCTTTTCGGCAAGGCGATGGTCGCCTGGCTCCGGCGGCATGTCAGCTTCGATCACTGTGTGATCTTCGGCTATCGCGGCGCTTCGCGCCCGCCGCTGCTGTTCGAGACGTTCTCGCCGGCCGAAAGCCACGTCTTCGTCGCGCTCTATCAGGAAGGGCCTTATCTGCTCGACCCGTTCCACCACGCGGCGGTCGAGCGCAAGGAAGGTTTTTGGCGCATGCGCGAGCTGGCGCCGGACCGCTTCTATGCCAGCGAATATTACCGCTCCTACTACAGCCAGACCAAGCTGGCCGAAGAGGTCGGCTTCTTCGTGCCGCTGCCGGGAAAGGACGCGCTGGTGGTCTCGCTGATGCGACTGCATGCTTCGGGACCCTTTGGAACCGCCGATGCCAGGTTGCTGCGCGACATGGCGCCGGCGGTGATCGGTTTCACCAGGCTGCGCTGGCCGGCCCTTCCGGCCGACGAACCGGCAAAGACGAAGCAGGACGAGGCGATTGCGCCGGCCAACGAGTTCGAGCGTGCTCATATCTGGAAGAGCCTTTCGCTCACGCCGCGCGAAAAGCATGTCGTCGATCTGGTGCTTCAGGGCCATTCGACGGAATCGATAGCCAGGGCGATGCGCATCGTACCGGGAACCGTAAAGGTCCACCGCCGCAACATCTATCGCAAGCTCAAGATCAAGTCGCAGGCTGGTCTGTTCGCGCGTTTCGTCGAGATCATGGACGCTCGGATTCGGTAGTCCACGGTTTCGAAATTGGCCTCGCTCAGGGCAGTTTAGCTGGTAGCCCCTTCCCAGGAGCCGGTTTCAGCCATCTGTCTGAGCAGGGGCGCCGGCTTGAAGACATCCTTGCCGGTCCGCTCGTGCCAGTGGTCCAGCCGTCCAATGATCTTGTCGACCCCTTCGAGGCCGGCCCAGAACATCGGCCCGCCCTTGCCTACCGGAAAGCCATAGCCATTGACCCAGACGACATCGACATCGGAGGCGCGGGCGGTAATTTTCTCCTCGAGGATCTTCGCCCCTTCATTGACCATGGGATAGAGCGTCCGCTCGATGATCTCCTCGGCGCCGATCGTGCGCGACGCGATGCCCTTTTCGGCGGCCTTGTCGCGGATTAGCGCTTCGACCTCTGGGTTGGGAGCCGGTGTGCGTGAGCCGTTCTCGTAGCGGTAGAAGCCGCTGCCGGTCTTCTGGCCGAAATGCCCCTGTTCGCACAGTGTGTCGGCGATTATTGCCGTCTGGCCGCGCGCCTTGCGGTTGCGCCAGCCTATGTCGAGGCCGGCGAGATCGCCCATCTGGAACGGCCCCATCGGCCAGCCGAAATCGGTGAACACCCGGTCGACCTGCTGTGGCGTTGCACCTTCCAGCAAAAGCGCCTCGGATTCGGAACCGCGCGCGGCCAGCATGCGGTTGCCGACGAAGCCGTGGCAGACGCCGACGACGACCGGCACCTTGCCGATCCGCCGTGCCAGTTCGACGATTGTCGCCAGCGCATCGGGCGCGGTCTTCTCGGCCCGTACGACCTCGAGCAGCTTCATGACGTTGGCCGGCGAAAAGAAATGCATGCCAACCACATCCTGCGGGCGCGAGGTCGAGGCGGCAATTTCGTTGATGTCGAGATAAGAGGTGTTGGTGGCGAGGATCGCGCCCGGTTTGGCTACTGCGTCGAGCCTGCCGAACACCTGCTTCTTGACCGCCATCTCCTCGAACACTGCCTCGACGATCAAGTCGCAATCGGCGAGGTCGCCATAGGCGGTGGAACCTTTGAACAGTCCGAGCCGCAGGCGCTTAGCCTCTTCCGTCAACGAGCCGCGCACGACGGAGACGGCATAGTTCTTCTCGATCGTCGCCAGTCCGCGCTCCAGTGCCTCCTGCGT
>NZ_SUEO01000242.1:9109-9367 GCF_004962925.1 Mesorhizobium sp. | reverse complement strand
CATTGATGTTGGTCGGGGCACCGGTCGCGGCGAATCCAGCCCGGCGCGGCTTGAAAGCAAGTATCTCCTTGAGGTTGAGCTTGACCATGTCGGGAAGTTCGAGATCCTCGAAGAAGAGATCGAGCACCTCCTCGCGCGAGAGCACGAAACGAAAGTCGTCCTCCGAGATCGTTTTCCCGGGAGACGAGCCGCCGCCGCCCTGGCCGGGCTTGGGGACCCGGTCGCCTGGGGCGAAATGCTTGTTGCCCGGCAGGATGT
>NZ_SUEO01000242.1:0-9099 GCF_004962925.1 Mesorhizobium sp. | reverse complement strand
TGGCATGGAGACGGCATGCTCGGCATCCACATCCGCGATCTTGCCGGTGCGGATCTGATCCCGGATGCTTCGCTTCAATTCCTCGCGCGCACGCTTCAGGAAGCGCTGGCGGTTGCCGAGGCTCTTGTCCTTCGGGTTCAGTCGGCGATCGATGAAGATCGGCATGGAACCATCCCGGCCGGGCTCAACCCGCCTTGTTCACCCGCATGTACCAGTCCACCAGCCGGCGGACCTGACGTTCGGTGTAACCGCGTTCGACCATCCGATGCACGAACTCGGTATGCCGCTTCTCCGTCACGCTGTCCTGCTTGGAGCCGAAGCTGATCACCGGGAGCAGATCCTCGACCTGGCCGAACATCCGCTTTTCGATGACTTCGCGCAGCTTTTCATAGCTTGTCCATGACGGGTTGCGGCCATGGTTTCTGGCCCGCGCGCGCAACGTGAACTTCACGACCTCGTTGCGGAAATCCTTGGGATTGGCGATGCCGGCCGGCTTTTCGACTTGCGACAGTTCGTTGTCCAGCACCTCGCGATTGAGGATCTGGCCGGTATCGGGGTCTTTGTAGTCCTGATCCTCGATCCAGGCGTCGGCGTAGGCGATGTAGCGATCGAACAGGTTCTGGCCGTATTCGCTGTAGGATTCCAGATAAGCCTTCTGGATCTCATGGCCGATGAACTCGGCATAACGCGGGGCGAGCTCAGACTTTATAAAGTCGAGATAGGCGGCTTCCGTTTCCTTTGGGAACTGCTCGCGCTTGATCGCCTCCTCCAGAATGTACATCAGATGCACGGGATCGGCGGCCACTTCCTTGGTGTCGTAGTTGAATGTCTGCGACAGGATCTTGAAAGCAAAGCGCGTGCTGACGCCGGTCATGCCCTCGTCGACCCCAGCGGCATCGCGGTATTCCTGAACCGACTTCGCCTTGGGATCTATGTCCTTGAGGTTTTCGCCGTCATAAACGCGCATCTTCGTGTAGAGCGGCGAATTGTCGTGCTCGGCCAGACGCGTCGATACGGTGAACCGGCTGAGAATGTCCAGCACCTCCGGAGCGCAGGAACTGGAGGCCAATTCGCTTTCGCGCAGCAACTTTTCGTAGATCTGCCGTTCTTCGGTGACCCGCAGGCAATATGGCACCTTGACCACCAGGATACGGTCGAGGAACGCCTCATTGTTCTTGTTGTTCTTGAACTGCAGCCATTCCGATTCGTTCGAATGGGCTACGACGATGCCTTGATAAGGGAAAGATCCAAAGTTCTCCGTGCCGTTGTAGCTGCCTTCCTGGGTAGCGGTCAGCAACGGATGGAGGACCTTGATCGGCGCCTTGAACATCTCGACGAACTCAAGCAACCCTTGCGTGGTCCGGTTCAGGCCGCCGCTGTAGGAATAGGCGTCCGGATCGGATTGGCTGAAATGCTCGAGTTGTCGTATGTCGACCTTGCCGACCAGGGCCGAAACGTCCTGGTTGTTTTCATCGCCTGGCTCGGTCTTGGCTATGCCGATCTGGCGCAGCCGCGAAGGTATCAGCTTGACGACGCTGAACTTGGAGATGTCGCCGGACAGTTCATCGAGGCGCTTGGCCGCCCACGGCGAGATCAGGCCGTTCAGCCGGCGCCGCGCGATGCCGTATTTGTCCTCCAAAAGGTCAGCCATGCGGTCGGGGTGGAAAAGCCCGAGCGGCGATTCGAAAACCGGGCTGATCTGGTCGCCGACCTTCAGCGTATAGATCGGACGCTGCTCCATCAGCTTCTTCAGCCGTTCGGCCAGCGAGGACTTGCCGCCGCCGACAGGGCCGAGCAGGTAGAGAATCTGCTTGCGCTCCTCAAGCCCTTGAGAGGCGTAGCGAAAATAGCCGGCGATACGCTCGATCGTGTCCTCCATGCCATAAAACTCGGCGAAGGACGGGTACACTTTGATTGTTCTGTTCGCGAAAATGCGGCCGAGCCGCTCATCCATGCTGGTGTCGACCAGAGTGGGTTCGCCGATCGCCTCGACCATCCGTTCGGGCGCCGAGGCATACATCGATTTATCCTCACGGCAGGCGAGGAGATATTGCTGGATGCTTATCTCCTCCTGCGCCGCATTCGTGTAAATCTCCGAAAACAGATCGAAGACGTCGGAGTGGTTCTCGCGCATGGTATCCTCGCCCCGGCCGGTCTGGTTGCTGTCGCCTCTTCATTCAACTGTCGGAAAGCCTTTGTGGTTCCCTCTCAACACGTAGTGAGTCTGCGACCAGATGTTAGGGGTCCAGACAGATATCGTCAAAGCCTGAAAACCAGCCAGCCAATGGTTCGCACAATGGAACGTTTCCGAGGGACGTCCATTCCTCCATCAGTGCGCTTGCCGAGCACAAGCCCACCGCGAACAAGCCGTTTTTGGAGGAATGAACCATGCCGCTTACGCTCAGCAGTTCCGCCTTTGCCGAGGGTGAAAAAATTCCGGAAAGATATACCCGTGACGGAAAGAACGTGTCCCCGCCGCTGAAATGGTCGGGTGTGCCGGCTAAGGCGAAGAGCCTCGTTCTCGTCGTGCGGGATCCCGATGCGCCGAACGGAACCTTCGGTCACTGGGCAGTGTTCAACATCCCGCCTGACGTCGGCGAGCTGCCCGACGCTGAGAGTGGCAAGCCCGGTCCCGCAGCGCTCAGGCAAGCCACAAACGACTTCGGCAACGCTTACTATGACGGTCCTGAACCGCCGATCGGGCACGGCGTCCATCATTACCATTTCCGACTTGCCGCGCTCGACACGCCGAGCCTCGCGATTCCGGGGTCCGCGGGCGTGGAGCGCATCTGGCAAGAAGCCAAAAAACATGTCCTGGAGGAAGCTGAATTGGTGGGGACATACGAACGCAACGGTTGAATTGGCGGCACAGGTCATTTGGTTGAAGAGATCTAACATCGTGCTGTCCGTCCTGGACCAGAAGGGAGGAACGGTCTCCTCCTCTCGGTTTTGTGAAGGAGATGTTCCATGTTCGAGAACAACATGTGGTTGATCGTCGTTGCTGGCGGCCCGCTATTGCTGGCGATCCTGATCGCCTACGCCCTCCTCACGCGGCGCGATCGCGGCCCGGCAGAACGCAGAGAAAGCGATCGGGCGACTGAGCGCCTGTATCGCGAGCAGAGGGACTGACCGGCTGGGGCGGAACCAGTTGAGGATCGTGTCGGCAGCCCCGACCTTTGTCTTTGCTGCTGCTACACTCCGACGCTTTCGGGCCAAAGCGCCTGGATGTGTTTCGGCAAAGCGTCTCGTACTTTCGCCGACTGGCCGAGGTCGACATGCTTGGCGAGAACTTTGAACACGGATCTCGTCGCATCCTCGGGATTCACGGGTCGAGTGGATTTCATCTCCTCGGCCACCCGCTGCAGAAACTCCTCCAATGAACGATTGTTGGTCGGCAGATGATGCGGCCGATACCGATCATAGTAGGCGCCGCGTATGAGAAGCGGCAGCTCCGCTCCCAAATTGGCAGCCAATTCGATCTGCAGCCAGTCTCGCAAGGTGCGCAAAACGGCGCCCAGCATATGCCAGGCAACGCGCCTGTCGGGCCCGTGGTCGGCCATGATCTCGTCCAGCCAGATGTGTGTTGTTTGCAGGGTTTTGTCAAAAACTTCCAAGCCGGTTGCGCTCATCGTCGCCTCCTTAAGCATGGGCAATCCCAATACCCGCCATGACGGGCAAACGGGGATCGAGCGCAATTGTTTCGTCACTCGTTGAAAATTGCCCAAAAGCCGCGGCGAATGCAGCTTGAGTTCGAAAGCTCAATTGCCCGGAACCTTCCGCCCATCTCGCCGGTTTACCGCGGAGGGGTTGGAAATGGGTCAATATTTCAGCCTGTCCGCTGCGTCTTTTTTGCTCGCGAGCGGCTATGCCAGAGCCCGGTCGGCACTTGAGCCCGCGGGAGAGGAAGCGCAGCAGATAGCCGGCCTGTTCTGGGTAATGCTAAGCGGCGGCGCGCTCATGTGGCTGGGCGTGGTCGGCCTGCTTCTTCATTCAGCCCTGTTCAATCGCCGCAGGCTGGCCGAAAAGTCTGCCAGCAGAATCATCCTTTGGGGCGGCGTGGTCTTCCCGTCGGTCATGCTTTGTGTCCTGCTCGCCTATGCATTGTGGCTGATGCCTGGCCTTCGGCCCTTCGCACAGGCGAGCTCAGCCGCTTTGCGGATCGAAATCACCGGCAGGCAGTTCTGGTGGGAAGTTGTCTACCACCCTTCTCAGGGGCCGCCGGTCGTTTCGGCCAACGAGATCAGGCTGCCGGTCGGCGAGCGGGTCGAATTGACCCTGAAAAGCGCCGATGTGATCCATTCCTTCTGGATCCCACCGCTCGGCGGCAAGATGGACATGATCCCCGGCCGCACCAACAGGCTTTCGCTCAAGGCCACGAAACCCGGTGTTTTCCGGGGACCCTGCGCCGAATATTGCGGCACGTCTCACGCGCTGATGGCGTTCTCGGCCGTGGCGATGGAGCCCGAAGCATTCCGGTCCTGGCTGGCCGCCCAGGCAATTCCTGCGGCTAGCGCAGGCGCGAGCGGCAGCGCGCTGTTCCTGCGTCATGGTTGCGGGTCCTGCCATTTCGTCGCGGGCACAGATGCGCGCGGCATGATCGGCCCGGATCTTTCGCATATCGGTTCCCGCGTCACCGTCGGAGCCGGCATCCTGCCCAACACCGAAGACGCCATCGCCCGCTTCATCGCCCGGCCCGAACTGATCAAGCCCGGCTCCAGCATGCCGGCCTTCGACATGTTGCCGCCGGACGACATTCGCGCCATCACCGCCTGGCTGAGAGGCCTGCGATGAGCGCTGCGGTCAAGGAGCGTTCGCGGGAAGAATACAAGGCGCAGGAAGAGCGGCTGCGCACCGTGTGGGCCAATCCGACCGGCTGGCGCTACTGGACCTCGGTGAACAATTTCCAGATCGGCCTCTGGTACGGCTCGGCCGCCTTCACCTTCATGCTGTTCGCCGGCGCGCTCGCGCTGCTGATGCGCCTGCAACTCGCCGTGCCCGACAACGACTTCCTGTCGGCCGACTTCTTCAACCAGGCTTTCACCCTGCACGGCACAGTGATGATGTTCCTGTTTGCGGTGCCGATCTTCGAGGCGGTCGCGATTTTCCTCCTGCCGCCGATGCTGGGCGCGCGCGAGATGCCGTTCCCGCGCCTCGGGGCCTTCAGTTTTTGGAGCTTTTTCCTCGGCGGCATCTTCGTCTGCGGTTCGATCTTCTTCAATGCGGCGCCGTCCTCGGGATGGTTCATGTATCCGCCGCTCGCCACCGACAAGGAGTTGTCCGGCATCGGCGCCGATATCTGGCTGCTCGGCCTTTCCTTCATCGAAGTCGCCTCGATCGCTGCCGCCGTCGAGCTCATCGTCGGCATCATGAAATGCCGTGCGCCGGGCATGCGCATCAACCTGATGCCGCTCTTCGCCTGGTACCTGCTGATCGTGGCGGGAATGATCCTGTTCGCCTTCCCGCCGCTGATCGCCGGCGACCTTTTGTTCGAGATGGAACGGATGTTCGATTGGCCGTTCTTCGATGCGGCGCGCGGCGGCGACCCGCTACTGTGGCAGCATCTGTTCTGGATCTTCGGCCACCCGGAGGTCTACATCATCTTTCTGCCGGCCATCGCGCTGGTGGCGATGATCGTGCCGACTTTTTCCCAGCGTCCGATCGTCGGTTATTCCTGGATCGTGCTAGCGGCAGTGGGAACGGGATTCCTCTCCTTCGGCCTGTGGGTACACCACATGTTTGCGACAGGCCTGCCGCAGATCTCGCTGGCCTTCTTCTCGGCCGCCTCCGAGGCGGTAGCGATCCCGACGGGCGTGCAGATCTTCGTCTTCATCGCCACCATGCTGGCTGGCCGGGTGATTTTCTCGACCCCGATGCTGTTCGGTGCCGGAGGACTGGCCATCTTCGTCATCGGCGGGCTGACGGGCGTCATGGTGGCGCTCGCACCCTTCGACTGGCAGGCACACGACACGTATTTTGTCGTCGCGCACCTCCATTATGTGCTGATCGGCGGCATGCTTTTCCCGGTCGTGGCCGGGCTCTATTACTACTATCCGCTGATCGACGCGAAGAAGCTCTCCGACCGGCTGGGGCGGCTCGCCTTCTGGCTGATGTTCTGCGGCTTCAACATCGCCTTCTTCCCCATGCATCTGAGCGGCCTGCGCGGCATGCCCCGGCGCGTCTTCATCTATCCAGCCGAAATCGGCTGGGATTGGCTGAACCTGATCTCGACGGCCGGAGCCTTCATTTTCGCCGCGGGCGTGCTGGTGGTTGTCTTCGACGCGCTCAGGCCAAAGCACCGGCAGCCGCGCGGCGAACTCAACCCGTGGAACGCCGGCACGCTGGAATGGATTTCCGAGCCGAAGGAGAACTGGGGCGTCCGCTCGATACCCATCGTGCGCAGCCGCTATCCCCTCTGGGACCAGAAGGACCTTGCGCGCAAGATCAATGAAGGCCGCTATTACCTGCCCGACGCGGAAGAGGGATGGCGCGAGGGACTGGTCACCTCCGTGCTCGACGCCGAACCCATCCAGGTGCTGCGCGTCGGCGGCACTTCCCATGTCACCATAGTCTCGGCCCTTTCACTCGGGGCCGCCTTCATCGCGCTTACCTTCCACTGGTGGATCGCGACGGCGCTGGCCGCAATCACGTGCTTTTGCGCCGTCCTCTACTGGCTCTGGACGGGCACAGCTGAAATCCCCGAAAAGCCGGAAAAGGATGTGGGCCTGGGCCTCAGCCTGCCGCTTTATGCCTCCGGCCCGGATTCGGTCGGCTGGTGGGCGATGTTCATCACCATGATGGGCGACGGCACGGCCTTTGCCAGCCTGGTCTTCGGCTATTTCTTCTACTGGACGATCCATGCCGACTTCACCGCGGGGATTGCCGGGCCTGATGGGGCCTGGTCGCTCGCGGCTGCCGCCATGTTCGCTGCAGCGTGGGCCCTGATGGTGGCGGCACGTATGTTCAACAGGCGCAACGCCACCGCCGCGACGCGCGGCTTGCTGGTGCTATCTCTGCTAACGACCGTCGGCGCGTCCGCCGCAGGCTTGGCCGGGCCGTGGTCTCCCGGCATGGACCCGACGCGCCACGTCTATCCCGCAATCGTGTGGATTCTCGTGCTCTGGGTGCTCGCCCATGCTGCGGTCGGCACGGTCATGCAGGCCTATTGCCTGGCCCGGTCGTTGGCGGGCCGGCTGACGCCGAAGCATGACATCGATCTATGCAACGTGGTGCTCTACTGGCATTTCCTGCTGATCGCCGCCGTCATCACCTTCACCATCATCGGCCTCTTTCCGGCAGCGATGTGAGGCGGCGATGCGGCTCATCCCGAAACAGATCGAGACACTCTGGACGCTGTTCACCGCACCCGTGGTCTGGGCTGCGCATTTCCTCGTTTGCTACATAGGCGCGGCGGTCTATTGCGCCAAACCCGAGCTTGTCGGGCTGAGTTTCAACGCTGTGCGCGCGGGCATCGCCGCCGTCACTGTGATCGCCCTCTCACTCATCGCGCTGTCCGCATGGCTGGCCTGGCGGCAGTGGGGCTTCGGCACCGATGATCCGCCCCATGACGATCCGACGAGACGGGACCGGACCCTGTTCCAGGGCTTGGCGACGCTGCTGCTCTCGGGTCTCAGCTTCATCGCCGTGATCTTCACCGCGATGCCCGCATTGTTCCTGACGGAGTGTATCCGTTGAGACGCGCCTGCCTCATCCTCGGCCTCCTCGTCCTCGCTCTGGTCTGGCTCGGACCGCTGCTCGACGCCTGGAGGGATTCGTTTTCAGCGCACATGCTGGCGCATATGGGAGTGGTGGCGATCGCTGCGCCGCCGATGGCGATCGGGCTCCCGCTCGGTCCAACACAAGGCGCAAACCGGACGTTCGCCCTACCCCTCCTCGCCTCCCTCGTCGAGCTTGTCATTGTCTGGTCCTGGCACGCGCCGTCCCTGCGGGCCCTGGCACAAAGCTCGCTGTTGGCCACCGCCATCGAGCAGGCCACGTTTCTCGCCGCCGGGCTGTCCTTGTGGTTGGCCTGTCTGCCGCGCCGCGGCTCGGACACCACAGGCAATGCCGCCGGAGCGTTCGCCCTGCTTCTCACCTCAATCCATATGACCTTGCTCGGCGCGCTGCTAGCGCTGACCCCGAGACCGCTATTTGGCCAAGGCGAGGTAAGCTGCTTCGGCGTCGCGCTTTCCGCGCAGCAGGATCAGGAACTTGGCGGCGTGATCATGCTTCTGGTTGGCGCGGCAGTCTATCTGGCAGGCGGCTTGACGCTTTTCGCGCGCATGCTCGCCACTCCGTCACGGGAGACAGGCTGATGCATATCAACTGGAAGAAGCTCGCCATAGCGCTGGCCATTCTGCCCTTCGTCGTGGTGCTGGCGGCCTGGATCGGCTTTTTCAATGTCGGTGCCTCAAGCGGCCACTGGAAGATTACGGAATGGTTTCTCCATTTCGCCATGCGATCGGCTGTGCGCACCTATGCGCTGGCGGTCGATGTTCCGGAAGCTCTGCCGCGCCATGCGATCCAGCCTGCCGCCGGGCATTTCGCCCGCGGCTGCGCCATCTGTCACGGTGCGCCGGGCGAGCCGCGATCTCCTGTCGTCACGAGGATGCTGCCGCAGCCGCCCGACCTTGCCGGGACCGTCGGCGAATGGACCGACGCGCAGCTTTTCCGCATCGTCAAGCACGGCGTGCGCTTCACCGGCATGCCTGCCTGGCCGACACAGGAACGCGACGACGAGGTCTGGGCGATGGTCGCCTTCCTGCGCGAGCTGCCGGCGATGGACGAAGCCACCTATCGTGACCTCGCTTATGGAGAAACGCTTGCGTCTCCCGAAGGCGATTCCGGGGCCCTGCCGCAGGCGCTCGCGGATTGCGTCCGCTGCCACGGTGGGAACGGGCGGGGTCGCGGTCCCGCGATACCCGTTCTCGCCGGGCAGAGCGAAGCCTATCTCCTTGAAAGCCTGCGTGCCTACGCCGAGGGAGGCCGGGCAAGCGGGATGATGAGCCTGCCCGCCATTGAGGCGGGGCCTCAGTTCTGGCCGGACCTGGCCAAGCATTTCGCCGCCCTGCCGACGACGCACCCCGGCGGCGGGGGCCATCC
>NZ_SUEO01000241.1 GCF_004962925.1 Mesorhizobium sp. | reverse complement strand
TCTTCCCCAACGATGTTCAGCACAAAAAACGGGAGCCACGCGCTGAGAATCCAGTACCGGCCGGGATCAAGCGGCTCGAAAGCCATGAACGAGGGATGAAGATTCTTCCCGTCTTGAAGCATCCGCAGCGCGGCGCCGATGCCGCCGGTCAGGACGCCGACAGCCGCCAGCCCTCCAACAGCCCAGAGCCAGTCGCCGCCATTCATCGGGCGAAGCCACAGCCGCGCGCCCAACGAACCCAGCCTTCCTGGACGCCTTTCCCGATACAACAGCAGGGCGGCCATGAGAAGCAGGGGCCAAAAAGGACAATGCTTGCAGCCAAGAACCACATCACCACAGTCTCAGCCCCGGTGGCGGAGACGAAGGCCGGGGTATCTCCTGACGAGGTCCGTAGGGCCTTCGAGGAAGCTGCCAAGGAAGAGGGAAAGTTCCTTCCGCCCGTGATGCCCGATCACCAAGAACGCGGCGGCGCGGCTAAGGCGGCTGCTTCGGCTTGAGTGCAGAGCCGCGGCAGACGCCGTACGCTACGAGCGACCGCTTGGAGGCCCAGGGGTGACCGACAGCGTTGGGGCTGAGAGCAGACAGGCAGCTTCGAGGATCGGATAGTGAGAAACAGACCTGCATGCATCGACATGAACTGATCCAACCTGACATTTGATTCGCCGCGCGATTGCTAGCTTTGTTGGCCGATACAAATGGTCCTTGGTCCTTGACGCAGCTTCGCTTTGCTGAAACCGGTCAATTGCTGTAGTCTGCGAACATGCATGATTGCTTATAAATCATTTCCCTGAGGGGGGCGAAGGTTCATGGAAATGCAACAGGTCCGCTATTTTCTGGCCCTGTCCAGCACGTTGAACTTCACCAGGGCAGCCGAAGAGTGCAACGTTACGCAACCGGCGTTGACGCGCGCCATCAAGACACTTGAGGACGAGCTGGGTGGAGAACTCCTTCGACGCGAGCGCCAGCATTCTCACCTGACCGAACTTGGCCGGCGCATGCTGCCTTTGCTGCAGCAATGTTATGATGCCGCCACGTCCGCCAAATCACTCGCCAAAGCAGTGCAAAGCAGCGACGTGGCACCGCTTAATGTCACCATTTCCAACAGCGTGAACATAGCGCTGCTGGTTTCGCCGTTTACGGAGCTTTTTCGGGCTTATCCCGGTGTGCATCTCAAGATCAGTCGCGGTTCGCCGACCGCTGTCGTCGATGCGCTCAGGAGTGGTGACGTCGAGCTGGCGGTCGCCGGCCCGCTGGGGGCGGCTTGGGATCGGCTCGACACTTGGCCGCTCTTCCAGGAGGAGATCGAGTTGGTGGTGAATTCCGATCACCCGCTTGCCCGTCGCAACGAATCCGACGTTGCGCTCAATCAGCTTGCTGGAGAACCGATGCTCAGCCGGATCGATTGGGAAACAAGCGAAGAGCTGTCGCGTTGCCTCGCTGCGAAAGGGTTTACGCCTCAGGCCGCCCATGAGGTCGAGACTGACCACGACCTACTGGCGCTGCTGGAGGCCAACGCCGGTGTAGGCTTCGTCTCCACGACAGCGCCACGGTCGTCGAGTGTCCGCAGACTCAAGCTGCGGGATGTCGACATTTCGCGCGTGGTCGCCGTATACGCAGTCGCCGGCCGGCAACGTTCGCCAGTCGCCACGACGCTGCTCAACCTGTTGCGATCGACAGACTGGTCTCCATTTGGCGTTAGCGAGCCCGCTCAAGCGCCATAATTAGGTCGTCGATGTCCATTCGCCGGCGGTAGTCAGGATCGACGAAGCGCTCTGTAATCCGCCCGTCCGTGCCCACGATGAAAGTCGCCGGGATCGGCAGGAACCAGCTGCTGTTGCCCTGATAGCTAGGGAGATCATAACCAACTCCCATCAACCGTTCCATTTCAGCCCCGACCCAGATAGCGAGGTTGAGTGAGAGCGCATAGCCATTGTCCATGTCGGTCAGGAATGGAAACTGGGCACCTACCGTAGTCTTCATCGCCTTCGCAAATTTGCGTCGTTCGGGCATGATCACCGCCACTTGGCCACCCAATGCGGCAATCTCCTCCTGGACCTCTACGATCCCGATCGCATTCAAGCGGCAATAAGGGCACCAGTGACCCCGCTGGAAGATTATTACTGCCGGCCCCTGCTTCAGTAGGTCAGCCAATCCGATCAGTTTGCCGCTGTCGTCAGGCAGGAGGAAGGCTGGCATGAGATCGCCAGGCGCCGGAGCCATCTCCCCTGCTCCCTGCTCCTGCAAACGTGACACCAGGCGGTCGACCGCATCGGCAAAATCGCCGTTGAGGCGGCGAACAGCCCTGGCGACCACCTCCAGCCGCTCATTCAACGGCGCATCGAGTTCGACGGCAGCCTGCACGGACTGTTCAAGTGTCATTGTCTGGTCGTCGGTGGCCATTTCGGCTCTTTCATAGCTTGCATGCAGCCTATCATCGAAACCCCTCGGCCACGGCCATGCTTTTCTTGCATGGATTCGATGTCCTGCGTGCATCGAGTACAAGCGAGGTTCATATTCTGTCGCTGCCTCAGCTCAATTCGTTAAATAATGTTCCTGACATCCGAGGCGAAAGTAGGGAAGCCGTAGACCATGTCCGATAGCTGCGATGCCGTGATGGCGTGTCTCATGGCAAAGCGCGAAAGCCGGCATGGCCCACCAAGTGGGCGCGGACGACCCTGTCCGCGGTCTCGTCGACAATGACCTTCGACCACGCGACGGTCTCGGCATAGGTCTCGCGGATAGCCAGCCCTGCAATGTCGTTCACATGAACCCTGACGCCAAGGCCTTGCTCTTTCGCATTGGCCTCGGTCAGTCCGACGCTGGCCAGGTCGGGGACCGTGTAGAGACACGCCGGTATCTGGCCATCGTCGGGCCGGTGTCTCAGCCCATCGACGATGTTTCGGCCGACGAGGCCGCACTCATAGGTCGCTACAGGCGAAAACTGCGGAGAATTCCACACCGCAGCGCCGCAGACGTAGACGTCAGGATCGGAACGCGAGCGCAGATGATCATCGATCTCGATGTGGCCTTCGCGGTGCGCAATGACGCCGGTGCCGAGATCGAGCCCCTCGACGTTGGCGACATGTCCGGCGCAATCGGCCTCTTCGATCTCATGGATCGCGAGGGCCGCCGCGACGAGGACCTTCTTCGGCGTGCAGCCACCATTGGGGCAAGTGCCGCCGAGGTCACGTGCCTCTATCATGGCCACCGACATCCCGGCAGCGCGCGTGGGCACCGTCACACCCATCCCGGCATTGCCGCCGCCGAGGATCACCACATCGTATTTTTCCACCTCTTGCTCTCCCGGGATTCAATGCAGTTTGACTCGGGGTTTGGTGTGACGCGCCAGAATGCCGGCGATCGTGTCCAGCGCGGTCTTCAAGGTCCCGTGCACAGCCTTGCGATGCAGCTTGTAGAGCGAGCGATACATCAGCCGGGCCAGCAGACCTTCGATCTTCAGTCCGCCAACCAGGGCGCCGAACGAACCGTAGTCGGCAAGCGAAACAAGGGAGCCGTAGTCGCGGTAACGGAATGCCGGCGCGGCCCGTCCCGCGAGACGTGCGGCAATCACTTTGACCAGGTGATCAGCTTGCTGGTGGGCTGTCTGGGCGCGCGGCGGCAAGGGATTGTCCTCACCGGGCTGGACGCAGCTCGCACAGTCGCCGATCGCAAACACGTTTTCGTCGCCCCTGGCTTGCAATGTCTCATCCACGACCAGGCGATTGATGTTGTCAGTCTCGAGGCCATCGAGTTTTTTCATGAGATCCGGCGCTTTAATCCCGGCAGACCAGACGACGAGCTCGGCCGGCACAAACAGCTTCTCGCCAAGCCTGACGCCATCCGCAGTCACTTCGGTGATCTTGGCCCCGCACCGTATCTGGACGCCCAAATCGACAAGCAAGCGTGCTGAAGCGCGTGCGAGGTGTTCCGGCAAAGCCGGCAAGATGCGGGGCCCCGCTTCGACGATGGTGATGCGGATCAGCCTTTCGAAATCGATGCTGTCGAGGTTGTGTGACGCAATTTCCCGCATCGACTTGTGCAACTCCGCGGCCAGCTCCACGCCGGTCGCCCCCGCCCCAACGATGACGCAATGGAGCTGGCCTGGCGACAGCTGCTCGTATTGCGCATTGGCGCGCAGGCAGGCGTCTATCATGCGCTTGTTGAACCGGGCGGCCTGATCGGCCGTGTCGAGCGCGATTGCGTGGCGGGCCGCCCCCGGCGTGCCGAAATCGTTGCTGACGCTGCCAACGGCCAGCACCAGCGTGTCGTAGCCCAGCACACGCGGCGGGATGATTTGCCTGCCATCGTCATCGAAGCTTGGCGCGACAAAAACCTGACGTCTGGTGCGGTCGATGCCGACGACCTCGCCGATACGGTATCGATAGTGGTGGCGACTGGCGTGGCCGATGTATTCCACCGCATCGTTGGATGCGCTCAGTGCACCTGAGGCGACCTCGTGCAGAAGCGGCTTCCAGACATGGGTGCGATTGCGGTCGACGAGCGTGACGGAAAGCCGCCGCTTGCCGAACTTGCGACCGAGGCGGGTTGCCAGTTCGAGTCCGCCCGCACCGCCACCGACGATGACCACGCGATGGAGCGATCTATCCGCATGGGATGGTGTCTCCGGTATCGTGCGGAACAGCGCGGCGTCGTTGGCGAGCACTGCTTCCGGAACCAGCCGCATCCCCGGAGTGATGATCTGCATCGATGTTCTCCCTGTCTTTCATCGGCCTGGCCGCGCTCGAAAATCACTCTTGCGATTCGTGGATGACGATGCCTTGCAGCATGTCGACGTCGCATTCCCACGGCTTCTCCGAGAGAACGCGCATTCCATGCTCGTGCCCTGCCAGCCAGCGCGTGCGGATGCCTGCCCGGGTGAAGTCGATGTCCTTGGTGTGGTCCTCGCCGTCGAGGCGCGGTGAAAGCAGCCGAACTAGGTGCATGACCGAGGGGCAGCCGTAGGACACGAGTTCCTTGAACATCGGATCCTCGCGCCGCTCCTCGGGGACCAGCTTTCCCATTTCGCGAACGACGTGCCGAAGACGATGCAGTTGCTCCTGCCGGGCCACGTGGCTCCGGCCTCGGCTGGCGTATTGAAGGTCCTTTTGCCGCCCCATCACCTGCCAGATCGATTTTGGCTCGGTGGCGCGGGGCTGCCACATGTTGACGGCAAAGATCAGCGCATCGCGCCGCGGCCGGGCATCGAGCACGACTTCAATGGGCGTGTTGGAATAGATGCCGCCGTCCCAATAGGGCTCGCCGTCGATGCAAACTGCCGGAAACGCCGGGGGCAAGGCGCCCGATGCCATGATGTGGGCTGGCGACAGCGTCATCTCGCGGCTGTCGAAATATTTGAGTTCGCTGGTGGTGACGTTCACCGCGCCGACAGTCAGCCGCGTGTGGCGCCGATTGAGATAATCGAAGTCGATCAGGTTGCTCAGCGTCCTTTTGAGCGGATCGGTGGTGTAGTAGGATGCATTCTCCACACCAACTTCGCGATTGACCCCGAACATGGCGCTTGGGTTCGGTTCGAAGAACCCCGGTATGCCGTGCATCACCGTGCCCATGTTGGCAAAGATGTTGCTTGGAACCATCATCCGGAAAAACTCATCGAACGGGCTGCTTCGGCTGACGCCGTCCCAGAACTCGCGCAGCCTCGGCAGGCGGTCTTGTGGCTCGTTTCCGGCAATCAATGCCGCGTTGATGGCGCCGATCGAAGTGCCGATGACCCAATCCGGTTCAATCCCGCCTTCAACGAGCGCCTGATAGACGCCGGCCTGATAGGCTCCGAGGGCGCCACCGCCCTGGAGGACCAACACGGTCTGGCGCTGGAGGGAACCATCGGCCACACGGCCGGTCTCCGGCGCAGGTTCCGACGTCGAACGATTTTGCGTGATCTTGTTCATTGTCTTTTCGCTCCTCCTTGCCGCATTCAATGGGCGGTCCAGCCGCCTTCGATCGGCATGATCGCACCGGTGATCGAGGCCGCGTCATCCGAAGCCAGGAACACGCAGAGCGCCGCAACCTCGGCCACGGTCACGAACTGCTTGGTAGGCTGGGCCGCCAGAAGCACGTCCTTGATGACCTGCTGCTCGGTGATGCCGCGGGCCTTGGCTGTGTCCGGTATCTGCTTCTCGACCAGCGGGGTGAGCACGTATCCGGGGCAAACCGCATTGACGGTGATGCCCTGCTCGGCGACTTCCAGCGCGACCGTCTTGGTCAGGCCGGCGACGCCATGCTTGGCGGCGACATAGGCGGATTTGTATGGCGAGGCGACAAGGGCGTGGGCGGACGCAACGTTGATGATGCGGCCCCATTTGCGCTCCTTCATCGCCTGCAGGGCGCGCCGGATCGTGTAGAACGACGACATCAGATCGATCGCCACGACCGCCTCCCATTTTTCGATCGGAAAGTCGTCGATCGGCGCGACATGCTGAATGCCGGCATTGTTGACGAGGATGTCGACGGCGCCGAACTCGGCGATTGCCTTGTCCATCATTGCGGTGATCGCCCCGCCCTTGCTCATGTCAGCATTGTCGTAGCGAACGGTGACCCTATGGTCGGCAGCAATCCTGGCGCGTAATTTCTCGATCTCTTTGGCATCGCCGAATCCGTTGAGCACAATATTGCAGCCCTTGGCCGCAAAGGCTTCGGCGATGCCTTGGCCGATGCCGCTCGTTGAGCCTGTGATGAGTGCTGTCTTTCCTCTGAGCATCGTTGTTTCCTTCGGTTGGAGCTGCGACCGGAAGTGCCGGCAACGGCTGTGAGCAACGGGCTTCCGCGCCCAGGTCTGGAGTTCTAGAGCAAGTATGGCGAACCGCTCGAAGCAGCGGAAATGCCGTTGAGACATGGATTCGATAGCCGACGGTCAGATCATCAGTTCGGCGCCGGCCTCGCATGCCCGGGCGGCGGCTCTCTGGCACATGTCCACCCTCAGTTCTTTCTGATCGTCGAGGTCACGGACTGAATGACCTCGGTCGCCATCTTGAACTGCGGCGCGCGGTCGGCAATTCCATGCCGCTTGGCGATCCAGTCGAAATCGCTGTAGGCGGCATAAACTGAACCATCCGCGGCCTGGTAGACCAGCACGCGCACCGGCCAGTCGAGACCGGCTTGCGGATTGGACGTGATGAAGGTCGTGCCGAGCGCCGGATTGCCAAACATCACCAGCCGCGATGGCCTGACATCATTGCCGGCATTCTGGCCAAGGCTTGCCTGGTCGATCACGCCAAAAAACTTGATGCCCTTCTTGAGGACGTCCTTTTTGATGCGGGCAACTGTCTCCGCAATGGAATAGTCGCTCTTCACCGTGACGACGCCATCCGAAGCGGCAGCCGGGACGACGATCGCCGACAGCATGGCGGCGCAGCCAATCAAGGTTTTCAGGTAGGTGGTCATGTCAGTCTCCTTTGGTTTGGTGGGTCGCAATGGATTTTGGCTATTGCATTGGTATCCTCATTCATTCCCCCCTGATTGCAGTGGACGAATTCCCGATCGTCAGGCGGTCGGCGACTTCAACGACCGCGCGACCGCGATCGCGCCGGCGAGGACTGCGGCGAGCACGGCCACGCAAGCGGTCCAGCCGATCCGGTCATAGATCTGTCCAATGACGAAGCTGCCGGCGAGCCCGCCTGCATAGTAGGAGGCAAGGTAGATGCCGCTTGCGGCGGCGCGATCGCGCGAGGCGGTCCGGCTGACGTGTCCTGTCGCTATTGCCTGCGCCAGGAAGGTGCCAATGGCGACCAGCGCCATCCCGCCGAGAACAATGGGAAGGCGGCTCGTGAGCAGCAGAAGCAAACCCAGGATCGCCAGCGCAAGCGTTGCACCGATGCCGATCCTTGGGCCGAGGCCCGCAGCGACACGCCCGGCTAGCGGCGTGGTCAGCATGGAAGGCAGGAAGACGAAATACACCAGCCCCAGCGCCATCGGCGACAGCGATAGCGGGGCGGCGACGAGCTGGAAGTTGACATAGGTGAAAGTGCCAATGAAGACGAAGAGGATCAGGAAGCCGATCGCGAAACAGGCGCGCAGCTCGGCGTTCTTCAGCGGGCTCTTCCAGGCCGCGCGGGCAGGCTCTCCGGTCGCGTCGGTGCGCATCATTGGGGATGTCTCCTGCAGCGTGAGCCAGACAAGAGCCGCGCCAATCAGATTGAGGGCGGCGAACGTCAGGAAATTGGTGGAGATGCCAAACGTATCGGCGACGGCGGCCGACATGAGCCGTCCGAAGAAGTTACTGGCAACATTGCCGGTCACATAGGCCGCAAGCGCACCTGTCGTTTGCCGTGCGGAAAAATGCTCGGCCAGGTAGGCCATCGTCAGCGTGAACGCGGTCGACATGCACAAGCCCTGAATGACACGCAACAGGGCAAAGACGACGATGCTGTCTGTTTGTGACAGCAGCGTAGTTGGTATCGCCAGCACCGCAAGGCTGATCCAGATGCCGTTCCGGCGATCGACGTTCCTGCCAAAAAGCGCCACCCCAATGCCGGCCACAGCCATGCCGAAAGTGCTGGCATTGACGGCAAAACCCATTGCCGCGCGGCTGACGCCGAACTTTATCACCAGCGAGGGCAAGATGGCCTGGGTGGCGAAGAGATCGACAAGTGTCAGGAAGGCGATCACAGCGATGATGCCGAAGCGCCAGCTGTCCGCGGCAGCCATGCGGAGCCGCGTCGAGGAAGTCTGTTCCGTCGTCATCATCATAACGAGGCTCCTTGGCCACACGTCCCCAGGCGATTACCTGAGGACGCGCTTTCAGTTGCTGATGCTGGGAAGCGGCCGCCGCGAGGCGAGCCAGTTCACATCATGTGACCGTCGTTCGCTGCCGGCGGTAGGATGTCGGCCGAATAAAGCACTGCCGGGACCTTGCCATTGTTCTTCCACCAATGGGCGAGCTGGCCGAATTCGACGCTGACGTCACCAGCCGGATGCTCGATCCCCACCTTGCAGGCGCTGCTATATTCGGTGATCGAACCTTCCACGACGAGGATGTTGGCCGGACGAACCGTATGCTCATGCCAGGGAACGACGCCGCCCGGCTGAACGACGAGTTTGCGCAGACGCAGCATATTTCCTTTCCAGGCATCGCCCTTCGGGCTCAGATCAATGGCCGAAAGGACATCGTCGGTAACGCCAACCGGCTTGCTGGGATGATCCTGGATGTCCTTTGTCGTGGCTTGCCCTGCAGGGCAGTCTCCGGCGAAAGCCGGCGCCACAGAAAATGCCGCAACCGCGGAAAGAAGTCCGAGCGCTAGCGCCAAGCTAAATGGCATACGGAATGCGATTGCTTTGGAAGCCATATCTTGTTTCTCCTTTGTCGTTGCCCAAACGCGAGAGGCGGGGCATGACAAGGAGAGTGACGAAGTCCGGGAAGAAAGAGAAATGCTGCCTGGCTCTCAATTCGATACCTGAAAACTATAGTAATCCAATTGTGCCGACACATAGGAGG
>NZ_SUEO01000240.1 GCF_004962925.1 Mesorhizobium sp. | reverse complement strand
CCATGATACCGAGTCGGTTCATATCTGCTTCCTGGTTTCGCACGTGCTGGAGTGGAATCACGGTCGGATCGGCGGCGATGTCCGCCAATGCGACGCTTGCCGTGCCTGTGACAGCGCCAAGGCTTACGAGCATGGCCGGCAAATCTGCCACCAAAATCGCGCCGGTGGATTTCAGGGATTGAGACGCGAAATGGCGGATATCACGGCCTTGCAACCGGAGCGTGGCGGTCTGTTGTAAAGGCGCGTTCAGAGCCGTTGTCGCCGCCAGAACTCTGAACGGTCTGAAATTCGCTCGCATGCCTAATCCTCGATTTCGAAGCCACTTTCTTTTCGTATCCGCTCAGCGGATGACACCAGCACGCCTCAGCGCTTCTGCCAGCGCGCGCATGATTGACCCTGCAACGACGCCCGCGCCGAGCAACGCCACTGGCAAAGTCGCCGTCGGCATTGCCGTCGTGGCCGCCAGAAATTTGATCGTCGTGAAAGGCTGAACTCTGCTGCGGGCGATCAACACCGGCTTTCCCTCTCCTCTATCGCGACATCAGTCGTTAATGGCGGTGATCCTGACCGTCTGCTGTTTGCACGCTTCGTTGCTGCAAATGCCGCTGAACCAGATTTCTCCATCGCCGATGGAAACACCCTGCCAGTTCGCAAAAAGCGTCGCATAGGTTTGCTTGGTCACAGCACCCTTCACCTTCTGGGTGATAATTTGGTCGTAGTCGGTCAAGAACTGCTTCTGATCCTTGATCTTCACGGCCTTTCCCTTGATGCGGGCCTGGAACGGATAGTCGACCATTGCGGCAACGGTCGCCTTGTCATCGGAACCGACCGCTTTTTTCAACTTGTCGAAGAAGGTCTGGTACGGCGCATGACTTCCGAACAGCGTGTCCAGATTGCTGTTCACCTCCGCAGCCGATTGCGCGGACGCTGATCCGGCACCGATTGCTGAGATCAGCCCCAGCGCAAAGAGAAAAGCGTGTCTTCTGGCCATTGTTAGAATCTCCTCCGCTATTGTGTGAAACCCTTGGCGGTCATGCCGTCATTCCGTGACTGCTTCGGCAAAACACTTTGCCAGGTCTTGCGGCGCTCCGAGCTTCTTTGCCCAGGATACAAGTTCGGGTTTTTCCGATGGGTCGGCATATCCGCCCCATACGTCGCGAAACTGCTTCTTTCCGTTGACCGTCTGGAAGAACATCACGCCGTCGTCGCTCACCGGCGTGGAGACGTAGGCGGCACTCCAGTTGCCGCTCTCCATGATCGTGAAGAACTTCGCCTGAGCGGGCTTGAACTTGTTGGTCATCGCCGAGACGACGAGAGGGGCATATTCCTGCTTGCGCGCCTTCGTCACTTCGACCTTTACACCGTCACAGGCGCTATTCGCGGCGAAAGCGGACGTCAGCGCCATTCCCAACCCCGCAAGGCCGACCATGACGATTTTGGCACGCCGACGGATGAGACCGTTCAATTCAGACATGAGTGGCTATCCTTCCTTGTTCGCTGCGGGGGCCATCAATCGGAATCGTCATCGCCCGATGAACTATCCTCGTCCGACGAACTGTCATTGTCCGGTGTATCGACCTCGCAGCCGATGCCGCGGCAGCCTTGGTAGTTGCCTTGCGTATCGAAGTTCGGATTGCCCTCTTTGTCGTACTGCGGTCTGTCGTCGATGCTTTGATCCCCGTCATCAGGATCGTCGACTTTACACCCCAGCCCACGGCAGCCGATGTAACGGCCGCGCGTATCGAAGTTGGGATTGCCATTCCTGTCGAACTGCGGCCGGTCATCAATCTTTCGGTCCCGTTTATGAGGCCGATCAACCAGGCAGCCGGATCCGCGGCAGCCATCGTAGCCGTCGTCGGTGGTACATCCGGCGATCGCCATCAAAGCAGTGGCCAGGGTCGCATAGATTACGAATTTCATGGTTCATTCCTCCGACTGCCTGGCGGCTGGGGGATCGTTCGTATCCGAAGACTATTGCAGGCGTTGGTCCCCGCTCTTATCGGCCGCCGCGAAGTCCTTCATCACCCGGTTCATGAATTCGTCCCGACTGACACGGCCGTTCCCGTTCGCATCGGTCGCTGCGAACTGATTGGCGTTCAGGACGTCGGCGGTTTCGGCTTGGCTGAGAGCGCCGTTATTATCGGCATCCAGCTTTTCGAAGGCCTTGGACATGAAGGCCTGATACTCCTGCCGGTTCACCGCGCCGCTGTCATCGGTATCGAGTTGGTCCTGGTGGCCCTCGTACATGGACTGCTGTGCCGTGGCCGCGCCGGTGCAAAGCAGGAGCAAGGAAGCTGTCGTCGCAATTATGGATTTCATTGTTTTGTCCCTTCTTCTCGTCTCAGCCGCAGGCAAGACGATTGCCGAGGTAGCCACCACCGCCGATGCCAATCGCTGAACCGATCACACGTCCGGTTCCACCACCAATGGTGCTGCCAATCAGGCCGCCCACGATCGCGCCACCGACCGTACCGGCGATGCAGCCGAACTCGCTGTTGCGCGCCTGAACTTCCGGGTTGGATGACGACTGGCACGCCGTAAGCGCGAAAGTGCCCGCGAGCACGATTGTCAAGGTTGATTTCCTCATCGCTCTTTCCTGATCTGATCGCTGATTGGTGCCCATCCGAGGAGGACAGAGCTTCGCCGGCCTCGAAAGAGCCAGACCGTGGCCCATGCATTCGAAGACTTAGCCGCTGGCTGTCGTGATTTCTTACGTCGAGGGGAAACGCTCCCCACGGGGGGCCGCATTAGCGAATGTCGATTTCCCTCTCCATGCTTCGCGCCCGTCCGCCCAAGCATGCCAGCAACCCACTGACGCGGCTGCTGTTGGCAGAAAGTTGCATCCGAAGTCGGCGTAGGCAAGGAAAAATTGCAGTATCGCGGGTTGAATTTTGCAAATGCTTAATAATTCAGAACCAATGCCGGCTATCTTAGCAGATACTGAAATTCGATTGACAGCAAGACACCAGCACAGAAAGTCTGTTTTATTCTTTTTGCTGGATGTTATTGCAAGTAATATGCCACGTTGTTATGCATTTATGCAGATCGAAAAAAGACTACGACGAACCCGCTTGTTATACAATTGCCTGTATCCCGATCTATTGTCGGTATCTTTTTTTAACCGAGCCCAATCCGTTGCGCAGGTCGAAAGAAACGCTGCTCACTTATTCCACTTTTTTCAACGCTGCGGCGTGCCGCGTAGAGGCGCAGTGGGGGCGCGGCGGCCGCGTTTTGAGCATCTTCCCATACGGAATGTCATCGAGTAGCGTGCGGGGGCGGCATGTGACGGCGCTCTCTTTGGCGAATGCATTGTCGCACCTTCAGCAGCTGCCGTCAGAAGATGGGGCTGGTGTCACAACCCGGTGCTTGCCGTGACAGATTGTTCCCGTCCCGGTTCGTTTCAGCACCGAAGCGAGGGGGAAAGAAATGCACAACCGATTTCGGCGGTGCCTGCGGAAGATGTCGCTGGGGCATTGACGATGCTGGCGGTTCCGGTCCACGCGGCCGATCTCGTCATTGCAATGCCGAACTGGCCGTCGGGCCAGGCGACGGCAAACATTCTCAAGGTCAGCCTAAAGCAACATTTCGGTCTCGATGCCGATGTGCGCGAGATGGGGACGCTTATTGCCTTTGCCGGCCTCGATTCGGGCGAGGTGGATATTCATCCCGAAATGTGGCTGCCCAACCTCGACAATCTGGTGAAGAAGTATGTGGACGGTGCCGGCACGGTAGCCATCAGTCCCATCGGCGTGCCGGCATGGCAAGGCATTTGCGCTACCCGCGAAACTGCCGACAAGTTTGGCATTCGCGACATTTCGGACCTCACCGACCCGCGCAAAACTGCCGCGTTGGACACTGATCGGGACGGGCATGGGGAACTGTGGATTGGCGCTGAGGGTTGGTCCTCGACGGCTATCGAGCGTGTCCGCGCCAACAGCTATGGCTATGCCAAGACAATGACATTGCTGGAGACGCCGGAGGACGTCGGAATGGCGGCTGTCGATGCCGCGGTCGCCACGGCTCATCCGATGGTGTTTGCCTGCTACGCACCGCATCACGTGTTTGAGCTGCACGACATTGTCCGGCTTACCGAGCCGCCTTTTGACCCGGCAAAGTGGAAGATTGTGCTGCCTGCCGAGGACCCGCTCTGGGTCTCGAAGTCCAGCGCGCCAGTGTCATGGGATACCGCACATTTCCATATCGCTTACGCCACCTCACTGCGCAAAAAATATCCGAAGGTGGTCGAGTTCCTGGAACGGGTCGCGCTCAAGCCCGAGGACGCCGCGAAGATGAGTTATGCGCTCGAGGTGGAGCGTCAGGATCCTTACGAGTACGCCAAACAATGGGTTGCCGCGCAGGGCGCTCGGGTGGACGGGTGGGCAAATCCATGAACGGCAAGCTGATGATCGTGGGACGCGCCATTCTCCAGTGGCGCTCCCTGACGGCAATTGTCGCGGTAGCGTTCGGTCTTGTCGCCGTGGCGGCGCTGGCTGCGGGAACACAGGTTTTCGATCCGAAAACCCGCAAATGGGTGGACTATGACCGCACCAAGGCGCGCAAATACTATGCCGCGCATAATGAAGTGCCGGAGGCGTTTCGCCCGCAGATGGTCAAGTTCCGCACCGCGGAAGTGCCCGGCACGATCATCATCGATGGCAACCAGCATTTTCTCTACCTTGTGCAGCCGGGTCAGCGGGCCATGCGCTACGGTATCGGCGTCGGCCGGGAGGGATTTGGATGGGCCGGAATCGTGCGCGTCGGCCGCATGGCGGAATGGCCCACCTGGACGCCTCCGGCCGAAATGGTCGCTCGTGATCCGAACGCGGTCAAACATGCGGGAGGCATGCCGGGAGGGCCGGACAACCCGCTCGGCGCCAGGGCGCTCTATCTGTATGAGCGTGACCAGGACACGATCTACCGGATACACGGCACGCCAGAGCCCTGGACGATCGGACTCGACGTATCATCAGGGTGCATCCGGATGAGGAACGACGACATCACCGATCTCGCATCCCGCGTCAAAGTTGGAGCCAAGGTCATCGTTCTCATGCAGGGGGCGGCACTTTACAAGGGCGTGTGAAGCCGGGAAGCGGCATTCGGAGAGGGACCAAGCAATGTCGGCAAAATGTGCAGTGAGAACTTCGATCCGGGCAACAGCAATTGGATTTTTGGTGGGGACCCTGAGCGCTTGTGTCAGCGCGCCGCCGCCGCCGCCTCAGGAACAGATGTCCAGGACCAAGGTCGAGACGGCCCCGGCGGACCTTCAGCTTCTTTGCGCCGACGCGGCCGCCAAGGCGAGCGGCGTCGACAGCACGAAGATACTTCCGGTTTCGTCGAGCAAGCTCGATTCCAAAACCTATCAGGTCGAACTCGACGCCGGTGGCAAGAAGACAAGCTGCCTGGTGGATACGGACGGCAACGTCAAATCGGTGCAGCCCACCTGATCCGCTCTGGTCAAGGAATTTTGCGACGATCTGACGATTGCCGCGAACCTGGCGTCGACTTCGGAGGAGACGACGTTGGTGGCGACCAGCCGTGATGAAAGGTTCCGAAACCCCGAGAAAACCCGGCCGACCGCAGCTTGCCTCAACCCGGCGGCATCATCGTGATTGGCAGGTTCGGGCATTCGCTGTACCATTTCCTACGCCGGTCGCCGACGCAGCGTGTTCCGGCAAGGGAGAAACGTCCATGTTACGATCAATTTCGCTTGCGGTTTTCCTGGCGGTCGTTCCTGCGACAGCCTTTGCAAATTCATGCCCGACCATCATGGCCGCGATCGACGCGGCGTTGCCGACCGCCACCCTCTCCGAGGCCGATATGGCCAAGGTCAAAGAACTGCGCGCCCAAGGCGAGACATTGCACGCCGCCGGTGATCATGCAGGATCAGAGGCCGCGCTCAACCAAGCCAAGACGATGCTCGGCATCTAGCTGCAACGAACGCGGCTTTGCTGGCCGCGAAGGACAGCGGAAAAATTTGTGCCTCGTCAAGCTACCCCGTCAGTGCAAGGCGATCACCAGTCAGTTGCTTGGCAATCCAAAAAGCCTTCCGGCGGGCACGACGTCATTGATCCCGGCGAGCCGCAGACAGTGCCAGGCCATGGCGTGGTTGCTGGACGTGACCGGCACGCCGATGCGCTGCTCGAGCCCGGCGGCCGCTTCGGCGATGCGAAGGCTGGTGCATGATACGAAGACCGCATCCACCCCCGGCGTGACAGCCATCCGCTCGGCCGCGGCTTCGATCGACGTGACCGAGATGCGGGCGGCATCGCGATCGTCGCGCCGGTCGAAGGTCGCGACGGCTGATACGTCGACGCCGCGCCCGTTGAAATAGGCGACGAGGTCTTCATTGATCTGCGGCGCGTAGGGCGTCAGCAGGCCGATGCCTTTGACGTCGAGAGCCTTGAACGCCGCAAGTGCGGCGGTGACGGGTGTGGTGCAGGCGACATTTGGCCGTGCCTTCCTGATCTCCGCGAAAACCGCCTCTTCGCCGAGCGTCATCGTCGCCGAGGTACAGCCGAAGGCAACGACGTCTAGAGGAATGCTCGGCAAGATGAGGTCGACGGCCGGCGCGATCCTGGGACCGATGGCGCGCAAAGTGTCGGTCGTTATGTCGTTGTCGCTGAACACGCGGGATTCGTAGAAGGCGACACCGGGCTGGCGCACGAGCGCGCGGAATTCATGCTCCAGGGTCTGATCCGTGGCCAGCACCACAAGGCCGATCGCCGCGCGTGACGCCAGACCGCCGTCGAGTTCCGATGGCAGCACGCCGAGGTCAATCGGCCCGGAGGACGCAAGGCGCGTGGCGGCGATGTTGAGAGACATGACATTGTCGAGAGACATGGCGTTCCCTTTCAAAGTCGGTTCAAAAGACCATCCATTGGAATGGCCGGCGCCCGGCCGGCGATCAGATCGGCGGTGATCCGGGCCGACCCGTGCGACATGGTCCAGCCGATGTGGCCATGCCCGGTGTTGAGGAAGAAGTTGCGCAAGCGTTGCCGTCCGAAGGCGGGAAGATTGTTCGGCGTCATGGGCCTCAGACCGGCCCACATTTCCGCGCGATGGTAGTCGGCGCCGTCGGGGTAGAGGTCCTCTGCAACGCCTTTCATGAAGGCGAAATCGGTGGGCTTATGGCTGGTGTCGTAGCCGGCGAACTCCGCCGTTGCGGTGACGCGGATGCGGTCGTCGAAGCGCGAGATGGCGACCAGATTGTGCTCGTCGACGGAGCCGATGGTCGGCGGCAGCGGACGATTGCCGATCGGGATCGTCAGCGAATAGCCCTTGATCGGGTAGATCGGCAGTCGAATGCCGATCTTCCTTGCCAGAACAGGACTGTGGCTCCCGAGCGCAAGCACATAGGCATCGCCCCTGAAAGGCTCTTTGTCGGTGAGCACCTGCGCGACAGCGTCGCCGGATGTTTCGATGCCGGTGATCGTCGTGCCTGTGTGGATGGCGCCGCCGCGGGCGATAATCTTGGCGGCGAGGGCCCTGGTGAACTTTGCCGGGTCGCCGGTCTCGTCGGTCGGACAATAGATGCCGCCGGCAATCTTGTCCTTGGCGGACGCCAGAGACGGATCGAGCGCGACGATCGCGTCGCGGTCGAGGACCTCGATCTCTTGTCCGTCCGACTGCAGCAGCTTCATATGCTCGACACCGTTGTCGAGCGCCTGCTGGCTGCGGTGGAAATAGACGATGCCGCGATCGTTACGGTCGTAGTCGATTCGCTCGTCGGCAACGACCTCGCGCAGCACTGCCTGCGAGTAGGCGGCGAGGCGATGCTTGAGCAGCGTGTTGCGCCGCGCCTTGGCGGCCGTGCATTCCATGAGAAACAACCAGGACCACGTATAGAGCCGCGGATCCGCCGAGAACTTGAAGCGCAGCGCCTGGTCCTTGAGCACCAGCGATTTCAGCAAGGTTATCGGCGCCTTGGGGGACGACCAGACAAAGGAATGGCCTGGCGCGATCATACCGGCATTGCCCCAACTCGTTTCAGCGGCGACCTGCGCATTGCGTTCAATGAGCGCGACGTCGTGACCGTCCCTTTGGAGTTGATAGGCTGTCGTGACACCAACGACGCCGCCACCCAGCACCACTATGCGCATGATGCCTCCGGATCACTGGAGAGCAGAACAACCCACCCGACGAACGGATCGGCGGCCATGGTGAGGATCGGCGGCAAGCCAATTGCCAATATCAGTCCTGCACGCACTGATGGCGTCCCTCTGTACCCGACATGAGATTATAAAGTGAGTACACTTTAGAATGTAATCTGGAATCCACAAGGCCACAACCAACCGCTAGCGGCGCATCAATGTTCTGGTCACGCGGCCGTCCCAAAGAAGATCCGCGCGAGACCGCGTGTCGCCACTTCCATTGCATGCGCTGAGCTCAGCGTGATGTGCTTTTCGACCAGGGCTGCCCCGCCCGCGGCATCGCGACGGCGCAGGGCATCAATGATCGCTTCATGCTCCTGGTAGCTGTGGCTGCGGCGCGGCATGGACTCCAGATCGATGCGCCGGAAAAAGCGAATCCGTGAACATAGGCCCTCGAGCGCGTTGACCATCTGCGCATTCTTCGACAATTGCGTTAGCGCCATGTGGAAACTTTCATCGGCAACGGCAACCTTCGCCCACGACCCTTCACGCTTCAGGCTGCTATGCTTCGTCCATGCGTCGACCGTCGCCTGGATCTCGGTGTCCGTTGCCCGCTCGCAGGCCAGGACGAATGCGGCCCGCTCGATCGCCGCGCGAAGTTCGTAGAGATCGCGCACGGCTTCCGGCGTGAGTTCGCGGGCATAGAATCCCTTGTTCGGAACGGATGCCACGAAGCCGTCGCGCTGCAATCTGTTGAGAGCCGCGCGCACCGGCGTGCGACTTACGCCAAGTTCAGCCGCGAGTTCGACCTCGTTGATCTTCTCTCCCGGCCGGAAACGATAGTCGACCGCGAATTCCTTGATCGCCGCGTAGACCCGATCGACACTGTCCGCAGCACGGACGATGCGCTCTCGCTCTTTTGCGCGCGTTTGGACTTTTACCCGGCTACCGACGTCATTCCTGGGGTTCGTTGCCATCCTGTCCTCATGCCATGTCCGCTCGCGCAGCTGAAGCACGCGTCTGAAGACGCCCATACGTGCATGTCGTCATCCCAAAGCCGCTGCGCACTCTTGGGCAACATGCATTAGCCTCCCGAGAAGGTCAGCTCCGATAAGATACATAGCTGAGTCGTAAAGTGCACTCAGTTATCCGCGCCGAGAAGGAGCCGGACCGCTGCCACGATCGGTTGAAGTAGTGTCGGACGGAGGCATGGCTCGGGCTCGTTCGCTTCGAAAGCACCGTCCCGACCTGGGTTGGGTCAGCCTAGCCCGATGCGCTTTGCGCCTTGCCGAAACATGGCCTCGGCGTCGGGCTCGAAGCGGAAGGTGCCGATAAAATCGTCGGCGCAGTAGTTCGGCAGCGTCTTGCGCAGCGCGGCGGAAAAGTTTCGCGCTTCGTCAAGCCGTCCCGCCAGCGCAAGGC
>NZ_SUEO01000023.1:10619-46809 GCF_004962925.1 Mesorhizobium sp. | reverse complement strand
CGGTCCATGCGGCCGAGCGACCGGCCTGGTGGCTGGAGGACAGGGCTGAAGCCGTGCGCGACATTGCCTGCTTCACTGGCTGAGCGGCTGCGCCGGCGCCAGCCTTGGCGACACCCGCCATGCCCGCGGCGAATGAGCCTGCACCGGACTGTCCGGATGTGGCTGTCGCAAGTCCCCAGGCGGTCGAGGCGCTGCCGGCGAGATGCGCGCCGCCACGCGCTGCGGCCGCAGACATCCGCCCCCCGGCATTGAGTGTGCCTGCTGCGCCACTCAATCCGGCGCGAGCACCCATGTAGCCGGCGGCCCCTAAACCAGCGGCTGCGAGACCTGTGCCGACAGCAGCACCTGCCCCGAGCTGCGGCGCGCCGGAAACAAGCCCTGTCGCGATACCCGGACCGAAAATCGACAGCCCCATCAGCGACAGAGCGCCCAGCACAAGCGACAGTGCATCCGTGATTGTCGGCTGATCCCCGCCAAAACCTTGGGTGAACTCGCCAAAGAGCCCCGAGCCAATGCCAACGATGACGGCGAGCACAAGGATCTTCACGCCTGAGGCGACGATGTTGCCGAGCACTTTTTCGGCGAGGAATGCGGTCCTGTTGAATAGCGCAAACGGGATAAGCACGAATCCGGCAAGCGTTGTCAGCTTGAACTCGACCAGCGTGACGAAGATCTGCACGGCCAGAATGAAGAAGGCGATGAGCACGATCGCCCAGGCGATCATCAGCACAGCGATCTGGACAAAGTTCTCGAAGAACGAGACGTAACCCATAAGCTGGCTGGCGGCTTCAAGGATCGGATTGCCGGCGTCGATGCCGACCTGCGCGACGCGTCCTGGCTGCAGCAGTGCCGATCCCGAAAGTGCCGATCCTCCGGCCTTCAGACCGAGCCCGGAAAAACTCTCAAAGACGATGCCGGCAACACGATTGAAATTGCCGATAATGAAGGCGAAGAAGCCGATATAGAGCGTCTTCTTCACCAGCCGATGCAGCACGTCCTCATCAGCGCCCCAGGCCCAGAACAGGCCGGCAAGCGTGATGTCAATGACGATCAGGGTGGAGGTAAGGAACGCCACCTCGCCGCCAAGCAGGCCAAACCCGGAATCGATGTAGCGGGCAAAAGTCTCGAGGAAACGGTCAATGACGCCGGTGTCGTTCATGGCGCCACCAACTTCGGGCGGAGTTCATCTTCCGCACCGGTCGCCGTCGACGGCCGTAGCGGTAGTACCCGGCTCAGGTCCTTCTCGATCGATGGTGCCGCGTATGGTGCCACGGGCCGGGATGGCCGCAGGAAACGCCGACGGTTCTCAGCCCAGGCTTTCCTGCAGGCCTCGTCAGCAATTGCGGCCATGCCGATTCCCCGGCATCGCTCGAGTTCGACGCTTGCCGGCTCGCCGCCCGGATACGCGGAGCGCGGGGAGGACGCGTCCTGCAAGCCGTTGCCGCGCAACGCCATGAAGGCGGCGGTCATGGCGGCGCCAAGGGCAAGAACGACTATCATCCGAGCGGCGATCTTGAGATCCATGACCTGCCTCAGTCGTGGAACATTTTTACGGATGAGGGGCTGTAGCTGCTGCCCGTCATGAAGCGGCTGAACTGTTCTCGTGCTTGCTCCTGCGCTGCCGCCTGCCCGGCCTTCTCCAACGCTTCCGCGCGACCCTGCGCAGCGAGCATTGCGGTGAGGTCCGCCACCTGCCTGGCCTGAACAGCGAGAAGCTGGTTACCGGCTTGCGTTGCCTGCAGCTCGCCGACGGCCGACTGGCTGGCATCAACCAGCGCGCTGGTCTGCTCTTGTGTCCCATCGATATTGCCGACGGCGACGGCTCCAGCCTTCACCGAATGCTCGAACGCCGACACCGAGGTCTGCCAGCGCTTGCGTGCACCATCGACAAGTTGTTGGCTCGAGAGGTCAGAGCCAAAATTCTCATAAGCGGACGTAAACTGGCTATCGATGTCCTGAACGCTATAGGCGAGTTTGTTGGCCTCGCCGAGCAGGGTCTTCATCTCGGAGAAATTGCCTTCGATCTGGTCAAGCATCGAGGTCGGCAGCGAGGTGAGGTTCTTCGCCTGGTTAATCAGCATCTGCGCCTCGTTCTGAAGCGAGGTGATCTGATTCTGGATCTGCTCGAGGGCTCGCGATGCCGAAAGCAGGTTCTCGGCGTAATTCCTGGGATCAAAAACGATGAACGCTGATGCCGGTGTCACTGACAGCGCAACTGTGGCAACAAGAGTACCGGCGGCAGCCATGCGGCGGATGCGGTGACGTGCAAGAACGGTTTTCATGAGGAAACCTCCTTTGTCGATTGGTCGATGACGTTGGTGAGATCGGGGATGAGGTCGGCCGCCCACGAGAGACCGCGATCGGCAAGCCAGGCCTTGAGGAAGTGTTCTCTGCCTCCCTCGGCAATGATCCGTTCGATCGCCGCCTGATCCGACTTCGAGGACGCAGCGCAGAGCGCCAGGGCTATCGGGCCGAGGCCGAGTTCGAACAGCCGGTTGCCGCGCCGCGACTGGCAGTAATAGTCGCGCTTTGGCGTCGCCCTGGCGACGATTTCGATCTGGCGATCGTTGAGGCCGAAGCGTCGGTAGATCTCGGCAATCTGTGGCTCGATGGCGCGATCGTTGGGCAGGAACAACCGAGTTGGGCAGCTTTCGACGATGGCCGGTGCGATCCTGCTGCCGTCAATGTCGGAGAGCGATTGCGTGGCGAAGATGACGGAGGCGTTCTTCTTGCGAAGAGTCTTCAACCATTCGCGAAGCTGATCGGCGAACCCGCCATCGTCGAGTGCCAGCCATCCCTCGTCGATGATCAGCAGCGTCGGCCTGCCGTCCATCCGCTGCTCGATGCGGTGGAATAGATAGGCAAGCACAGCCGGGGCCGCCCCTGTGCCGATCAGGCCTTCGGTCTCGAAGGCCTGGACCGAGGCCTCACCAAGACGCTCATGCTCGGCGTCGAGCAGCCGGCCATAGGGACCGCCGATGCAATAGGGCCGCAGCGCCTGCTTCAGCGGCGAGGACTGCAGCAGCACCGTCAGCCCGGTCAGCGTTCGTTCCTGAGCCGGCGCGGAGGCCAGCGACGTCAGTGCCGACCAGAGATATTCTCTGACCTCCGGCGTGATGGGAACGCCCTCTCGCAGAAGAATGTCGCCCAGCCATCCGGCCGCCCAGGCCCGCTCCGGCGTGTGATGGATGCGGCTGAGAGGCTGCAGCGAGACGGGGGCGACGTCGTCCGACAGATCGGCCAAGGAGAGCCGCGCAAGCGGATCATTCTGCCCCTGCTCGATCGATGCATTGCTGCCGAGATTGTGCCAGTCGCCGCCCATGGCGAGCATTGCGGCGCGAATCGAGCCGCCGAAATCGAAGGCAAATATCCGGTTGTTCTCGTAGCGTCGGAACTGCAGCGCCATCATCGCCAACAGCACCGACTTGCCGGCACCCGTCGGGCCGACGACGAGAGTATGGCCGACATCACCGACATGAAGCGAGAACCGGAACGGCGTAGCCCCTTCTGTCCTGGCAAAGAACAGCGGCGGCGCGCCAAAATGATCGTCTGTTTCGGGGCCTGCCCAGACAGCCGAAAGCGGCATCATATGGGCGAGGTTCAGGGTCGACAGCGGCGGTTGGCGGACATTCGCGTAAACATGGCCGGGAATACCGCCGAGCCATGCCTCGATGGCATTGACGCCTTCGACGATGCAGGTGAAGTCCCGCCCTTGAATGACTTTTTCCACCAGCCGAAGTTTCTCGTCGGCGATCGACTGATCGGCATCCCAGACAGCTACGGTGGTGGTGACGTAAGCTTCGCCGATCTGGTCGGAGCCGAGGTCCTGAAGGGCCGCATCCGCATCGGCCGCCTTGTTGGCAGCGTCCGTGTCGACGAGGACCGATGCCTCATTGGTCATCACCTCCTTGAGGATCGCAGCGACGGACTTCCTCTTGGCGAACCACTGGCGACGGATTTTCGTCAGCAGCCTGGTCGCGTCGGTTTTGTCGAGCATGATCGCCCGCGTCGACCAGCGATAGGCAAAGGCAAGCCGATTGAGGTCGTCGAGGATCCCCGGAAAGGTTGCTGTTGGGAAACCGGTGATGGTGAGCGTGCGTAGGTGAAACTCGCCTAGCCGAGGTTCCAATCCGCCGGCGAGCAGTTGATCGACCAGAAGCGCGTCGAGATGCATTGGCACCTCGGGAACACGGACACGATGGCGCTTGGTCGAGATGGTGGAGTGCAGATAGGTCAGCGTCTCCCCGTCATCGAGCCAGGCAGCTTCTGGAACGAGACCTTCGACCAGGTTCAGCACGCGGTCGGTGCGATCGACGAAACTTTTGAGGAACTCCCACGGATCGATCCCGGTCTTTTCCCGACCTTCGTAAAGCCAGCGCTCCGTCCGCGACGCCTCCTCGGTCGGCGGCAGCCAGACGAAGGTGAGGAAATAGCTGCTCTCGAACAGCACACCGGAGTCCTCGAACTGCTCGCGCCGTTCGATCTCAAGAAGTGCCGATGCGGAATCCGGGAACTGGCTGTTGGGATAGTCGGTGGCGGGATTACGCTGAGCCTCGACGAAAATCGCCCAGCCGGAGCCGAGACGGCGCAGCGCGCTGTTCAGCCGCGCCGTCGTGCCGACCAGTTCCGCTGGCGTGGCAGAATCCAGATCGGGACCGCGGAAGCGCGCCGTCCTTTGAAAGCTGCCATCCTTGTTGAGCACCACGCCCGGTGCGACCAGGGCCGCCCACGGCAGATAATCGGCAAGGTTCGTGCTCTTCTTGCGGTACTCGGCAAGGTTCATCATTGGGGGAAACCTCTCAGCAGCCGAAATATGTGGGATAGCGCAGGTGCCGGCGGACCACGTCGACGAACTGCGCATCGCGCTTGGCGGCCCAGACAGCCGCGAAATGGCCGATCGCCCAGATGACGAGACCGACGATCCACAGGCGAAGTCCCAGTCCGACCGCGCCGGCCAGCGTGCCGTTGGCGATGGCGACCGCGCGCGGCGCGCCACCGAGCAGGATCGGTTCGGTCAGCGCGCGATGGATCGGCGCGAAAAAGCCACTGACATCCTCCTCCATCAGATCAGCGCCCCGCCGCCGAAGGAGAAGAAGGACAGGAAGAACGAGCTAGCCGCGAAGGCGATCGACAGGCCGAACACGATCTGGATCAGGCGACGGAATCCGCCCGACGTGTCGCCGAAGGCCAGCGACAGGCCGGTGACGATAATGATGATCACCGCCACGATCTTGGCGACCGGTCCCTCGATCGATTCCAGGATTTGTTGAAGCGGCTCCTCCCAAGGCATGGAGGAGCCGGCCGCATGGGCAGGCGCGATCATCATGGCCGTGACCGCAGCAGTCGCAGCGACAAGCGGGAGCATCGCACCAAACCTAGGGATAGACGATGAAGTGAAGCGGATCGGATTCATTCTGAGGCTCCATGGGTGAGTGGGGATTCGAATTTGGTTCGGTCTCGAGCTTGGCTTCGAGCGTCCGGTAGTCGCCAGTGGCAGGATCGAGGCCGTCGACGAGTGCGATCTCAACCAGGCGTCGGGCCGAGCCATGGCCGGAGAGAACGGCAACAACGTCGATCGTTTCGGCAATGAGCGCGCGCGGGACGGCGACGACAGCTTCCTGCACGAGTTGTTCGAGACGGCGCAGGGCTCCAAGCACCGAACCGGCATGGATGGTGCCGATGCCGCCCGGGTGGCCGGTGCCCCATGCCTTTAAAAGATCGAGGGCCTCGGCGCCGCGCACCTCGCCGACGGGAATGCGATCGGGGCGAAGCCGCAACGACGACTTCACCAGATCGGAGAGTGAGGCGACACCATCCTTGGTGCGCAAGGCGACGAGGTTCGGCGCGGCACACTGGAGCTCGCGCGTGTCCTCAATCAGCACGATGCGCTCAACGGTCTTCGCGACTTCGGCCAGCAGCGCATTGACCAGCGTGGTCTTGCCGGTCGATGTGCCGCCGGCGACAAGCAAATTCTTGCGCTTCTCGACGGCGAGCCGCAGCACGTCGGCTTGGGCTTCCGTCATGATACCGGCGGCGACGTAATCTTGAAGGGTGAACACAGCGACGGCGGGCTTGCGGATGGCGAAGGTGGGTGCTGCCACAACAGGCGGGAGCAGGCCCTCGAAGCGCTCGCCCGTTTCCGGCAGTTCGGCCGAAACGAGAGGGCTACCGGGATGCACCTCGGCACCGACATGGTGCGCGACGAGGCGCACAATTCGCTCGCCATCGGCCGGGACAAGAACTAGGCCGGTGGCGACAAGTCCTTCCTGTAACCGATCGACCCAGAGCCGACCATCTGGGTTGAGCATCACCTCGACGATTGCGGGGTCTTCCAGGAAGCCCGCTATGGCGGACCCAAGCGCCGTGCGCAGCATCCGCGCGCCGCGCGACACCGCTTCACTGGCGAGATGATGATTGGTTGCCACGATGATCCCCGTTTGGTGCAGCGAACTGCTTCGTGCCGCGCTCGGGGATGATTAGAAGAGGCAGGAACAGCGGCCTTGCAACAAGCAAAATGGGGCGATCGGAATGCGACGTGAAGAGACTTGCGAAATGCGGCGCGGCCTGGTCAGTTTGCCCCCACCATCTATCCCGCCGTCAAGTAACCTACCCGCCGTAGAACATCCGATGTAATGCGGTCTGGGTGACGACCGACAAGCCTGGCGCGGCTGGACGATCGTCCCACTATGGGTGGCGTTCAAGTCCTGGTCGATGCGATACGACGGGTACGATCACAGGCGAAGCTTCGCCGCGCACTGATGCTTTGTTTTGCAAGCGCGCAGTTTCGTGAGCGGCGTGCAATGGTGCTCTATCGAAGCGGCATCGCTACCGGCCGCATTGGCGTTCCGTGTCAGTCGGCGGCCAAATCATCCGGCAGGAACGGGCCGATGTTGTAACCTTCGAGTTTGGCGCTCGACGCTTCGGCGGAAGCGAAGCTGAGGAGGGTCGCCGTTCCCGGCGTCACAGGAACGGCGTTTCCCGGTGGCAGATCGAGAAACTCGTGGCACGCAGCGCGCACCACGCCTTCATGAACCACGGCGAGCACATCTCCTGCCGCCCATGCCAGCCAGTCTCTCAATCCCGCCGCCACGCGTGCCCTGAACGCGCTCCAGGTCTCGCCCTTGATCGGCGTATAGGCTCCTGCCCGCCACGCGAGATATTCGCAGCTGTGGTCGGCGAGCAATTCCGATCTGGTGCGTCCGGTCCACTCGCCCATATCGATTTCACGCAACCTCCTGTCCGAGGGGGCGGTAGCGCAACCGATCAATGCGGCAGTGTGCCGGGCCTGACCGAGATCCGAGGAGACCACTGCCACCGGCATGAGCGCCCTCGCATATGGCGCGAAGTTGAGGGCCTGCTGGACGCCGTGTTCGGAGAGATCGGAGTTGTCATGCCCCTGAAGGCGCTGCTCGGCGTTCCACAGCGTTTCACCGTGACGCAACAATATCAGCCGCACCGGTCGCCCCCCTCGCGGTCACGCCGCCAGCCATAGGGCGGATGCGGGCTGCAATCCGACGTCGGCCGCGGTGCCCGTTTCAAGCAACGACGCGCCGGAATGGAACGGCTGGTCGACCAGCACCTCCGATGAGCCAATTTTGACGCCGTAGCGGACCGTGGCCCCGAGAAACTCTCGATGCACGATGGCCCCAGGCAAGTGGGCCGCGCCGTCGGCTGCTTTGCCGAGCGTCGCATACTGCGGTCGGAAAACCAGCTTGCCATTTGCCGGAACGCCCACGCCTTCCGGTATCGGCACGACGCCACCACCCTCCACCTCAAACGTCTTCGCGGCGCCAGAACCGCCGACTTTTCCATTCAGGATGTTGGCTGTCCCGAGAAAATTGGCGACGAACAGATTGGTCGGCTTTTCATACAGATCCATGGGTGTTCCGACCTGCTGTATCTGACCGTCGTTGAACACCGCTATGCGGTCGCAGATTGTGTTGGCCTCTTCCTGGTCGTGAGTGACAAAAATCGTGGTCAGGTGAAGCCGCTGTTGGAGATCGCGCAATTCGCGGCGTACCTGGACCCGCATCTTGGCATCCAGGTTGGAAAGAGGTTCGTCGAGAAGCAGGACTTTCGGCTCGATTGCGATGGTGCGTGCAACGGCGACGCGCTGCTGCTGGCCGCCGGAAAGCTGCGCAGGCCGGCGATCGGCGAGATGCCGCAACCCGACGAGGTCGAGCGCCGCGTAAACATTGCGGTCGATCTCGGCGCGCGGCAGCCGCCGTTCCTCAAGGCCGAACGCAACATTTTTCCTGACAGTGAGATGCGGCCACAAAGCATAGGACTGAAACACCATGCCGATATCGCGTTTCCAGGGCGGCGTGCCGAGTACGTCCTTTCCCGCGATCATCACTTGGCCATTGCGGGCCGTGTTGAAGCCGGCGATCAGCCTCAGCAGCGTGGTCTTGCCGCAACCCGATGGACCGAGAAAGGCGAAGAATTCACCTGGCCGGATGTCGAGGTTGACGTTCTTCAGCACGTGAAGATCGCCGTAAAACAGATCGACGTCGCGGATGTTGATTTCCTTGGCCGAGCCGGCAAGGCCGGTTTCAGTGACCGTTGCATCCATTGTTTTTCTCCTTTGGCTCACTTGGCCATTCCGTTTGCCTTCTGGCGCCGTTCGATAAGGTAGTGGGACAGAAGGGTGCAGAGCGCCACCATGACGACGGCGATGACACCGAGCGCGGCACCTGGGCCGCGGCCGGCAGGCGATTGCATGAAGACGTAAAGCCCGTAGGCGATCGGTGCGTCCGAATTGCTTTGGATCAGCATCAGCGTCGCCGACAATTCCACCGCCGCGGTGGAGAAGCTGGTAACGAAACCGGCGAGCAGGCCCCCCATCATCAGCGGCAGCACGATCCGTCTGACGGTGCGCAATTTAGTGGCGCCGAGATTTTCCGCGGCCTCCTCGAGCGATTCCGAAATCTGCTGGAGAGCCGCGTAACATGCGCGTAGCGCATAAGGCAGGCGGCGGATCGCAAGCGCGAGGACGACCATGACCCAGAGCGTCGCCAACGGCGTGCCATCAGGCAACGTGACGCCGTAGAAGGTGCGGAGATACCCGATGCCAAGCACGACGCCGGGGATGGCGAGTGCCGAGGTTGCGGCCCAGTCGAGCCAACGGCGACCGACGATCCTGGTCCGAAGCACGAGATAGGCGATGGCACCGCCGACGACCACGTCGATCAGGCCAGCGAGCGATGCATAGATCAGCGTGTTCTTGATGTAGAGCGAACTCTCCCCGAAGACGCGGCCGTAATGCGCCACGGTGAATGCATCCGGCAATGGGCTGAACGACCAGACCGTCGCGAGGGAGAGAAGCAGTAGGCCAATATGCGGCGACAGCACCAGAAGCAGGATAAGCATGACGACGCCATAGGCAACGACGCTTTCTCCAGTTCCGAGCTGGCGTCGCGACAGGCCGCCACCGCCGCGCTGAACGGTCGAATAGTCCTTGCCGCGCATGGTGATCGCCGACACCCACATGGCAAAGATCGACACCGCGATCAGAATGACCGAAATGACATATCCCATCGGATCGGTGAGGCCGACCGAGGTGACACGCAGATAGGCTTGCGGCGCCAGCATGTCCTTGACGTTGAGCAGCAGCGGCGTGGCGAGATCATCGAAGACTTTCACGAAGACCAGCGAGGCTCCGGCAAGATAGCCAGGCATGGCGAGCGGAAAGACGATGCGCCTGAACAGGCGAAATCCGGACGCGCCAAGATTCTGGGCGGCCTCTTCCATCGCACGGTCGATATTGCGCAGGCTGGTCGACAGGTTGATCAGGATGAATGGGAAATAGTGCAGTGATTGCACGAAGATGACGCCGTTCGGGCCGTCCATGAAAGGCAGCTTGAAGCCGCACCAGTCGTTGAGCAGCAGGTTCACCGTTCCGTTGCGGCCGAACAGCAACTGCATCGCCACCGCACCGACGAAGGGCGGCATGATCAACGGCACGAAACCCAGCGTCTGTATAACGATGGCGCCGCGAAATTCGAAGCGTGTGGTGAGTACCGCAAGCGGCAGCGCGAGCACCGTCGCCCAGATCACAGACATGCCTGAAACGTACACCGAGTTCCAGAACGAGCGGACGAACAGATCGGTGCCGAAGAAATCGAAGAAGTTGACGAAGGTAAACGTCCCGGTGCCTTTTTCCGTGAACGCTGCGTAGATGACCGTGCCTGCCGGAACGATGAGGAACACCCCCAGGAAGAGTGCGATCACCAGCACTGCCGCCGTTTGTCCTGGTCTCGACGATACACGCTGCGAGGGGCTGGAAAGGGCATAGGTCATGCTTGACTCCCGATGGAAGCTGCCGCCCGGCGACCGCGCTGTCACGCGTTCGGTCGCCCGGCGACGCCGCGAATGACGGTTGTACCGCTCTGGTGGCGCTGTCCGGAAACCGGACAGCCTTCGAGTGGCGCTACGCAGATTGCAGGCGCCGTTACTGGGTGAGCGCCAGTGCCTCTTCCGCCTTGGCCTTGGCAGCAGCGTATTTTTCAGTCGCAAAGGCTGCCCACTGCTGTTCGAGTTGGGCCTGGCGGGCCGCCTTCTGATCGCCGCCGGTGAAGGCGTCGCCGATCTCGGCGCTCGCCGCCTGCTCGGCGCTGATCGGCATTGCAGCAATCATGCCGCGTGCCTCGTCGAGCAGAGTCCGCGCTTGGGCATTCTCGCCAGCCGCCAAGGCGATTTCCGTGTCGTGGATGGCCCTCGTCGCGGCCTTCAGATTGTCGAGCTGAAAGGTGATGAGTTGATCGTAGAGCGTATCAACAACGTCGGTGCGCTTCTTCGAGACGTCGGCATCGAAGGAGACCATCGACTGGAAGCGGGCATCCTTGAACGGGTTCGGGAATCCCTCCGGCGCCTTTGCATAAAGTGCCGGATTGATCGGCAGCCGGCGGATCGAGGGTTCCAGAAGCACCGTTTGACCCGGCTCCGAAAGCAGATAGTTGATGAACGCCTCGGCGCCCTTCCGGTTCGGCGCGTTGGCGACGATCGCGACGTTGGCCGGGACCACCGTCGTCACCGACGGATAGGCGAAGCCGACCGGAAAGCCGGTGGCCTGGGCCGAAAAAGCGAAGAAGTCGATGACGACGCCGATGCCGGTCTGCCCCGAATTCACTGCATCCGGAACGCCAAAGGAGCGTTCGGTCACCTGCTGCAGATTACCGCCCATCGCCTTCAGCGTGCCCCAGCCCTTGTCCCACCCTTCGCCCTGTAGAATCGTCTCGATGGTCAGATGCGTCGTGCCCGAGCGCGACGGCGCCGCAATCGCGATGTGGTCGAAATATTCGGGCTTCTTCAAATCGCTCCATTCGGCCGGTTTCGCCAGGCCGTTGGCCTCGAGATAACGCTCGTTCCACATGATGCCGTACCCGGAAGCGGCGAAACCGAAATAGAACCCGTCCGGATCGTTGACATTGTAGGAACCGACCCTGTCGGGCAATCCGGTGACCGCCGGCGTGAATTTCGCCAACAGGTTCTTACCCTTCAAACTGTCGAAGGCATCGGGCGCCGACGCCCAGAACAAATCGACCTGGTTGTTGGCTTTGATCTCGTCGAGATATTTGACACCTGAGCTGGTGCTTTTGTTCTGCACATCTAGGGTGAAGCCGGGATTGGCAGCCTCGAAGCCGGCCTTCAAAGGATCTGTCACATCCTTGGAAAACGAGGTGACCACCGTCACCTTTCCGCCATCTTGCGCGTAGGCGTTCATCAATCCGGCAGCCGAAATCAGCATTGCCACGGCAATGGTCTTGAGCATGTCTTCTCCTCCGTTGGCCGCGCCCTTTAATGCGGCGGCTCGTTGAAAGAGGATTGCAACTGCCATGCCAGATGGAGGAAGCCCGCAAACGCGGGTTTTCCAGGTAAGTGATGGGTCACCAGGGTAACATCGACGGTGCTCCGATTGGGAAAGACCCGTAACGGCCCTGGCACTTATTCCGCCGCATTATCCATTCTGGCGGCGATGTCGAACTTGCGCATTTTCAGATAAAGCGTCTTGCGCGAGATGCCCAGGGCTTCTGCGGTCGCGCCGATTTTGCCGTCATGCGAAGAGAGTGCGTCGAGGATGACCAGGCGCTCGTGGCAATCGAGCTGAGCTTCCAGGGTGTCGGTTCGAGCCGCCGGAACGCGCGCACCGGTGCCGTCGGCGATAACCTCCTCCAGTCCGAGCACGAAACGCTCCGCAACATTACGCAATTCGCGCACATTGCCGGGCCAGGAACGAGCTGCGAGCTCCGACAGCCTTCCCGCATCGACTTTCGGCGCGACCCAGCCCTGTCGCTTCGCGGCGAGGTCGAGAAAATGATGGAACAGCAAAGCGACGTCCCCCCTGCGGTCACGCAGCGGCGGGATTTCAATGCGCGCGATGTCGAGGCGGTAGGCAAGGTCTTCACGGAATTTGCCTTCGGCGGCCAGCTCGTGAAGATTGTGCTTGGTGGCCGAGATGACGCGCATGTCGACCGGCAGCTCCTTGTTGGAACCGAGCCGCTCGATGGTGCGCTCCTGGAGCACTCTCAACAGCCGCACCTGTGCGGCGAGCGGCATGGACTCGATCTCGTCCAGGAACAGCGTTCCACCATGCGCATACTCGATTTTGCCGATGCGACGTTCGCGGGCGCCGGTGAAGGCGCCCGGCTCATGACCGAAAAGCTCGGACTCGAGCATGGCTTCTGGAATGGCACCGCAATTGACGGCGACAAAGCGGCCGTTCGCATGGCTGCCGAAATCGTGAATGGCACGCGCGGCGACCTCCTTGCCGGTCCCGGTCTCCCCGGTGATCAGCACGTCCGTTTTGGCGCCGGCGATGCGCGCCAGCGTATTGCGCATGGCAACCATCGTCGGTGAATGACCGATCACCCGCGTCTCCCATCCGTCCGGCAGCGAAGCCAGGCGAAGTCGTCGGTTTTCCAGGACGATGCGGCGGTGCTCGCGTGCGCGGCGAACCGATTCCACCAGATGGACCGGATCGGCGGGTTTTTCGATCAAATCCCACGCCCCGGCCCGCATCGCCTGCAGTGCCATCGGTACGTCGCCATGACCGGAGATCAAAATGACGGGTATTTCCACATCGATCTGCTTCGTCATGCTGACCAGATCGAAGCCGTCATGGTTCGGCATCCGCACATCTGAAACGATGATTGAAGTGCTGTCGGAACCGAGGCCGAAAAGCCCCTCCTCCACGGAGGCATGGGCGGCAACGGTCATCCCTTCCAGCTCAAGCGTCTGGCAATATGCCTGCAGCACCTCCGGATCGTCGTCGATCAGGATGACGTCATGCATCTTCATCTCTGGACCTCATCCAGCGTAACAAGAAACCGCGTACCACTGGCTCCAGTGTCCTTGACCGAGATCGTTCCGTTGAAATCCTTGACAATATTGTAGGAAATCGAGAGCCCCAGCCCAAGGCCCGAACCTGCGGACTTGGTGGTGAAGAAAGGGTCGAAGATGGAGTCGAGATCTCCCGGTGCGATACCGCAGCCCGAATCTCCGACCAAGAGAAATCCTTTCGCACCCTCCGCCCACGCCCGGATGCTCACCCGCCTGACTTCGCGCCCAGCCACCGCATCGAGGGCGTTGGCGATCAGATTGACCGCCACCTGTTCGAGCCGCACCGGCTCGGCCAACACTTGGAGTTTCGATTCCTTCGGCAGGGCCAGGTCAAGCTCGATCCCCTCCTCGTCGACACGATGGTCGAACAGGCTCAGCGCGTCCTCGACGATAGCGCCCAGATCGACCGGACCGAGATGCGAATCCGGCCGGCGGGTAAAACGCCTGAGATGGCTGATCTGCCCTCCCATGCGTGTCGCCAACGACTTGATCTTGTCGAGATTCCGAAACGCCTGATCTGCCTGACCACGCTCGATCAGCAGCATTCCGTTGTGCGAATGCGATCTGATTGCGGCAAGCGGCTGATTGAGCTCGTGGCCGATGCCGGCCGCCATCTGGCCAAGCGCTGCCAGTTTTGCCGACTGGATGAGTTCGTCGCGAGTCTGCCGGAAAATGTTCAGGGCGCGGGCGAGATCGCCAAGTTCGTCGCGGCCGCCCGACGGAACCGCCGTGCCGGAACGGCCGGCGCTGATATTGCCGGCGACGCCAGCAAGCAAGCGGATGCGCGCCAGAAGGTTTCGGTGCACATAGAAATATCCGATCGCGATAGCCAGCGTGACCGCCAGTATTGCGATTGCCAGAAGCAGCTTGCGGCCGGTGGCAATCGCCGTCTCCGCGCGAGCGGAAGCTTCGGCAGCACTTGCCTCGGTGGCAACGACTTCAGCCTCGATGCGGGCGCCAAGGTCCTGCACCAACCTTCGGTTTTCCGCCGCCAGCGTCTCCAGCCTGCTGGCTTCAGCCATCTCCGAGCGCTTGAGGTTTGGAATCCCGATGTGGACATCCGACTGCTTGAGGACGCGCTCCGCCAACTGGCGGACGGTGATGCTGTCCGGCCAGTCGGAGAGGCTGCGAATGCGGATTGCAAGATCATCAGCACTGTCTCCCAGGAAAGCATTTGTCTCCTGCAAGTCTTCAAGCGTGCCGATGTTCACCAGTCGGCCGATCAATCCCGTTGCCAGGTTTGCCTGCGATACAACTGTCAGCAGAGCTTCACTTTTCCTTTGCTCTTCGAGCAAGACCCCACTGTTGAAACCGGTATGGTCAGCCTCTGTCTCCATATTGAAGCGGACATCTTCGACGAGCGGATCGGCCTCCTCCAGCAAGTCGGCCTGAACCCAGCGGAGTTCGTCAACAGCCGAGCGCATTTCTTCAACCAGGGTAAAACGCTTGCCGGCAGCCAGATCGATCTGCTCCAGATTGCGGTGGACCGCGTCGGCCAGCGGCAGCAGACGATCATTGCCGACGCTGTTGTTGCCAGCCCCATCCAGCAGCGTTTGCAGCGCTTCCAGGCGTTCAGAATAGGATCGCCGTATTTCGGTGTAGGCGCCACGTGTCTGCGCACCGGCAAGGCTCGCCATTACCGCGTTGATGTCGGCCCCCGCCTTAGAAAGGCGTGTAGCAAAGGCGAGCTGCGGCATGTGCGCTTGGGCAATCTGCGACAATTCCCCTGCCAGCCGGACATAGGACAGCCATCCGACAAGGCACGCACCGACAGCCAAGCCGACGATCACGACGAAGGCGGTGACGAGCCGCGCACCAATGCCAAAACGCCATTTGCCCTCCGGCTCGGCTGCCCATTGTTTCGCCCCTGCCGGAATCACTGCCTCCATGGTTTGAAACCGGGCAGCGTATACTTGCTGGAGGCTTGGGACATAATCCGCTCGGCTTCGGCGAGATTATGCTCAACCGACGTGCGGACTGCGTCCAAGAACACCGCCTGTTCCGGAGGCAGGGGCAGGCCGCTTGGAATGTCGCTCAGGTCCGCAAGTTCGTTGTCGCCGGCCGCCTGTTCGCGCGGGACGGGCGCTCGGCCCAGATACTGCACCGCCTCGGCCAGTGCTCCTGCGAGTTCGCTGCCCGGATCGTTAATCGCCGCCAGCTCGGCGGCTTGCTTCCACAGCCTTGCGAGAGCAGCGCGTTTTCGCACGATATATTCGTCGAACACCAAATTGACCAACTGGTAGCGGCGGGCGGAAAGATTGGCGTCGAAGCGCATTCCACGCAGCAGCCCGGCGCCGGCGTGGAGAGCAATGCTATTCCGATCCGTTTTCCCAGCGAATTTGGGAAGCACAGGGATACGATTGATTTCCGGCTTCAGCAAAAGCTCCTGGCCCTCTGGCGACAGGGCAAAATCGACGAAACGCTCGGCTGCGGCCACGTTGCGGCTGCGCGCGAGGATGGCGATACTGGCCGGCACGAATACGGTATCGGGCGGCAGCACGAATTTCGTGCTGTCGGGGGGAAAATTTGGCGCAGAACCCAGGAAATCGATCGTGATGCCGACGCCAAAACGGCGCTGCGCGACACCTGAGGCGACACCGAAACTGCGTGCCGTTACGGTCGAAAGATTGCCACCAAGCCTTGACAGCAACGCCCAGCCGGCATCCCAGCCATATGTCTGAAGGATCGCTTCGACAATAAGGTGCGTGGTGCCGGAGCGGGAAGGCGCGCTGATGCCGACATGGCCGGAATAGATCGGCAAGGTCAGGTCCGACCAGGTTCTGGGAACCGGCAGCCGGTTCTCCGCAAGATAGGCTGGATTGTAGACAAAACCGTAGCCGGAAAGAGCAAAACCCAGATAGAAACCGTCCGGGTCATTCACAGGGTAGCCGGAAACCGTATCCGGCGCGCCTGTCGGCCGCGGCTCAGTTCGACGCAACTGGCCTTGCTGTTTCAACACCTCGAATGCGTCGGCCGCGGACGCCCAGAATATATCCGCCGGAACATCCGGCTTTTCCCGGATGAAACGCACCGCGCTTGCTGTGTTGCGCTGGACGATGGTTAGTTGAATGCCCGGATCCCTGGCCGAAAACGCCTTCTGAAACGGCTCGAAGAATGACGGCGGATAGGATGTGACGACGGTCAGGTTGCCTTTGTCGGTTTCCATCGCCGTTGCGGCACCGCACCACAGCAACAGTATTGCCAGCGCGCGCAGTTGCACCGACCAGCTGCAGCGCACTCTTATGCAAGCCGACTTTGATCCGCGCACAATCCTTATCCATTCGGCATGCAGTGGAAAATTCCTAGTGATCGTGGGTGCGGAGATATTTCTTCGCTCTTGTCCCAAACCAGCTGCAAACGGAAATCAACAGCCGCCAACAGTGCGAAATGCGACCTCGACCTGAGAGCTTCGGAGCGGCGGTGGCCTAATAAATCTTGAATGCGCCAACATTCTCCCGCGCCGCGACATCCGTGATCAGCATGTGCCCCGGTGTCTGTACGATCGCGAGTTCGAGCCTGGCGCCGGCCACCACGCTTTGAGCGGTGGCGCCACTGGCCCAGAATACCGGTACTTCGCCTTCCCGGACTTCGACAGCGTCGCCCCAATCCGGGTCCCCAATATCTTCGATGCCGATCACCCTGGGATCACCGACATGAATTGGCGCTCCGTGTGCGTGCGGAAAACGTGCGGTGACCGCACGCACGGTGTCGACCTGACTCAAGCGAACCGGGCGCATCGAAACCACCATATCGCCACCAAACACCCCAACTCGCGTCGTCCTGATCGAACTGCGGAACATCGGTGCCACCCTGTGCACGACAAAATTCCTGGGCGCGACGCCCCGCTCGATCAGGGCGTGCTCGAATGTCGATGACGAACCGAGCGCGAAGGCGGCAAGATCTTGCCGCCAGATGTCTAGGATATCCGGCTGCTGGCGGATCAGCTCGCCGAACCGATAGACCTCGTACTGAGGAATGTCGGTCCGGACGTCGACGTCGCCGAGCGTCGGCATCAACGGGCTGCCGGCGCGACCCACGGCCACCAGCGGACACGCTTTCGGATTGCTGATGCAGAACCGGTGAAAGTCGGAAGCGAAGCTGCGCGGCACGACGACCAGGCTTGCTTGCAATCTGCCGACAGCCAAGCCTCCGGTATGGCCTTCATAGGCCCCCAGCCTGATGATCCTGCGCAACCGGGCAACATCCACAAGGCGCAGGTCCTCGTAGATCGGCGGCAACAGGCGAGCGATCGATTCCACACGCGCCTCCCTGTCATGGACGCATTCTTGTCCTGTCATGGACGCATTGGTGATGCAGGATCGGCTGGCGACCAGCGGACTGTCAAATCGTCAGAATTTTCTCTGGTCGATAAATCCAGTTTATTACCGGGTACCGCTAATATAAATCCGACGTTGCTGTTTTTGGCACAAACAAAGCCAGCCGAATGGACCAAGATCACAGGCAGTCGCGGCAGCCAATGGCCTCGATTTGCTGCGTGACATCATTGAGGAAACCGAGGTCGCGGCTCATATAGGCAATCAGGAAGGCAGCGTAGAGCACCAGGACGAGGCTGAAAACCAGCGTCTTCACAATAAGCGACAGCGCGAAGATGTTGAGATGGGGTGAGGCGCGCGCGAGAAACGCCAGGACCAGATCGGAAAGCAGCATGCAGATGATGAGCGGAAACACCATCGTGAGCGCCATTGTCAGCACCTGAGTGAGCAAGCCGAGGAAGACCGTTGCTGCCTCCTCGCTGAAAACCGGCAACAGGCGGTCGATGGGCCACAGGCTGTAGCTGTCATAGAAACTGTTCAAGGTCAGTTCCAGCCCGCCGGCAGCAAGATAGAGCGCCACCATGATGATCGCGAGAAAGGTGCCTGTGGTGCTGGTTTCGTGGGTCATCATCGGGTCGATCAGCGAGCCCATTGTGGAGCCGCGCTGAAGGTCGAGTATCTCGCCAGCGGCTTCGGCGGCCCAGAAGGGAATTCCCATCGCGATGCCGAGCGTAGCGCCGACGAGAACTTCCTTCAGCATGAAGGCGAGGACCATCGCCAAGGTCAGGTCCGAGCGTCCGAGCACGTCGGCGATCATTGGGATCAACGGAAGCGCGAGCGCCAGCGCCACGCCATTGCGCAGCACGCCCGTCAGCCGCACACGCGAGAATAGCGGCATCAACAGCATCAGACCGGCCATCCGAGCCAGCGCGAAAGCCGCAGCAAGAATATAGACTTGGAATTCCTGCAATACCGCGACGATCGGATCCATCTTCAGCGTGTAATGACCGGGAATTCGTCCAGCGCCGTGGAGGCCTGTTGGGCAATCTGCTGGCCGAGCAGCGGCCCGAACAGCAGGATGACGACCATGATCACCACCAGCTTGATCGTCTGGGGCAACGACTGATCCTGGATTTGGGTAAGCGCCTGGGCGAGGCCGACCACAAGGCCGATCACCAGCGCCGCGACGATTGCTGGCGCCGAGGCGAACAGGATAGTCAGCAGGGTACCTTGGACCTTGGCCAGCAGGATGTCATCGGCCATGGCGCGTGATCCCCGTGAATGCAGCGGCCGCGTCACCCATAGCTCAGTATTAGCCCGTGCATGAGCCGGGACCAGCCATCGATCGCGACGAAGAGGAACAACTTCAAAGGAACGGAAATGAGCACCGGCGATACCATGATCATGCCGAGCGTCATGAGGATATTTGCGACAACCATGTCGACGATGAGGAACGGCAGGTAGAGCAGAAAGCCGATCTCGAAGGCGCGGGTAAGTTCGGACGCAACGAAGGCGGGCACGAGAATGGAAAGATCATCATCGCGAAGGTTTTCGCGCGCATGTTCTGGCCACAGCCGGTTGGTGCCTGAGAGGAAGAACTGCCGCTCCTCCGGCTGAGTGAAGCGTATCAGGTGCTGTTTCAGCGGCTCTCGCATCAGTTGTGCCGCATTTGCGATGTCATCGGCCGTCTGGAGTTGGATCTGTCCCTCTTCGAAGCGTCGCGACATCTCGCTGATCAGCGGCATCGTCACGTAGACAGTGAGAACCAGCGCAATGCCGTAGAGCACCATGTTCGGCGGCATTTGCTGAACGCCAAGGGCATTGCGGATCAAGAACAGCACGACGGAGATCTTGAGGAACCCGGTCATCGTGACCACGACGAGCGGCAGCAGGCCAACAAGGCCCACCGCGACCAGAATGCCAAGCAGGTTGGGCGAGCTTTCAAGCATTGCCGAACATGCCGAAGAGACGCACGCCGAGACTTTCGCCGATCCGCACGATCTCTCCGCGTCCGACACGTTTGCCGTTGGCAATGACGTCCACTGTCTCGCTCTCCAGCCCGGGGAGCGGCACGATCGTGCCGGCCCCCAGCTGCCTGATCTCACCAATCGGCAGCGTGGTACGGCCGAGTTCGAAAACCAGCGACACCGGCAGGTCGTCCAACGCGGCATCATCGAGTGTTTGCACGGCATCCGGAGCCGTCTTCTGGTTCATAATCCACTCCCATCTTGATCCGTTGAATTGACAGGGCGAAGCCATCAGGCGGGGACCGGCATCGATCAGCTCGACAGGTGCGACCAAGCGCTCTCCGATCACCAGCAGCGCCGTCGACCCATTGCCATCCAAAAGCACGACGTCGCCCGGCCGAAGGCTCTGCAATTCACCGATGCTGACCTCGACCGCCCCACGCCAAAGACCGACGAGTACCGGAACCTTGTCCGGCAACGATGCGCCCTCGCCCGAAATTGCATTGAGAAGCTCGGCAAGAGCAGCAGCATGGCCGGCATTCTCGAAGCGGAGAGCGCAGGAAAACGCCACTTCGCTGCTGTTGACGACGAACCCAAAAGGCGGCGATGCCGTCTTGTTTCTGCCATTCACCGATTCCAACGCGATCGCTTCCCCGAGCTTTGCCTCCAGCCAAGACAGCTCACCGGCGAGGAAGGATTCCAGAAGCAGCGCCGCGTGCCCGGGCGCAATGCGCTCGAGGTCTACGGTGGGGTCGGCCTGCACCAGCCATTTGTCGATCTGCGCCCGCGGCAGCTCCAACGATGCCTTGGAACCTGCGATCTCGACGCCAATCTTGCTGCTTGGTTCGTGTCCGACGAGCAGTGGCCAGACAGCCTCGATCGTCACGGATTCGGCAGCCACGGCTATCTCGACTGGCCGACGGCGGCGATAGAAGGCGTTCAACACGTCGAGATAGATCGCCGCGACCTGTGTCAGCTCAAGCGGTTCTCCGCGAGACATCCGGGTTGCCGATACCTTGGAAGTCGCTCTCTTTTTTTGTGGCGTGGACTGAAGCATCAGCGGCTCACGACGCGCGAGGTCAGCATTCCGCCACGGTCGTCTTCATCGCCCAGTTCGGTGATGGCCGTCTGCCGGCCCACCGCCCGGCGGGTTAATTGCTCCAGCAACCTGTCCAGTTTGGTGACCGCCTTGAAATGCGAATGGTGACGGCGCCACGCTTCCGCAAGGTCCGCATTGCACTTTTCCTCCGCCGCGCCTGCTGCCCTGCGGCTGTCTTCAAGCTGCATTGCTTCTGCGGCCGCCTTGTCGAATTTTCCTTGTAACCGGTGGAGGATCGGCATGGTCACCGGTTGGCCGATCATTGCGTCGAATGCGGCCTGCTCATCGGCGACGGCCCGCCGGCGATGCGCCGCAATCGCGTCAGCCGTTTGCTGCACGTGGCTTGCCGCGCGTCTGGCTTCAGCCTGACGTCGAATGACCATTTTCTCCGAACGTTGCTCGCGCCGCTGACGCAGATCCCGCAGCCGGGAGATCATTTCATGCTCTTTCATCGACGATCTCCCGCATCCACTGTTGCGTCTTTTCCATCGGCTCATGGGTGGCCGACGATTGCCGCAGAAAGGCATTAATACTGCCGATTTTGGCCACCGCCTCGTCGGCAACAGGATCGCTGCCTTTTTCGTATTCACCGATCCGCAGCAACAGCTCGATGTCGGCGTAGCGAGCGATCAACTCGCGAAGGCGCCCGGCCTGCGCTCGCTGCCGGGGCGACACCACAGTATCCATGAGGCGGCTGCGGCTGCGCGTTATGTCAATCGCCGGGAAGTGATTGCGTTGAGCAAGTTCGTTGGACAGGAACACATGGCCGTCGAGGAGCGCCTGGACTTCCTCCGCAACAGGATCCATGGCGCCGTCGCCCTCCATGAGCACGCTGTAGAGACCGGTGATCGAACCGATCTTGCCGGGACCGGAACGTTCGAGCAGCCGTGGCAGTGCCGCAAACAGCGAGGGCGGAAAACCGCGGCGCGTCGGCGGCTCGCCCGAAGCCAGGCCTATCTCGCGCTGCGCGCGCGCAAACCGGGTGATGTTGTCCATGGCCAAAAGGACGTGCTTGCCCTGATCCCGGAAGTATTCGGCGATCGTGGTCGCGACGTACGCCGCTTTCACACGCTCGATTGCCGGCCGATCTGAGGTCGCCACGACAACAACGGCGCGCGCCAAGCCCTCAGGCCCAAGATGGCGTTCGACGAATTCGCGCACCTCGCGTCCGCGTTCGCCAACCAGCGCGACCACGGCAACGTCGGCATTCGTACCGCTCACGATATCGGAAAGCAGGATCGACTTGCCTACTCCGGGTTCGCCGAAGATGCCGACACGCTGCCCACGCGCACAGGTCAGCAAACCATCGAGCGCACGAATGCCGAGTTGGATCGGCTCGGTGATCATCGCGCGCTCCAGCGGCGATGGCGGGTAGGCATTGACCGGATAGTGGGAAACAATGCCGTCTGGCGACAGGGCGCGGCCATCGAGCGGCTCTCCAAGCGCGCTGATGACCCGACCGAGCAAACCCGGCCCCACCGGGACTTGCAGATTTTTTCCGGTCGGAATCACTTCAGTCAGACTGGACAGGCCGGCAAGGTCCCCAAGCGGAACCAGGACGGCGGATTCGTCGAGCAGGCCGATTACCTCGGCCTTCGTCCTCAATCCTGTCCTCGGATCGACGAGTTCGCAGATTTCGCCGAGCCGAACCTCTTCGACTGTCGCCTGGATGACGACACCCGTTACGCGCCGCACACGCCCCTTTCGAGGTCTGCTGGTGTCCTCGCGCAATCCCTCTCGCAGATTGGGAACAATCCTGGCAAGCTTGCTGTCGATGCTATCGGCGATCGTGCCAGTCATGCCCGCTCCTTTCCCGCCACTGCGGACGTGATGGCGGCGAGTTGAGCTTCGATGCTGGCATCGATGACAGCTACGTCGGTGGTGACGAGGCAGGTGCCTTCGGCAAGTTTGCTGTCTGCGTTAATTTCGATTGTAAAGCCCACATCGCTGTCGCGCAGGACCGCATCCAATTCGTCCCTAACGATGGCCACCGCATTGGGGTGCACGGATATTTTCAGATACTTCGCCCGACGGACCTCCGCGACGGCTTGACGAGCCGCTTTGGCGACGAGAGTTGTGACGTCGAATTCGCCAAGCATGCGCTGCACCACATCGAGAGCCAGGTCGATCACTTCCTGCTCCAGCGTTCCAAGGTAGCGATCCACCTTGACGGCGGTCTCACTGACCAAGCGTGCGGCTTCCGTGCTGCCTGCGGCTATGCCGTCTTCGTAGCCCTGGGCGTACTCGCTGGCGTAGACCTTGCGCGCGGCGTCCCGCAACTCATCCGCCTCGCGTCGCGCTGCTTCGAGAAAGGCATAGCCGTCACACCACGCTGCGGCTTCGGCCGCACGCAGGATGACGCCGCGCGGCCGCGCGGGCAAATCCTGGTTCGTTGCGGCTTCGCCTGCCATCACGCCGCACCTGCCGCCCGCCGAACGATCGCCGCTCCGGTATCCGCGAAGGGCGCGTCTGGAAGCCTGTCAACAAGATCGTCGGGTGGCAGCTTTAGAAGCACGCGGCGTCCGACCGATGCGGGCGCGGCGTGGCACCACGCACCGATGCATCGCCATCCGTCCGCAAAGACACGGTCGCGAATGCCGTCCAACGGATCGAGCGGCCGTGCTGGTCCCGCCAGATCGCGGTGTGTCATCGCGAAAGTACAAAGCGCTTCGCCAAGCTGTTCGTGCAACGCCGCCGTCGTATGCCCAAGGATGCTGCCGGCGAAGCTGCCCGACCAATAGATGGCGCCGGCGCGAAACGCGGTCTGTTCGAGTTGCTCGGCAGACGACAGCGCTATCGTCGCATCAAGCTCCTCGACCTCCTCGCCCTCTGGCATGGAAGCGTCGAGCCGGTAATGATCCAGCAGCAGCGCCGAAAGTCTGGAGCGCAGCCTCTGCGTGCGCAGCATGCGCTCGCAGGCATCCTCACCGATTGCACCCTCGAAGCATTCCGCCAACCGTCGCGGCTCGGCATAGTCGGCCGGCCATTCTAGAAATGATCGCCATTCGATACTGTGGCGTGGCGCAGTCGAGATCGATCCGCTCATGTTTTCTTCACGGACAGCGGTGTTTCGAGCGCATAAACGCCGCGCGGCCGGTTCCAATGGAGATAGACGAGCCTGCCGGCAAGCGCGATCACTGCGGCACACAATCCGTAGAACAGCCACATCGCCGCGACGAGGCTGTCCGGATGCAGCCAAAGCCCGAGAAATGTCGCGAAACCAGTGTCGCCGGATGCCGGGCTGAGTGCCGCCGCCTCGACGGGAACCAGCACCACTGAAACTTTGTCGTAGGTCAGCCCGGAGATGCCGTTGGCCACAAGCATCTTCACTTGCGGTATCAGGTCGTTCATCGATGTCGACACGCGATGCCGAATGAAAACTGAAGCCGAGGACGGCACCAATCGCTGCCTTAGCGGGTCGTTCTCCGGCAGCACCAGATGAACGCGCGCGGAAAGCACGCCATCGATGTCCGAGATCGTACGCGACAGTTCCTGGCTGAGACCATAGATCATCGCCGCCCGCTCCTCGACTGGCGATGATACGAGGCCGTCTCTCTTGAACACCTCGCCCAGCGTGGCGAACTCCTGTTTAGGGAGCCCGCTCTCGTCGAGAATAGCCATCGCGTCGGCAAAGCGGCCCTTCTGCACCGAGACCGTCATCGTGCCGCTTTTGTCCGACTGGCGTTGCGCTGGGATGCCGTGGCGCATCAGTGTTGCAACGATCTCGTTCGCCTGACGCTGGTCGAGGCCAGTGTAGAGTTCGACCGAGCAGGCCTGCAGGAGCAGCATGCTCAGAATAACGACTGCCAGGCGGCACAATGCGCGGCACTGCTTCAAGGTCGGCAGCCATTTCGGAAGGAGGCTTGGGTTCTGCAAATTCCCCCCGCTATTGCTGTTTGACGAGGGTGTTGAGGGACGCAGTCGCGGAAGTCACGCTGTTGCTGGCCAGCGACGCACCGAACACCGCCCATGAAACCGAGATGTAGTTCTGCAGCATTTTTTCGACGATTTGATCGCTGTTGGCTGCTCCGCCATCGTTGGGTTTGTGCGGAGCTTCCGTGCGGGCAGCTGCTTGTTCGGGGCCGGCCGTCGGCCCCGCTTCGGAGGCTGGCGATGCCGGCCGGCTGGCGGCATCGAAAGCCTTTTGGAACTGCTCCATCGTTGCGCCGAGTGAATCTAACCCCTTCCTGGCCAGCGCCGAGGGATCGACATTTCCCGTCGCCAACCCCGAACTTTCCAGTTCGGTGAGATAACGGAAGAGTTGTTGTTCGACGAGTGGGCTCACCGGCTCGGTTTTCACGGACTGCGCGGTTTTGACCGAGGCACTGTTTGATGGCGATGGTGCGACTTGCGCACCGGCAGGCAATGCATCCGCACTGCGATCCGGCGCCTTGAGCTTCGACGCCGCCTGTTTTTCCTGCATGGCGCCCACCATGCGATTGCCCGGTTGCGCCGTGACGGCGACAGCGACCTGCTGTTGCGAGGCCATGCTGGTGGCCATGTTGGCGAGTACAACCTCAAGGGCGCCGACGGGTGCGATCTGCATGAGCTTGCCTTTCTCTTCAATTATCCGGCTTTTTGGCCGGAAAGTTTTGCGCTTCCGCCTGCCTGCCGCGAAAGACCCGGACCGGAATGAGACCAGTGTTTTGAGCTGCGCGCGACGCGGAAACCCCGAGAGTCTTTTTGACCAATGAAACGTAGGATGGCGGGCCCGACACGGAGATCACATCGTCCTTTTCGGATACCTTGATCGGAAAACGCGCTTCGCTGATGCCCAGTGCGTCCAACCGTTCGGTCGCTCCGGCCGCCGCCGTGGCGTCCAGCTTGATTATCTCGGTCTGCATTTCGGCTTCCGCCACGACGTTGATCGCCGAACCGTCGAAGTGCCAGACCAACCCGTAGCGCTTGCAAACCGAGTCTAGGAACTTCCGCGCAGAGCCCACCGGCATGCCAGCGCTGAGACGCCCCTTGACCGAACGACTGACATGCACCGGAGTGCCAATGTTGTGCCCGAATTCCACCAGTGCGTCGGCGACCGCCTGGTTGATGGTGATGTATTTGTAGGTGCCGTCCGGCCAGTGCGGTTCGGCAGCGTCCGCAAACGCGATGCCCAATATCTGACCCATCACGAGTACTGCCGCGGCCAGCCCCCGCACCCTCACGGCCCTGTGGCGACAATCTGCCCTGCAGGTCTCGCGTTCCGTCTCCATCAGTGCCCTAACAAAGTGCAACATCGCTAAAGCTTTCGCGCGGCGTTGCTGGTTTGCCCGCTCATTCACTGTAGTGCGCCAATATTGAAAAAGAAAGTCCATTTGGAATGTCAGGAGACTATCGGTTCCAAACGTTGCGCTCGTATTCCAAACGGGTATGGTGTGCCGCGCCATGTCTCGAGAGCGTGTCAGTTGGGCAAAGCAGGAGAATCCACGTGTCGGGCGCCATTCTTGTCGAACCGCTGACGACCAGCTCTATTGCCGCGACGACACGCTCCACCGCCAACGGTTGCGCGTTGTTGGGCCGGCTAGGCCTGTTTGTAGGCCTTGCCTTGCTTTTCTCCGGGATTGCGCTTCAAAGCGCGCAAGCACAAAGCGGATACGATCCCAGGACATGGCGCTACGACGAGACGCAAAACGTCCTGATTTCGCCGTCGTACTCCGAGCCGGACTCCGGCTACGTTGACGACCATAACCGGATGCCGATCCCGCGCGAGATCGTCGCGTCCAGCGAAGCCCAGCCGAAGGGTTCGATCATCATCAACACCTCCGAACGCCGCCTCTATTACCTCATGGGGAATGGGAAAGCGTTGCGATATGCGGTTGGCGTTGGCAAGGACGGATTGAGCTGGTCGGGCCGCGACAGGATATCGAGCAAACGTCAATGGCCCGATTGGCGGCCGCCGGCTGAAATGGTGGCAAGGGAAGCTGCCAAAGGGCGCGAACTGCCATCGTATGTCGAGGGCGGCCCAAACAATCCGCTCGGCGCCCGCGCGCTCTATATCGGCAGCACCCTTTATCGTATCCATGGGACCAACCAGCCGTGGACTGTGGGCCAAGCCAATTCTTCCGGTTGCATCCGCATGACGAATGAGGATGTGATCGATCTCTTCGAACGCGTCGATGTCGGAGCCCAGGTGATCGTCCGGCGTTGACAATCCATTTCGCGCGCCTACCGCTGCAGGCCATCAGACAGATTGTTGCCGATGATCCCGTTCAACATCAAACAGCTAGAAACGTTTCTTTGGGTAGCGACGCTCGGCAGCTTTCGAAAAGCCGCTGAAAGGCTGAACACGACTCAGCCGGCAATCTCCAGCCGCATCGCTGGTCTGGAGGAGGCACTCGGCGTCAAGCTGTTCGAGCGCCATAGCAGCTCCGTTCGGTTGACCGCGAAAGGGCACCAGTTGCTGCCGGCGGCAAAACGCGTTCTTCGCATGGCCGATAAGCTGCAACTGGCTGCGCATCCGGATGCCGGAGCAGGCGGCGTGCTGCGGCTTGGTGTTTCGGAGACGATCGTCCAGACTTGGCTCCCCGATTTCCTACGAGAGTTTCAGGTCGACTTTCCGTTGATCGAGACGGATCTTCTCGTCGACGCGACGACGAACTTGCGCAACGAACTCATCTCGCAGCGAATCGACCTCGCAGTGTTGATGGGCCCGGTTCTGGAATTTCGTATCGAAAACGTCGGAATGCCACCGGTTCCGCTGGTCTGGGTCTGCGCCCCGCAGCTCAAATTGGCGAACACGAATAAACTTACCCTTTGCCAACTGACGCAGTTCCCGATCATCAGCTATGGCCGAACCACACGGCCTTACAGTGAAATCTACCGCAAGCTCAGCAGCGAATTCGACGAACCTCCGCGGGTGTTCCCGGCAAACTCGCTTGCCGCCTCCATCAAGATGACACTGGACGGGATCGGTATCGCGTCGCTTCCGCGCGACCTGGTCGGCGACCATGTCGCCCAAGGCAAATTGCTTATTGTCGACTGCGACTGGCATCCCTCGGACCTGCTGTTCACCGCATCCTATGCGATGGAACCTACAAACCAGGTGGCTGAACATGCTGCCGAGATCGCCTTGCGTACCGCAAAGGCTTACGCAGTCCGGAACGACAGCGCCGTCGTAAAATCGCCAGCCGACGGCTTCGCCAAATTGTTGCGGGACTACGCCGGCAGATAGATCCGATCTCCCTCGAAGATCGCCTCGGGGCGAAGAATGTGGTCCATGTTCAAGGCCACAGTCTTTGCCACGTCCGCTGATCTGCTCCTCGCGATCAGCCCAATGCTCTGGCCAAGCCGGGCATCGACCCAACGATAGCCTTGCGCCTCGAGCGCGGGATTCGTTCTGCCGCGTGCATTGCGCGACCCTTCCGGATGTGGCTCGACATACTCGGCCGCGACCCATCCGTTGTGGAGCTTTTCGTCGGCGCCGTATCCCTCAATCGGAAGCCAGGCACCGTCGTTTGCATTCGACGGTCCACCCGTCTGCTGAGCGAGCGTTCCGGGTTCAAGGACGCTTATCACGTCCGCCTGTTGTCCGGGCTCTGCCCTGACGTTCAAGCCGTCATCCGCGAGCACGACGAGTTGCGGAAACGGCTCGGCGGGTTTCCCAGGTTCCGGTTCTGTCTTCCCTGGAGCCTCATCGGCTGGCGGCGCGACGTCGTCGGCCGGATCGATGTCTTCATCGGGATCGCTCGCCGGCGCAGCGTTGTTCCATGGCTCGGAGCGAAGCGCCGACCAAGAGAACAGGAACATGCCGATGCCGAATGTGACGCCGAGCGTGATACGATCCGCCATCGCCCAGCGGGCATCGGATTTCGCAGCGGCAGCGACTTGCTGATCGGTGATCGGCACCGGTTTGCGATTGCGGAGATCGGTTCTTACCGCCGAAGCCCAGAATTCCGCGCATCCGAAGGTAAACATGGTGCCGGCCGCGATATCGACCGGATCGCCGGTCTTGATCGACTGCCACATATAGGCCGCTGACCCCGCAATATAGGCTGGTCCGGCGATGTGCTCGGCAGCGTTGCGGAGCACTGGACGTTGCGTGACGACCTGCAGGGAGGTCTTCGTGCCATAGATGAAGTTGCCCACCGAATACGTGCCATTCACGCCGAGATTGGTGCCTTCCACCGAAGGCAGCAACGCGCCCGGCGCTGCTGCGGAGAAAGTCAGTCCTCCAATCGTGTTGAGCGTGCGCCCGAAACGCGTGTTCATTCCGGTCGCATTCGGGAAGAACGATTGCAATGTGAACACCGTACCGCGCACGGAGAAAGCGACGCCGCCGATGGTCAAGGCCCAACCACGCGGCAGCGTGGTCCACATTGCGGTTGACACTCCCGCCATCACGCCGAACGTAAGCAGCACCTGCTTGAATTCCTGCTTGCGCGCGGTCTTTATCAATTGCTTGAGTTCGGCCGTCTGCTCGGCTGTCAGCTGTTTTTTGTGCGTGGCCCGGAATGTGGTCAGTTGAAGGAGCGACAAGGCCCCCAACTGTTCGCTGTTCATTCCCAGCACCTGATCGGGCGAAAATTTGCGTAACTGGCCAGGGCTCATCGATCGAAGCTGGTCGGACGTCAGCGCCGCGATTTGCCTGGATGTCAGTCGCCCAACCTGCTGAACCGTCAGAGCACCGAGCTGGCTGCCGGTCAGCGCCGCGATCTGCTGCAGTGTCAGGCTCGCGATTGTGTCCGGCGACAATGCCGCGATTGTCTCCGGCTTGAAAGCGGCGAGATGGTCAGCGCCGACCTTGCGCAGTCGACCAGGCTTGATAGCGCCAAGTTGCGCCTTCGTGAGCGAATTGAACTGTTCCGCGGTGAGTATGGACAGCTGTTCCGTGCTCAAGCTACCGATCAGCTCCGGCTTGAACAAGGCGAGTTGTTCCCCGGACAACGCCGCCAGTTGTTTGGTTGTGAGCGCCGCGAACTGTTCCGGCGAAAACGCCTCCAGATGCTCTTTCTTCAGCGAACCGATCTGTTCAGGCTTGAGCCCCGCGATTTGTGCCGGTCTCAGGGCCTTGAACTGTTGCGTAGTGAACGCGTTAAACTGTTCGGACGACAGCTCGGCGAGTTGCGCTGGGGTCAGCTTCTTGGTCTGGGCGACCGTCAAAGCGGCGAGCTGTTCGGGTGAAAGCGCAGCAACCTGCTTAGGGCTGAACTGCGTAATGCGCCCCGCCGGAATGGCATTCAGCAAGTCCGGTTTGATCGCCCGCAGCTGTCCGGGGGTCAATGCGCGCAATTGCTTCGGCTTCATCGCCGCCAGTTGCTGCGCCGAAAGCCAGCCGATCTGCTCGGGCGTCAACCCGCCGACCTGCTCAACACTGAGCCGACCGAAGAGGGCTGGCGCCATTCCTTGCAGTTGAGCCTCCGCCAGCGTCGCCATGTCCTCGCCGGACATCTGCTTCAGAGCCTTGGCGTCGGGCGCCGGCTTTGGGCTTGCTGCCGGATCGGGCAAACTGCCTCGCACGTGCTCTTCCGAAGCGCCCCGCATCCACGGCAAAACAAAGGCCTCGCCGGTCTCGGAATCGCGCACCAGTTGGTGCGACTTGTGCATCAGCGTCGGTTCATCGCCGCGCGCAGGCGCTCCCTCTGCCGGCGGCACATAGACGCTGTCTGCATTGCGCGGTACCGGCCCAAGCCGGGTCGCCGTTATCCATTCGCCGTTCTCGTCCCTGATGCGGATCGGTCCGCTGCCACGGTGGCCCACTTGCAGGGAAAGGAAGGTCACTACGGCATCAGCCGCGTCCGACCGCAGGAATTTGCCGTCGGCAATGACATCGCCGAAATCCTTTCGAAATTGCGCGATCGCCCTCGCCTGGTCAGGTCGCGCCTGCTTTTCCAGCTCGCCCAGGAATTTGTCGAGTGAAGCCTTGCCGCCCTTCGGCACAACCGTCGCCGCCCCCGCGGGCGTATCGCCAAGGGCATGCGCAAGCCAGGCGGGAACGGTGATCTCCACCGGCTTGCCGTCCACTCCGTCGAACGTCAGGACGGCATTCTTGCCCTTCGCGATGGAGGAAGGCGCCTTTGCCGCGCTGGACTTGAACTGCACCCGCACCTCGGCGCTGTAGGCAAAGGGGCCGGACGGGACGGGAGGCGTGGAAAGCGAGGCCGTATAGCGCGTGGCCGGCGTGCCGTAGGAACCGTAGAGGCCCTGGTAGATGTTGCCGTCCGTCGGCATGGATCTGGATTGTGGCGGCCGGTTGGGCTGCATCCCCTCCGGAAGCCAAGACTGAACCTGGCCCTTTACCTTGTAGCTGGCTGACGTGGTCATCTTGTCGGGATTGAAGCCGAGCACGCCCGGCAGCCTGTTGTTGTCGTTGAAGATCACGTCGATCAGCATCGCATCGGGATTGCCCATGCGAACCGTCTCGCCCGTCAAAAGATTGATATCCTTGGACGGTGTCTTGCCGGGCACCGCCGAGAGGCGAAAACCGCTTGTTATCGGATTCTCGACAAACGAAACAGTTTTCGCAGGATCGATCTCGCCAGCCGCGACAAGAGCGCGTATCGCGTCGACATCGCCCGTTTTCAACGCGGCGACAAGGTCAGTTGCCTTGGCCGGATCCTTGACCGTGAACCGCACATGCAGAGTGGTCGAACCCAAAGCGGCTTCAATCTGATCGAATGCCTGCTTTGACACGACATCGCCGGCCTTGAGCGTGTCTTTCACCGGTGATTCCGGGCGCTTCTCAAAACCTGCCCTCGGCAGTTGATCGACCGTATCGACATGATTGGCAAGTATGGGCAGGCGCAGGCCCGCCTTGAATTCGGTCATTACCCGGTCGAAGGGTAGCGTGCCTTGCAGGCGCACATGACCGCCGTTGCTTTCAGCGGGGACGCCGAAGAAATCATGCTCGCCGGGAGCAAGCGACACCTCTTCGCCTTTCAGCGAAGGGGTATAGCCCAGCTCGATCACGGTGGCGGCGCCATCCTCGTCTGGCGTCTTTCCGGCCACGCGGACATCGCGCACTCGCGCGTCGTAACCAGCCTTGTCGGTGAACAGCGCTTCCTGGGCTACCTTCGCCAGATCATTGGCGCGGACCGGGAATGCGGTTTGATTGGAGACCGGCCAGACACCGGCCTGTAGGCCAGTGATGTTGAGGTATTCCCTCGCCCGGAACGACACAACGCCCTGTGTGCTGAGCGCGTCTTTCAGCGGCGCCATGCTTTTGTGGCTAAAGCTGTCGAGGATCGACCATCCGATGACGCCAAAATCGGTTTTTGTGCCGATGCCGAACCCGACCGCCGAGATGGTCGGCGAACCGATGCCGACGAACTCGCCGGTATTCAGCCGTACCCGGAAGGTGACACCGACCCGGAAGTCGGGCAATACGTCCTTCAGCGACTTCGCCGGCAGTTGCAAACCGTCCGGACCATAGCGCTCGGCCATTTCACGGGGGGAATAATACCCGGATTCGCGCTGGTATCTGGCCAACAACTGTTCAGGCGTCAGGCCGTCGAGATAGGCCGAACGTGTCCTGGGATCCTTGCCGCTTGAGTAGGTGTACTCTCCTGGATTGCGCTCCGGCGTGCCGGAGAACGTTTTTGTCGCCGGATCCCAGACCAGGCGGCCAAGGCCGCCATTGCCGCCCGAGGCGGTTGGCACAACAATGGGTGGTTGGCCGCCTTGCCGTCCGACAGGCACGTTGGGACCCGCCATATCGACCACGATCGGCGCTGCCGGGGGATTTGCTCCCTTTGGACCGCCGGCCAAGGGTGGCGATGGCGGTTGGTTTGGCGCATGCGGGATTGCCGGCGCCGCGTTCGGCGGCACGGCCGCATTGGGGCTGGCGGGGGATTGGCCGCCGGAACCCGGCCGCAGGTGGCGCAGGCCCCGGATGCCGAGCCCGGTGCCGGCGATGCCGGTTCCAAGACCGGTGATCGCGTTGGCCAGCTCAAGGCCCGTCATCTGGTCACCGTTGGCCGCCAGGTCGTACCCCGATGCGACCAGCAACGGCGCGCCGACGATCATGGCGCCGACATCCATGCCCCAGGCTGCCTTGTTGAGGGCGGCGGTGGATTGCATGTAGGTTTGAGTTTGCTGCGCAAGTGGAGAACCCGCCTTTGTCGCGCCGATGCTGCCGCGGAAGGCTTGCGTCCACGTCATTGAGGTCGTTCTTGCCATACCGAATGTACGGAAAGCGCTGGACGCCGTCGGCAGGACGGTCGTGACGACGCTCGCCACGTTCATCATGGACTCAGTGTCGCTCCATTCGCCGCCGTGATTGAGGTGGTTGACCTGCCGTATCACCGCCCGCGTTCCCAGGTAGGCGGCGCCGCCGTAGGCCAGGGGTGCCGCCACCGGCGCAAGCGGCGTGAACGAGGCGATGGTGGCCAAGCCAGTGCCGATGCCGATCAACGGGTCCACGACCCGGTCCATGACCGACACGTTGCGCGCCTTGACGACCTCGAGCGCCACGTTGCCGTCATCGCCCGCCTTCATCTCCAGGCCCTTCGGCGCGACCAGCTTGCCGTGCTCGCTGAACTGTATGTTGTTGTCCTGGAAATCTCCGAGATTGTCGAACGCCCTGCCGGTGCGGTCGACGTAGCGAACGCCGTCGCCATTCTTGACGGCGAACAGGGTCACCTCTTCCGTCGACGCGCCATCGCTCACGTAGAACAGGCGCACCTTGCGCACTTGTGCATTGTCGCCGCCGATCTCGCGGATCTCATCGGTGACATCGGCCAGGATGTCGCGGTCCTGTTCCGTCGAGGTGTCGAGATGAAGCGCGGTAGTGACGTCCCGGTCGAGCGCATCGCGGTCCAGCGGGCGGAACTGGTTGTCGAAGCCGTTCTCTAGCAGGCTCTGGAACTGAGGTTGAAAGAGGCCATCCAGCGTTTCCTGCTGGTGCCTATCGAGATAGGCCTTGTCCGAATAATTGTTGCGATCGTAGAGCAGGCCCGGCTCGCGGGTACGCACATCGTGCCAAGTGGCGAATCCGTCGACCTGCCGGCGCAGCTCCTCGGTATTGTCGAACTGGTCCTGGGTGTTGTTGAGCTTGATCCTGGCAACCGCCAGCCTGGGATCGACCCAACGCCCTTGGCTGGAATCGCCCGGATCGAGATCGATCCAGACCGGCTTGCCGGCTTGCGTCAGCGCATCGATGCCGTTCTTCTTGACCTGGGCGGCAACATCCGGCGCCACCTTGATCGTTTGTCCGCCAACGGGGATCGCGACCAGCTCGACGCCGTCGGGCAACGTCCCTTTCGGAGGGGTCACGCTTCCCGGCCCGAAATCGGCGAGTGCCTTGTCATAGTCGGCTTGAAGCGTTTTGAGCTGCGCCGTCAGGTCCTCCAGGCCGTTGCCGAGTTGATCGGAAAAAACCGTGTTGAGGTCTTTGCCGGCCTGGGCCTCGGCCATCCTCGCGCCCTGAAGCCCATCCGAGCCGCAGCCAAGAAGCTCCTGCCACTGCCGGTTGAGCGGTCTGTCGCGGTATTCCTCAGTCGTGTTCTTGTCGCTGAGGTTGACGGTGAGTTTCTGTTCGGTGGTGCCTTCCTCGAAATGGTTGATAACCGAAATCTGGCCGTCTTCGTGGTATTTTATCTCCTGCTCTACGAACTTGCCGAGATAGTCGCCGCCATAGGTGCTGTGTTTCTTGCCCGGTTCGAACAGATGCTGATTTTTCTTGTTGTATTCAACGAGCAGTTGGTTCTCGAGGGTTGTTGCCTGCGCGTTTACAGCGGCGGCATTCGCATGCGCGCTATAGAACGTCTGATAGGCTTCGGCGAGCTCAACCTGGCTGCCAGCCGCCTCCTGCATGCCCTTGAGTTTCTTGAATTCTTCGGAATCCGGCGAAACCCCGAGAAACTCTGCCTGGCCGACCATATAGTCGACCGTGAGTTTGTCGCCCTTGCTCATATGCAGACCGATATCGGCGAAGAGCGATTTTACGCCGGCATGGTCGGCAAGCCCTTGGGCATATTCGGCATGGCGATCGACACGCGGACCGCCGGCTGGATAGGCGGCAGGCGCGTTGGGATCGCTCAGAGGCTTCAGCTGCGCATTCTTGGCGATCGCGTCCGCCAGGCTACCTTCGGCGCTCTCATATTCGATCCGCGCGTTCGTCGCATTCTCCAGAAGTGTGTTCGCTTTGGTGAGCCGGGCATTGGCCTCGGCCAAAGTGCCTTTCGGTTTTTCCGGGGCCCAGATGAGATCGTGCGGAGCAAGTGCCTTGTTGATGAGGGTCCGGGCTCCCGCAACCGCGTCCTTATAGGCCGGGTCGAGCAGATAGACGTCGATCTGCGTCTGCTTCTGGGTGGACCGCGCTTGCGCCTCGGTGACCCGTGACAACGCCGTGTTTTCGGCGATGATCGCCTTGCCGACTTCCGGGTCGACCCAGCGATAGACGCCATCAACCTTTATCGGAATCCATTTGCCGCCTGAGGGTGCGTTGCCCGGCGGCGGATTGCCAAACGGGTCGATGACCTTGTTGTTTTCATCGCGCGTCGGCGATGCCTCAATGCCCAGCCCGTATTTGTCGATGAGCTGCTGCTTGTCGATACCCTTCTGCTTGGCGGCCGCCAAAAGGCCTGGCAATGCGTCACCGGCGAACACACCCTCCACAAATGTCTTGACGACCTGGCCCTCCCTGGCGCGCGCCGGATCGCTGCTATTGGGGTTGACCGACATCAGCGTCTCGGCCAGCGCCGCGTTGCGACTACCGGCCTCGATCTTCAAGTCCGTACCCAGCTTGTCGTCGTGCAGCGTCATGTTGCCGTCGGGATGGGTCGTCAGCGTATAGCCATTAAACGTGACCTTGACGGTCTCGCGGGTGCCATTATTGAGCTTTTCCGCCGTCGTGGTGGTTGTGCGGCCCTCCTTGTCGACGACGATCTTGACCTCGGTATTCGCCTTCGGATCGACGATGTTCGTCGTGCTCTCACCGGTCTTGATGTTCTTGACGCTATGGCGGGTGCCGCCAAAGCCATCCACGGAGTGACTGGTTTCCTTGCCATCGACAACAGTCACGACGGTCCGCACGCCATGCTGATATTCGTTTCGGTACGTGACCTTGTCGCCCGTGTGCGGATCGACGGTCTCGACGGTCTGGATGTCTCCGTTGTCGCTTTTCGGCTCGGTCGACTTGACCTGCAGGCCGCTCGCCTCCAACTCGGCGACCACCTGCTCCCGGGTCAGCCCTTGTTCCGTGGCGATCTGTTCGAGGCTCTTGCCCGCGGCAAGCCCATCCTTGATTGCCTTCGTGCTGCCTCCGCCGGGGTCTTGTTTGGCTGCCAGCGTCGTTTTGCGACCATCGGGAGAGGTCACCACGGTCACCGGCAATGCAGGACCGCCCCCCGGCGCCGTCGTTTCGACCGTCGCGCCATTCGGCCGGGAAGTCCGTGTCGTTACCGTGCCGCTGCCGAGATCGTCCTCGTATCGCGTGGTGATGGCGCCGGTGTCGGGGTTGTAGCTATTTGTTTGCTTGCGGCCAAGTCCGTCGCGAAGCGGCGTGGTCGTCTCCGCGCCGCCCGGGCCGGTCACCTGCGCATGATAGTTGCCATGCTGAAGATCGTAGTATTCGGTGA
>NZ_SUEO01000023.1:0-10609 GCF_004962925.1 Mesorhizobium sp. | reverse complement strand
GTCGGTTATCCGCGTGGTCCGCACATCGCCATTGTCGCTGGTCGGGTCGGTTGTCGCCACCGTCATGCCGCCAGCTTTCAGCGCAGCGAGCACGTCCTCTCGCGTCATCCTCCGGTCGGCAGCGATGTTGTCGATGCTTTTGCCCTCCGTGATGTCCTTGACGATGCCGCTGGCCGTGGCTTGCGGGTTCTGACCGGTGGCCCCGTCCAGCATCACCAGCCGCGTGCCGTTCGTGGCGCTAAATGTGGTCGGCATCGTGAAAAGCGCCGGCGTCGTCGTACCATTGCCGGACGGACTGCCGGTGGTGCCGTTGACGCGCGGCGCGACAGGCGTCGTAGTCGGCGGGGTCTGCAGAGAACTCAGCTCGGATTTGACTTGCGAAAGCCTTTGACGGGCCTGCGCCGCCCAGTCTCGCTCGCCCATCTTGTTGGCAAGCCTGATCTGCTCCTGCAGCCTGGCCGCCTCATTTTGAAGCCTCGATGTCCGATCGGCATTCGTTTTCGACGTGACTTTCTGGGGCGGATTTGGCGGATTTGAAGGCTTCAGGGTAATCGGGCGGACCATCGAACAATCTCCGGAAACACTTCAAATCCTGTTCCAGCAATCAGTTGCCGTCATGCCCCCGCGCCCGACAAGTCCGTCGGACGGCTATCGAGACGACTTCCAAAAAACATCAAGCGCCTCGAGTTCGCGCTCGACATCCTTCGCATTCTGATCGGTACTTGCGCCGGACTTGGCCGCGATCAGCGCGGCCAGTATTTCCGCCGCAGCCAGGGCCGGTGCCATGCTTCTAAAAAAGGATTGCGAACCGCTGGTCACCAGCACGCTTTCGTTGGCCATACGAGCCAGCGGCGAAACGCTGCTGTCGGTAATGGCGACGACCGCTACGCCCTGCCTGGTGGCTTGCCGCGCCGTCTCGATGGTCATACGGCAATAGGGCGCCACGCTCACGGCAAGCACAGCGTCGGCCGGACCGGCTCCACGCAGGAGATCGATGCCAAGCCCTCCGGCTGCATCGAGCAGCACCGCCCGCTTGCCGAGTTGCGACATCGTGTAGGAGAAATGGTGCGCAACAGAATGCTCCGAACGGAAGCCCAGACTGAAAAGGCTGCGGCAGCCGGCAAGAACCTCGGCTGCGGCGATCAGCTGCATGGCGGTGCCGTATTCGCCAAGGCTTGCGATTTGTGCTGCGAGCGTGTCGGCAACGACGCCGGCTACAGCATGGCCGCCATCGCCGTTCGCCCTGCGATCGAAGCCAATTGATCCGCCAGCGGAAAAGCCCGGCGCACGCATTGCCTTCGCGTAGAGGCTGCGCATGTCTTCGTAACGGTCGAGGCCAAGCCACCGCGCCAGTCTCATCATCGTCGTGTGCGAAACGCCGGCCTGATGCGCCTGTTCGCGCATCGACATCAGCGCGACATCCTGCGGATGATCCAGCACAAACCGGGCAGCTATCTGCAGCTGCGGCGGCATTGCCTCAAATCGTTCCACCAACTGTTCCGTCAAAGGACCTTTTTCCATAACCATTACCCCATTCACCCCTCATGGAGATTACTCTTGGATCGCAATAAACGCAACATATGGAACTTCCATCCCAATTGCATTCCAAATGGACTTCCATTTCGGTTCGCGCTGACATAGATTGTGGTGGTGAAGCACCTTGAGTGCCTCCGGCATTTTTTGGGTCTTCGAAGTTCAACCAGATGAAGGACGAGCGAGATGGGAGACGTACCAGGTATCAACAACAACACTCAGCTGACACCGGAGCAGCTGCTCGAGAAGCAAAAAGCTCACGATATCAGAATGCTTGGCCTGAAGTTCGAATCGGCAATGCAGGAATCCAAGCAGGCAGCGATGAACCGCATGGCGGAAGGAATCGCCCGAGCGAGTTCGTAATAGCGTTGTTCATGTGCGCCGCCTGAACCTGGGCGGCGCACATGCTTTGTCCGGCATTGAGAAACTTTTGCACACCAGCCCGGTGTCAAATGGGTGGATGGAAGGGCAATCGGCATGACCGCAAAATCGACTCTCGGACGGTGGAACGCCGCATTGCCACAGCTTTTTGCTGGACGCACGGACAGGCAGCCGGCAACGCGACCAGCCATCCTGGAGATCGTCGGTGGACTGCATAGCGGTGCCAAGGTGGAATTGGAGGAAGTCCTTTACACGATCGGCTCCAGTGTCGGGTCCGGCATAGTTCTGAGAGATTCGGGGATCGCAGCCGAACATGCCCGCCTTCGCCGAAAGGCCGGCCATGTCGAGGTCGAAGCTGTCGGAGGAGATGTCGTCCTGGCAAACGGCGATCTCGTGCCCATGGGACATGGCCGCCGCTGCAAATTGCCTTTCGAAGCATCGTTTGGGGAAGCCCGACTGAAGCTCACCGGCCCCACGCAAGCCGAAGGACCGTCACGGTTATCGAGGCGGTCCTGGCTGGTCGCCGCGAGTTTGCTCGCGGTCGCATTCACCGGCGTGGTGGCGGCCAACAGTCTGTCCGTGGCCGGCTCCGAAATAGCCGGTTCGGATGCAGGATTGACGAAAGTGGCGTTCGCCGACGGCATACGGCAACATACGCTCACCGACGCCTCGCATGCCGATAACGGGCCGACGCCGCCGGCAACCGCCGATGCCGGCAGGCAACTCGAACGTCAATTGGAACAGGCCGGCATCGATGGGATCGCCATCGAACAGTCCGCCGGTCGCCTGACTGTTTCAGGCACCATTCCCGCCCCGCAGCTCCAGGCCTGGACCGACGTCCAATCGTGGTTCGACCGGACCTATGGAGAGCATCTGCTGCTTGCCTCGGACGTGACCACCGGCAACGCCGACGCGCGCGCGCCGCGTCTGACCATGCAAGCGATCTGGTACGGCGAGCGGCCCTATATCATCACGACAGAAGGCGCGCGCTACCATGAAGGCGCCTTTACCGATGACGGCTGGACCATCGAAAGCATCGGCGAAAAACAACTTCTGCTGACCAAGGGTGGCGCCAAGGTCGCGCTGAAATATCAGTGAACCGTCGCCTGGAAGGGCCGCGCCTCGATTCGGCCAGACTGGATACATCTGGGCGCGGAGCGCAGCATGCCGAAAGCCTTCGCAGCCAGCCTATCAATCGGCGGCGACTGAATGGCATCGGCAAAACCACCAGCCAGACCAATCAAGCGGGTGCAGCCAAACAGTCCGACCGACCGGAGGCAGCCGATTTTCAGACGTCTCAGGATGCTGCGGGCACATCTCTGGAAGATGCCCTCATCGATTTTGTCATGCCGCGCATTTCTGACCCGGTGATCCTGCGACGGTCGGTTTCGATCCTCCAAGATTGCATTACCCACCTGGTGCCCAATCTCGATGGAGGCGAACAGCTCAAGGATCTGGCGCGAACGCTGATGCGGGACGAGATCGGCCGCCATCGGGATCTGCTTGGCCAGTTGCAGGGAGGAAACGAGACCTGACCGACCCGCACGACACGGTCCAGCTCTTGCACGTCTTGGGCTATCTCTACGGGTGTCATGGGCAGGTGAAACGGGGGGCAGCCTATCTTCTCATCGCCGCCCAGCTCTCCCCTGGAAACCCCGGAGTCCTGCGCACGCTCGCTCACCTGCTCATACTCGACGGCGAAGCAGACAAGGCGCTCGCCACGATCGCTAGATTGGAGACTTTGGAAGGCATGGAACATCCCACGCTTGCTTTGCTGAAGAGCCGCGCGCTGCTGGCAGCGGGCCGCAAGGCGGAAGCACGCGCCATGTTCCGGACGTATCTTTCGCGGCGGGGGGACGACTAGCCGTGTTGGATCGGATGACGCAAGTACTTGCCAGGCTGTCGCGGCGAGGCGATCTCGTCATCGCCATCCTGATACTCGTCGCGATTGTCATGATGATCATACCGCTACCGACCTTCGTGGTCGATACGCTGATCACGGCCAACATCGCGCTCAGCGTACTGATCCTCCTGGTTTCGTTCTATGTCGTGCAGCCACTGGAATTTTCCTCGCTGCCCTCCGTCATTCTGATAGCAACCCTGTTCCGGCTGGCTATCACCATCACGACGACGCGCCTGATCCTGCTTCAGGCCGATGCGGGCGACATCATCACAGCCTTCGGAACCTTCGTCGTCGGCGGCAGCATAGCGGTCGGCCTGGTGATATTCCTCATCATCACCGTGGCCCAGTTCATCGTCGTGGCAAAAGGCGCCGAGCGCGTCGCCGAGGTTGCGGCGCGGTTCATGCTCGACTCCATGCCCGGTAAACAGATGAGCATCGACGCGGAACTGCGCAACGGCGACATCGACCAGGCCGAAGCCCGCCGGCTGCGCCAGAAGCTCGAGCGCGAGAGCCAGCTGTTCGGTGCCATGGACGGCGCCATGAAATTCGTCAAGGGCGACGTCATCGCCGGCATCGTCATCATCCTGGTCAATCTTATCGGCGGTTTTGCGGTCGGCACGCTCCAGCATGGCATGTCGCTCGGCGACGCTGCATCCGCCTATTCACTGCTGACCGTTGGCGATGGCCTGGTTGCCCAGATCCCGGCACTGCTCGTGGCAGTGGCGGCCGGCACAATGGTCACGCGTGTCGCCGGAGCCGACAACCAGGGCGACCTTGGTCGCCAGATCACCGGCCAGTTGCTGCGCGACTCGCGCGCACTCGCACTCGCCGCCGTGATCATGCTCGGGCTCGCCCTGGTGCCCGGCTTTCCGTCATTCGCCTTCCTGGCGCTCAGCGCGGCTTTCGGTGGTGGCGCATATCTCATTCGCCGGCAAAGCCCGAAACCCGATGCCCTGGAAGCAAGCTTGCCGATTGCGGCCCCGCAAGAGCACATGCTTTCCGATGCGAGTGCCGGCGGCGACATCGAGACGTTGCAATCGTCATTCCGGATCATTGCGCGTCTTGGCCATGGTCTCGGCAGCGCGATCACCGAACCCGACTTCAGCGCGCATGCAAATCGCGTTCGTCGCGATCTCTTTCGGGATCTCGGCGTCGATGTGCCGGCAATTGGCTTTCATATCGACGAAACCCTGGCGCCGCAGCGCCTCCGCATCGACCTGGAAGGCGCCCCCGTCCTGGAGGCCGAGATTCCTGCCGGCTGCGTACTGGTCGAGGAGGACGAGGCGCATCTTGATCTTATCGGCGTCGCCTATGAGGCAGGTCCGCCGGTGGCCGGTCGCCCCAACACGATCTGGGTCGACGAGGCGAAGATAGCGATCTTGAAGGAAGGCGGTCTCAGCTTCCTGCTGCCGGCTGAAACGTCTGCCAAATGGACGTCGTATGCACTTCGGCTCTATGCCGGTCATTTCGTCGGCATACAGGAAACGCGTCGGCTGCTTTCCGACATGGAACAGGACTATGCGGATCTAGTGAAGGAAGCGCAAGACGCGGTGTCGTTGCAGAAGATCGCAGAAGTCTTGCGGCGACTGGTCGCAGAAAATGTCCCGATCCGTAACTTGAGGCTCATCCTGGAAGCGCTCATCGAATGGGGCCGGCGCGAGCAGGATGTCGTGCTGCTGACCGAACATGTGCGCTCAGCGCTAAAGCGGCAGATCAGTTTTCGTTCAGCCGACCGCAACAACATTATCGCAGCTTACGTGCTGCAGCGGTCGGCCGAGGACGTCGTGAGAGCGGCGGTTCAGTCATCGCCCACGGGCACTTTCCTCGATCTTTCCGGCGACGATACGCAAGCGCTGGTAGCGCAGATCGAGCGTGCGCTCGCGCAGGCGTCGGCCGGGGCCCTGCCCGCGGTGCTGACCACCGCGGACGTGCGCCGCCACATGCGCAGCCTGCTCGTGCATCACGGCCTGGAGCTTCCAGTGCTTTCCTATCAGGAGCTCTCGTCCGAGTTCAACGTACAGCCACTCGCCACCATAACCGGCGGGTCACTTCAAAACGGCCGGCAGACCTCACACTCACTCCCAGCAGGGAGAGCAGAGAACGGGGCGATCCCATGACCGAGCCAGAGGGCGATGCATGCTCAAGAGGGGGACAGAATGAGAATCCACGATATGGCTGCGGGTATTCGGCCGGCTTTTGGTCCGATTGAATGCCGATTGCTGGCTATCGCGGCGTTTTGGTATTTCGCAGCGCTTTTTTGTATGGTGACGGGGGGAGCGGCGCAGGAGGTGACGCCGTTGCCGAGCCGGCCGATGATCGACCTGCCCGTCGGTCAGGGCCGCATCCTGCGTTTTAACGAACCGGTCGAATCGGTTTTGATCGCCGACACCACCATTGCGGATCTGCAGGTGGTTTCGGCCGACGTGGTCTATGTATTCGGCCTGAAGCCCGGGCTTACCAATCTGATCGCGATCACCGCCGATCAGCGCATCGAAGCGACCGCGCAATTCCGCGTTTCCGCCGACTCGGCACCGGCGAACGAAGCGAAACAGGCAGTGCAGCCAACCTCCTCGACGGAGCTCATGATCTTCGGCAATCGTATTGTGGCGACCGGGCAGACGCGCAGCGTCGAGGAAGCCGTCGATGTTGACAACGTTGCCCGCACCTATTCTCCGCCGGAGGCGCCGCCGATCAACGACACCACGATCCAGGGGTCCCAACAGGTCAACATCCGCGTCCGGTTCGCGGAAGTCTCGCGCAGCGAGTTGCAGTCCTACGGCGTCGACTGGTCGGTCGGTTACAAGTCCAGCGGCTTCGAGTTCAGCATGTTCCAAAACAACGCCGTGCCGTCAGCCGACGGTGGAAACTTCGGGGCAGGCATAGAGCAGGCAACTGGCTTCAACTTTGATGTGCTGATCGAAGCTCTGCAACGCAACGGTATCGTCAAGATACTAGCCGAGCCGAACTTGACTGCCGTCACAGGCCAGACCGCGAGCTTCCTGGCCGGCGGTGAAATCCCAGTTCCGGTGCCTCAAAGTCAGGACACCGTAACCGTCGAATACAAATCCTTCGGTGTTTCGCTGACCTTCACGCCGACGCTCATCGGCCGCAACCGCATCGGCCTTCATGTTCGTCCCGAGGTCAGTTCGATCTCGACCAATGCTGCCGCAGTCAGTGTCAACGGCTTCAACCTGCCGAGTTTCGTCGTGCGCAAGGCCGACACCATCGTGGAAGTGGCCAGTGGCCAGACATTCGCAATTGCCGGGTTGTTTCAGCAGAATTTCACCCGCAACCTGGAAAAGTTTCCCGTGCTGGGAGACGTTCCGGTGTTGGGCGCCCTGTTCCAGTCCCAGCGTTTTCAGCGGGAAGAGACCGAATTGGTCATCCTGATTACTCCTTTTCTGGTCGAGCCGGTCAGCGATCGCAGCCTGGTGACGCCGATTGATCGACCGGCCAAGCGGAGACATTCCAAGGACCCGTCCGCGATGGGCCTGATTGTGAAGTAGCGGGAGGCCGACCATGACCGACTTTTTTGTTTTCCGCACAGCAATACTCGTCTTTCCGTTCGCCGCGCTCGTGGGCTGCGTCAACGGCAAGGCACCGCCTGAGGACTATTCATCCGGCTACAGCTATGTCTCGACCAATGCGAGTTCGCAAAAGGGCACGGATGGTGCCGTGCTCGCACCCGACGCCTGTCTCGACGAACCGGCTGATCTCCCCCCCTCCCCGGCAGCGACGGACTTGACGATCGTTTCGGATGTCGGGCCGCATCTGCCGGCAGGTTGCGCCAACGCCTATAATCTTCAACGCATGGCCGAAAGCCAGCGTGACCTGGTCGAGGGGCGGCGCATGGGCTCGGCGGCCGCGGCGCCGACTGCAAGGGCGGCCCGGCGATACATTTATGGAGAAGACATCCCCGTCGGTGGCGCCAATGACGGTGGGGCGGCTGCACAAGCGCCGCTTCAGCAGGACAACTGACCGATGGGCCGGCGATGCGCAGGCGCGCCGGCTGTAGCGCCGAGATACGAGCCTGGCCGCGCCTTCGCAGAGCTAGGCCGATATCGAACCGAGTGCCTTTGCCCTCGCCTTGATGGTCGCCTTGCCCCGGATCGATTTGGCGTTGGCGAGCAATGTGTTGACTTCTTTCGTCGTCAGACCGGTGGGGGGAGCCGCTCTCACCTGCTCGGCCTGCCCGAGCAGGCCGTAGACGACCACCACATTGCGTTTGTGGTGCAGTTGCGCGCCCGGCGCCGAAGCCACATGCTGAACGAGGGGCAGCGCCGTCGCGGCATTGCCCTCCAAGGCAGCGGCAAGCGCCATATTGGTCTGGATATCGAGGTCGCCCGGCTCCAGTGTGAGGGCATGCGCCAGGGTGGCCTGCGCCTCCTCAACCTGTCCGGCGAAAATCTGGGCGACGCCCAGCCTGTTGTAGGCACGGCTGGTGTTGACGATCGGCGCGGCTTGCGCAAGGGCGCGGATGCCTGCCTCGACATCCCCCGAATCGATCATTGCCGAACCGAGCCCGAGCAATGCCGGTCCGTCGTTGGGTGCCTTGGCGAGAGCCCCGCGGTATGCCTTCTCGGCTTCGGCCGTATAGCCGGCGCGCATATAGGCCTCGCCCGCCTTGACGAAGGCGACAGGCTTCGCATCGGGCATGGTCGTCGCGCGTTGGTAAAGCGCGATCGCTGTGCCGCTTTCACCGCGCGCTTCAATATCGGCGGCCAGCTTGAGCAACCGATCGGACTGGGTCGATGCGCCCTGGGTTTCGGCATCCGTTTTGGGCTTGGCTGTCTGGCAGGAGGACAACGCCACCGTCATAACGACAGCCATGAACACGATACGCATTCGCATATCCACCTCTCCGTTCAAGCCCGCGCCGACCTTACACACGGCAGCAACTCGCACAAGAACCTCATGCGCGCTGGGATCGTGATATGAGCGAAGAAGCTGAGGAAAAAGGCTTACCCGCCTCGGACAAGAAACTGCGGGAAGCGCGGCGGAAAGGTCAGGTTCCGCAAAGCCGCGACCTCACCTCGGGCTTCACACTCTTTGCCGCCCTCGCCTACCTGTTTTTCGTCTGGCCGACGATGTGGGAATACCTGGACCAGCTTGTGCAGATCGTGGCCGGGTCGGCAAACGGCGCGTTTAAGGAAACCAGCGTGAGGGCGGCCCGCCATGCCACCGTGGCGCTGTTCGTCATCTTGGGGCCGATGGTCGGCATTATTGTCATACTCACGCTGGCGTTCGGCGTGATCGCCACCTACGGGCCGGTTTTTTCTTTCGAACCGCTCAAGCCACAATTCGACAACATCAGCCCGGCAAAGGGCCTCAAGAAAATCGCGTCATTGCGCAACGTCATTGAGTTCATCAAGAGCCTGGCAAAGGTTGTCATGCTGGCCAGCCTGTTCGTGATCGTCATCGTGGCCTGGCTGCAGCCGCTTTTCGACACTCCCGCATGTGGTGAATCCTGTCTTGAACGCATGATCATGGCGGTGCTCACCCCGCTCGGAATTGCTGGCGCCCTTGCATTTGTCGCCATCGGCATTGTCGACATGCCTATCCAGCGATGGCTTTTCCTGCGCGACATGCGCATGACCAAGACCGAATACAAGCGCGAGTACAAGGACCTTGAGGGGGATCCGCTGATCAGGCAGGAATTCCAGCGTCAGCGGCGCGAGACAGTGTCAAATCCGGTGAAGCTCGGCTTGAAGAATGCAGTCCTGGTCATCGTCGAACGCGACCGGCTGGTGGCGCTGCGCTACGTCAAGGGCGAAACACAGGTACCGGTGGTCGTTGCCAAGGGGCAAGGTCGCATCGCCGATGAGATGGTCGCCGAATCAAAGCGCCTTGCAATCCCGGTCGTCGAGGACCCCTCGCTCGCAGGCTCTCTGTTCGACAGTACGCGCACCGGCGGCTATATCGATGAGCAACTCTTCTCACCCGTGACCGGCCATCTGGTGCGGCTCGGATTGACATAATGCAAACCGATCACCCGGCAATTCAAACTTTTCAGCGGTATGATTCAGCGCCGGTGTGAGAACGTTACACCAACGTTCCGCGGACGATGCTGTTTCATTCTCCATACCCGATCATCATGGCCTTCATCGGTCGAACGGACATGGATTAGCCGCGCCGCCGAGACGGGCTGGACCTAACGCGCCAGATCGGCAGTCCTCCAGAGGCGCCGATCATCATCACGGGTCAGCGGCGCGACGAGGCGGACCTTGTCATTGCCCCGAAGCTCGGTGCCGATGACTATGTGACGAAGCCCTTCAGTCTCAGGGAGTTGCTGGCACGCGTGCGCGCAGTGTTGCGACGATCGGAGGCGGGACAACGCTTGCGCGGCAAGACAAGACACATCCGCGATCGCTTCGTCGGTTGGGAGATCGACATGCGGACAAGACGCCTGGTGTCGCCAGCTTGCAAGGCCGTACCGTTGACAGTTGGGGAGTTCAACCTGTTAACCGCGTTCCTCAGGGCTCCGCAGCAGGTGCTCAGCCGGGAACAACTGCTGGCAGCAAGCCGATTGCACGACGAAGAGGTCTTCGACCGCAGCATCGCCGTGCAAATCGTGCCGCTCCGCCGCAAGCTCTGATCCGAGCGTGCCAAAGCTCCTCACGACGGAACGGGGCGTCGGTTACACTCTCGCAGTCCCGGTGAAGACGTCTCGATATCACTGGACGAATTTGCGCTTCTTTTTGTCGCCGCTCGTCTGGTTTTGGCAGTGCGGGCGCTCCGTCTCACCAACGAAGCTCGACGCTGACGGCCACTGCCATGTCTCTGTCACCAAAC
>NZ_SUEO01000239.1 GCF_004962925.1 Mesorhizobium sp. | reverse complement strand
GGAACGTGCTGTCGATGGTCGACAGCTCGCATTGCCAGGCGCGCTGGCCGGTTTGCATGTCCAGAAAGTGATAGTAGAAGCCGCGATATCCGGTAGCATCCGGTTCCGGCCCCTGTGGACTATTCCAGAAGAAGCGCAGCGTCGCCAAGGTCCGTTCGGCCGCCACACTTCGCGTGATAAATCCGCGCTCGACGCCCACTGGATAGCATGCCAGCGCAAGGCCGGTGGCCGCTATGCTTGCCGGCCAATTCGCCTCGGTCTTGTCCAGGATGAGACCATTGGCGGGGGTCGCTTCATGAATGAAGTAGTCGAACGTCTCCCGCTGCAGCATCGCCAGATCGTCTTCGACGGCCGAGGTGTTGGCGCGGTGGGTTCCGAAAGGATGCGTTCGCATCTCAATAATGACCTCGGATCGCCGTTCACGGATGCGCGAAGTACAGGTGGTCATACACACCTTTAACGCCTCTGACGCCTTCGGCAACCACGCGCACGGCATCCCGTTCACTCTGCGATCTGACTGCGCCCGAAAAATGGACCAAGCCATCGCTGACCGTGAGTGTTAACGCGTCTCCGTTGACGCCTGCGTCCTCTCGCAGCCGCGTAAGAATGCTGCGCCGGATCGCATCGTCACCTGCCGCCGTGGCGTCGTCGAACTTTGCCGCAACGACGGCGCGCAAAAGATCGGCACGGCTGACGACTCCGACCAGGCGCTGCATCAGGACGGCAATTCGCTCGATCGGAGTTTCCTCGTCGGCCACGACGACGTCCGACGTCATCAAATCCGCCACTTTCCAGCTGTGGCCCTTCACATAGCCACGCGCCTCACCTGATGACAATGCTGTGGCACCGAGTTCCGACCTGCGCAGGAAGTCACCTTCGCTCACTATTCCAACCACGCGGCCGCCATCGTCGACGACCGGCATGCCGCTGATGCGATGATCTAGCATGATCCGTGCTGCGTGTCTTACGCTGTGGTCAGGCGACACCGTAACAACCTTTGCAGTCATTACATCCTTTGCTCTCATCGGCCTCATCCCTAGTTCAGTTCAAGTGGACAGGCGCTCAGGCACCAATGGACAATATGATAGCGTGGCCGGCCCCAGCTTCCTTTGAGGCAAATCAATACCGGCCCCGAACCAGCCGACCCGGCGACTTGAACGCCTGCTCTCAGTACTTGTCTGTTGCGGTGCCGGCACAAGTGATGGCCTTCGGACTCCTCGTTTTGATTTGCATCAATGTGGCTCTCATCTAGAGGGAAGACTGTGGCGCGGTGATACGAGGGGTTGAGCTGGCCAGGACGCATTTTCCCAGCCCAACTCCCTCGCGGATTGATCCTAGAAATGCTCGAACATGCGATCTCCAAAGGCCATGGCTGACCTCGTCTTCAGCGCCAGAGCGCTGACCAAAACTTACACCTCGGGCGAAACGCAGGTGCTCGCCCTGCGCGCGCTGGACCTGGAAATCTTCGCTGGAGAAGTGGTCGTGCTGCTCGGCCCGTCAGGCAGCGGCAAGTCGACCCTCCTCAACATCATGGGCGGGCTTGACCATGCCACGAGCGGTCAGTTGTTCTTCAGGGATCAGAAGTTGACCAACCTCGATGATCGAGGCCTTACGGCCTATCGTCGCCAGCACGTGGGGTTCGTTTTTCAGTTCTACAATTTGATCCCTAGCCTGACGGCTTATGAAAATGTCGCCCTGGTTACGGAGATTTCCGATCACCCGATGCGCCCGGACGAGGCGCTGGCGCTTGTTGGACTTGAACCGAGGGTGCACCATTTCCCGGCTCAGCTCTCCGGTGGCGAGCAGCAGCGCGTGGCCATTGCCCGCGCCATCGCCAAGCGCCCCGACGTGTTGCTCTGCGACGAGCCGACCGGCGCTCTCGATTCCAAGACGGGCATCCGGGTGATCGAGGCACTGCTGGGCATCAATGCGCAGCTCGGCACCACGGTCCTCATCATAACGCACAACGCCAGCATCCAGGACGTCGCCGACCGCGTGCTGTTCTTCGCCGACGGTCAAATTTCCAGAATTCACAAGAACGAGGCGCGCCGAACTGCCGCCGAGCTCGTCTGGTGATCCGATGCGCACCCTGGATATCAAGCTCTTTCGTGATCTGGTGCGGCTCTGGGCCCAGGCGCTTGCGATCGCTCTCGTCATTGCCGGCGGAGTGTCCACGGTGGTTCTTGCGGTTGGCTCCTTGCGGTCTCTGGAGGAAACCCGAATTGCTTACTACGAGAGGCACCAATTCGCCGATGTCTTTGCGTTGGTCAGGCGTGCGCCGAAGACGCTGCTCACTCAAATTGCGGAAATCCCCGGGGTTGCTGCCGTGCAAGGGCGCATTGCCAAATTGGCCCTGCTCGATATTCCTCAGTTTCGCGAGCCTGCAACGGGACTATTCATTTCGTTGCCTGAGGACGGTCAGCCCTCGCTTAATCGGCTGTACATACGGTTAGGCCGGATGCCCGAGCCTGGGCGAGGCGATGAAGTTGTCGTCACCGAGGGCTTTGCTAAGGCACATGCATTCAGGCCGGGGTCTCATTTCGCTGCCATTCTCAACGGCCGCAAGCGCGACCTCGTCGTCGTGGGTATCGCGCTCTCGCCGGAATATATCTACGCCATAGGGCCGGGCGACCGCATGCCGGACGAGCGTCGCTTTGCCATCGTCTGGATGTCTGAAAAGGCTCTCGCCAGCGTCTACGATCTGGACGGCGCATTTTCCTCGGTCACTCTCAAGCTAATGCGGGACGCCTCAGAGGGCGAGGTCATCACGCGCCTCGACGCGTTGCTCGACCGCTACGGCGGGCAAGCAGCATATGGGCGGAAGGATCAGACCTCACACGCCTTTCTGGAACACGGGCTCGACATGCTCAGGAATATGAGTCGCACGCTGCCGCCGATCTTTCTTTTGGTGGCAGCATTCCTGATCAATGTGACGCTTAGCCGGATCGTCGCGCTCGAACGCGAACAAATCGGTCTGTTGAAGGCGCTTGGCTATCGGAACGCCGCCGTCGCCTGGCATTACATCAAATTCATCATCGTGATTGTCACGATCGGCGTCGTCATCGGCAGTGCGGTTGGAACGTGGCTGGGCACTTACGTAACAGAGATGTATGGCGACTTTTATCGGTTCCCATTCCTCGTTTTTGTCCAGAGCCCGGATGTCTACGTCGCGGCTGCGGCGCTGAGCCTCGGTGCTGCGATCGTCGGCGCGGTGCGGGCGTTGCGCGATATCGTGACGTTGCCGCCCGCCGTTGCGATGCAACCGCCCGCCCCGCCTCGCTTCCGCCGTCTCCTGCCCACGTCCTTTGCTATCCGTAACGTCCTTTCACAACCGGCTGTGATGATGGTGCGCAACATCAGCGGCAATCCGATCAGGGCTATGTTTACGATAGCGGGCATGTCGCTAGCGACGGGAATCCTGATCGCCTCGCTTTTCCTCAACGGCACGATGGAGGCGTTGATCGATGTGACTTATTTCATGTCCGACCGCCAGGATGCCACTGTGAGCTTTGTCGAACGGCGCCCGCTGAAAGCAGTCAATCAAATTGCGCGGCTGCCCGGTATTCTTGCGGCGGAGCCTTTTCGGGAGGTTCCAGTCCGCATACGGAATGGAAACATCGAGCGTCGGATCATGATCAGCGGAAGACCGCGCGATGCCGACCTCAACAGGATCATCGACACTGACCTGCATCCCGTCGTGCTTCCCAAGACTGGCTTGGCGATGTCAAGTTGGCTCGCGCAGATTCTCGGGGCACAGGTCGGCGATTTCGTCGAAATCGATTTGCTGGAAGGGCAGCGACGGACCGTCTCTCTTCCCGTGGCCGCGTTGGTCGAGGATTATTTCGGCATTCAGGGAATGATGCATTTCGATGCCCTGGCTCGCTTGATGCGGGAGGCGCCGGTCGTCAACAGTGTGAGCGTAAGCCTCGATGGGAACGAGCGCGACCTGTTCTATGATGCAATCAAGCGGTTGCCGACCGTCTCTGGTGTAGCCATGCAGCGCGTATCGCTTGCGAACTTCCGTGATGCATTGGCCGTGCTGGTGACCACGATGGCAAACATTTACACTGGGCTCGCGGCCGTTATCGCCTTCGGAGTCGTTTACAACAGCGCAAGAATCTCGCTTTCCGAACGCGCGCGCGAGTTGGCCAGCCTGCGTGTCCTCGGCTTCACCCGGGGAGAAGTGTTGCGAATTCTGCTCCTCGAGCTGGCCGTGTTGACGTTGCTTGCGCAGCCGCCGGGATGGGCCATCGGCTACGGCCTCGCCTGGACATTGCAAACAAAGATGGCCGGCGAGTTGATGCGGACTCGTTTGGTCGTGGAACATTCTACCTATGTACTTGCCAGCGCGATGGTGATTGCCGCGGCACTGTTCTCCGCGCTCGTCGTACGCCGGCGGATCAACCAGCTCGACCTTGTCACCGTTCTCAAGACGCGAGATTGAACCATGCGCACGATCTGGATGAAGCGAACCGTGGGGGCCATGGCCTTGGGTGTTTTGGCAGCTGCCGCGATCTGGTTCGCATGGCCACGGCCGATCGTAGTGGATCTGGCGACGGTGACGGAAGGTCCCATGGAGGTCACGATCGACGACGAGGCCAAGACGCGCGTCCGCCACGTCTATACGGTGTCCGCGCCAATCGCTGGAAATGTCCTGCGAATCTCCCCGCCTCGCCATGTCGGGGATCAGGTTAACGTGGACGAGACGGTGGCGGTGATGCAGCCGACCGTACCGAGCTTCCATGATGCCCGCACGCACGAAGAGCTCCAGGCGGCGCTGGCGGCAACCGAAGCAGCAATGACGCTTTCGGAAGCCGAAGTTCGCCGGATTGAGGCGGCGCTCAAATTTTCGCGCACGGAGTTTCAGCGGGCGGAAGCGCTCGCGCGCACCGAAGCGATCTCTCGCAAGATACTGGACAAGGCGAGGTTCGACGTCGAAACCAATGAAGCCGCCTTGGCTAGCGCCAAGGCGCAGGTCGAGGTCCGACGCAATGAACGCGCAAGTGTCGCGGCCCGACTCAGCGAACCATCTGGCGCCATCCCGCAATCGAATCCCGCCTGCTGCATCCAGCTACGCGCCCCAATGAATGGCAGCATCCTGAAGATCATTCAGGAGAGCGAAGGAGTGGTGCAGGCAGGTGCCCCGTTGATCGAGATCGGCGATCCGCGCGACCTCGAGATCGTCGCCGAACTTCTGTCGACCGACGCTGTCCGGATCAAGCCCGGCGCACCTGTCCGGATCGATGGCTGGGGCGGATCACCCATCCGTGGCCAGCTGACACGAGTGGACCCGGCGGGGTTCGTCAAGGTCTCCGCACTCGGTATAGAGGAACAAAGGGTGCGCACGATCATCGATTTCGTCGATCCTCCCGAGGCATGGCCGTCGCTCGGTCACGATTATCGTGTGATTGTGCATGTCACGATCTGGAGTGCGGAAGACGTGCTGACGGTACCGGTGGCGGCCCTGTTTCGAAAGGGGGAGGACTGGGCTGTCTTCGCGGTCAAGGATGGGCGTGCGGTCACAACGATCGTCAAGCTCGGGCAGCGCAACGACCGGACGGCAGAGCTTCTGTCAGGCCTTGCCGCAGGCGATCGCGTGGTGCTGCACCCGAGCGACAGGGTCACGGACGGCGTGACCGTCGCAGAGCGCGGTGGAATAGGCTGAAACGCGCCTTTTTCGCCGGCAGCTCAGCCGCTTTCCATCGAAGGGCTGTCGAGGTGTTCGGTGCATAAACTCGCTGCCTAGTCCGGAATGGTTACTTGCGCTGCAGCTAATGTAGTTACAGTCTTACGAAGCCGGAAAGCGCACCGACCGGCCAAGCGTGACTGCTGTCGCAGCCGCTGGCATCGATCGACCACGTTTTTGCCGGTGCGCTGGAGGGGAAATTCAAATGAGATTGACTATTATTTGCGTGGCAATTGTGATTGCCGGATCCACCGCCGCCGTTGCGCACGAGAAGAAGGTGGTGGTCGGAAAAACGGTAACGTCAGCTTGTTGCTATCTGTCAGGCACGACCAAGAAAAAGCGGGGAACTGAGTTGGATTGCCGCTCAACGGGAACTGTCTCGGGCGCAAGCCCGAAAGACGATTCAGAGGACGAATCGGAACCGCGCCTAGGCTTCGAAATGGTTAATCCTGGGATCATATCCATCTTTTAGATTGAATGCGTGGTTCGATAATTGCAACGCAGGACAGGTCGCCAGAAGGATACGCAAGCGGCCACGAAGGCGAGCGCTGGCATGATACGCTGCCCATCCTCCTGCGACTGTTCCTTCGATCGGCGACAGCAACGAAACGACCTGTTAGGCGGTACTGCCGCAGGCGGATGTTGATCACTGTCTCAGGCTGTCGGATGACGGGGCCAGGCCGGCGCCAGCTAGGAACCTGCGAACTGCGATGCGAACATCCTGCTGCTGTCCGACCAGAAGATGCCCGCCAGTGTCGTAGACGACCAGCTTGGCACCCGGGATCTTGGCTGCGGCGAACTCAGCTGCCGGCAGCGTGTTAAACAGGTCGTCGCGCGCAGAAATAATGAGCGTCGGCGCAGTAATTACTTCCAACGACAGTTCATGCAACGCGGGGGCGCTATCGATGTTGATTCCGGGGAAGCGCAGCGACAACGGCTCAACGCTCTTGACAATGCTCATGACGCGGTCCTGCTCGGCCCGAGGCGCAGCCGCAACCAGCGCGGGTCGAACGCCGAGGAAGCGAACGAGCACTGACGGTGCGATCTTCTCGGTGGCCCACCATGCGAAATCGCCGCCGGCATTGACGATCCAGAATACGAACTTGTTGCCGCGGCTCGCTTCAATCGAGACCGGACTGGTAGGCGAATAAAGGCCTGGGACGATCAAAATGAGAGCGGTGACCTTGTCCGGGTGCCGGAGTGTCAGCTCGACCGCAGAACGCGCGCCTGCCGAAACGCCGACGACCACCGCTTTGGGAACGTCCAGTTTGGATAGCAACGCCGCGTGCGCATCGGCCTGCGCGGCTGGAGAGGTATCTGTCGGAACGGGTGTGCGCAGATAGCCGAAGCGCGACGGCGCGATGATCCGAAAGCCCTCACCCACAAGATCGGCTGCATTGGCAAGCCCTTGGTCAAAGCCGCCCCCGGCGCCGTGGATCGATAGGAGCGCAGTACCTACACCACTGTAGGCGTATTCGATCGGGCCCATCTCGAGGTTGGCGACCACACTGCCTCGGCTGGCGGCGTCGCGCATCCGGCCAAGCTCGTTCTTGTAAAGCAAGAAAACGACTCCGGCCGTCGGTATGGCGATGACCATGGCAAGCAGCAAACCGCCAATTCGACTCATTGCAAATGCTCCACAAAAGGACGGGCGAATATTGGCCTGTCTCGTTTGGAAGCAGCTTGATTTACCTCAATTTTCCTGAGTGACAGCATCGGTCGGTGTATTTGGATGCTATCAATTGTGGGAAACGGAAGCCGGTCCGGCACCCTCTTCTCTCCCAGGCCGTGCATCGTACATCCCGAAAACTGTTCGGCTTTGCTCCCAAACGGTCTGAGGATCCAGGGTTTGTGCAGCACAAGGCCAGACCACTAGCGCCTCTCAAGCTCTAGGTAGTTTCCCGTAGGGACATAACCGAATTTCGCGACCCGCGGATTCGCGCGATTGCTGTGTCACGGACCAACCGGGAAAACAGCCATGCACACCCACTCGACCTCAAGAATTTCACTGCCGTCGCACTCCCTGCAGCCGATCCTCCCAACGGTATTCGATCCGACACCGCTACAGCCGGTCAGCTTCTTTCCCGCCGGTTCGGAAATCTATGCCCAAGGTGAAAGGGCCGGAGCCTTCTATCAGGTCGAGTTTGGCGCCGTCCGTGTTTACCGCCTGCTTGCGGACGGTCGCAGACAGATAAGCGCGTTCCATCTGGCTGGAGAGACATTCGGCTTCGAAGCCGACACCACTCATCATTTCTTCGCCGAAGCCATCAATGCCACGGGTGTCCGCGTCTTCCGCTTTGCCACTGGTGCGGATATCTCCCGTCAGCTGCTACCGTTGGCTCTCAAGGGCCTGACGAGAGCGCAGGAACATCTCTTGGTACTCGGCCGCCAGAATGCCATCGAACGCGTCGCCGCGTTCCTGGTCGACATGGCGGAGCGGCAGGGCGGGTTGCAGCAGGTCGAACTGCCGATGTCGCGCATGGATATCGGCGATTATCTCGGCCTCACCATCGAGACCGTATCGCGGGTTTTCACCCGACTGAAGGACAAGGGCGTCATCCGCCTGCTCAATCTGCGCAGTATTGAGATCACCAAGCACGACGCGCTTCATGCGATGAGCGAATGAGCTGCCTCGACATCGAATCGGACGACGGAAGAAGCACGCCCAGGTTCCCAGCTTCTGAGCCTGGATGGCAGCGCATATAATAGCGCTTCAGACCAATTGACAGTGAGACATCAGGGGTAACATAGAAGCCGGTATTCATCCATTTTTGCCGCTGAAGACTGAGGAAACAGCAGGCAAGTCTATCGGCGTTCAGGCTTCGGGAGGACGGCGTGGACCGACAAACGGCCACATTGCATGCGGACCGTATTCAAGCATCGATCACGTCGGACGCCGCCGCGAAATCGGCGTTGGTCGCTTCGTGGCGGCGCTCGGCTTCATTGCACAGGCTTGATCCTGCGGGTCAGAGGTTGCCCCGGCGGTTGACGGAGACCGAATTGAGCATGGCCCGGCAGAGGGTCGAGCCTCTGCTCGCTGCCGCCCGGTCCAGTCTGGACAGGCTCTACCTTGCCGTCGGGGGCGTCGGCTGTTGCGTGTTGCTGGCCGATCGTGATGGCGTGCCGGTCGATCGCCGTGGTGCGCCGGTCGATGACGAGACCTTTCATTCCTGGGGTCTGTGGACCGGCTCCGTCTGGAGCGAACACAGCGAGGGCACCAACGGCATCGGAACCTGCCTGGTGGAACAGCGCGCACTCACCATCCACCGTGACCAACATTTCTTCACCCGCAACACGCTGCTCAGCTGCACCACGGCGCCGGTCTACGACCATCTGGGAAACCTCGTCGCCGCGCTCGACGTATCGTCCTGCCGGGCCGACCTGACGGAGGGCTTCGTCAATCTCATCGCCATGGCCGTCACCGAAGCCGCCCGACGCATCGAAGCCAATAATTTCCGCTTGGCGTTTCCGAAAGCGCGCATCCTGCTGGCGCCGGTCGCCGACAGGAGCACGAGCGCGCTGGTGGCGGTCGACGCCGACGATCTCGTGGTCGGGGCGACCCGGACTGCGCGGCTGGCGCTTGACCTTACGCAGGATTGCCTGGCGAAGCCATTGCCCGCCGCTGACCTCCTAGGTGACGCTCCGGCGGCATCGGAAGACTTGACCGAAGCCGAGCGCTCCGTCGTCCAGCGCGCCCTCGCCCGGTCAGAAGGCAACGTCTCCGCCGCCGCGCACAATCTCGGTATTTCCCGCGCCACACTGCATCGGAAGCTCGCCCGGTTCGGCATCCGGCGCCCACATTGATGTTCGCGTCCGCGACCTGTCGCAGTCTTGC
>NZ_SUEO01000238.1 GCF_004962925.1 Mesorhizobium sp. | reverse complement strand
GAATGGCAGAAAAACGGCGAACCCGGTTATGCAACATCATGATCGATAGAACTCCCTGGTTTTCGGGCGGCATGGACGGTTTGGATGCCGTCGCCGGCGATGATGGCCGCTGATGCCAGCCCGATGAAAAGACCATGCTCGACCACGCCCGGAATGGCATGGAGAGCATTCGAAAGCGCTCTTGTATCCGGAATGCGGCCAAAAGATGCATCGAGGATAAAATGGCCGCCGTCTGTAACAAAAGGCTGGCTCCCCGTCATCCTCAATGTGACAGGGCCGGAAAGGCTGAGCCTTCCAGCCGCCGCGGCGATTGCGATTTCCGTGGCACGCAGGCCGAACGGGTTGACCTCGATGGGCAGTGGAAAACGGCCGAGCGTCTCGACCATCTTCGAACGGTCGGCAATGACGATCATGCGGGCGGAAGCCGCCGCCACGATCTTTTCGCGCAGCAGCGCACCGCCGCCGCCCTTGATCAATGTCAGCGCCGGATCGATCTCGTCGGCGCCGTCGACGGTAAGGTCGAGTTCGGGCGTTTCCTCCAGCGTCGACAGCGGCACCCCAAGCTCGGCGCAAAGGATGGCGGTGCGCTCCGAGGTCGGCACGCCGATAATGGTGAGGCCGGTGGCAACCTTTTCTGCGAGCAGCCGCACGAACTCTTCGGCCGTCGAGCCGGTGCCGATCCCAAGCCGCATGCCGTCGCTCACATGGGCGAGTGCTGCCCGTGCGGCTTCGACCTTCAGTTGCCTCGCATCCATACCTGCCCCGGATTTCGCTTGTTTCGGCGCTCCTAGCATCTTTGCCCGTCTGGTCAAAGACTTTGCCCTGTGGATTGACCAAGCACTGCTTGCCTGGATGGGCTGCAGCGGCTATCGCCTGCCGGCAGCGCAATCGTCACAGGACAGGCCATGACCCGACCGATCATCGTGTTCGACCTCGACGGGACGCTGATCGACACAGCGCCGGACCTGCTTGACAGCCTCAACCACAGCCTTGCCGCCAGCGAACTGGTAGCCGTCGATGAGGCCGGCTTCAAGCGCTTCGTCGGCCATGGTGGCCGGGTGATGATCGAGCGCGCGCATGCCGCGCAGCAAAGATCGCTGGCGGTGGAGGAACACGACCGACTGCTGAAGCTGTTCCTCGATCACTACACCGACAACATCCCGGGCAAATCGCGCCCCTACCCCGGCGTAGTCGAGACGATCGCCCGATTCGAGGCAGCCGGTTATCTCTTGGCCGTCTGCACGAACAAATACGAAGCCAACTCGGTGGCGCTGATCGAGGCGCTAGGCCTGGCGAAGCATTTCGCGGCGATTTGCGGTCAGGACACGTTTTCGTTCCGCAAGCCCGACCCGCGCCATCTGACCGAAACCATCGCGCTAGCCGGCGGCGATCCGCACCGTGCGCTGATGGTGGGTGATTCGCAGACCGACATCGATACGGCGAAAGCCGCTGGCATTCCCGTGGTGGCGGTCGATTTCGGCTATACCGACCGCCATGTGCGCGAATTCGAACCGTCGGCGGTGATCTCGGATTTCGATGCGCTGACGCTTGGCCTGGCCGAACGTCTGATTGCTGCTGCGGGGCACTGAGCGCGACGGCGACCGGGCGGGTCCCGACGGGTTGCATTCGGCCTTCGTCGGAGCGCCAGCACATCGCCTTGACTTCCCCGGCCTGCCTCCCTTATATCGCGGCGCGCTTGGCCTTCGGGCAACGAGCGGGCGATTAGCTCAGCGGGAGAGCACACCCTTCACACGGGTGGGGTCGCAGGTTCAATCCCTGCATCGCCCACCAATACCCGCTCCCGGTACAAAATTAGCATCCGGTTCGCCTAGGCTTCGAATTTCTGCCTCGTGCCACGACCCGGTTCATGCGATTCGCCAGGCTGTTGGGGACAGGTCACTAAGCGCTATCCACCTTTGGAATCGCTCAAGCTGCATATTGAACGCGGCCGGGAGAAAGTTGACGGACGACGAAATCGTCCTAGGTGAGCTGCTATCTCAATAGTGATACCCCGGGAATTGACGAGAGGAAATCGCCGTCGACCTCCTGCTCCGACTAGGTGAAACAGCGCAATTGCAAATGCTTCCGGCTTCCGCAAACATTGCTGAATCCCACCAAAGGCCCGTAGCGGCCGACCCGAAACTAAGACGCTGGCTTCCGGCCCGGTGTCCTGGCGGGTCTCGGGGATGACCTTGAATTCAGTCAGCGTCCGTCAAAAGGGAGGAATAGCCAATGAACCTGACAAAACACCTCGCCGGTGTGATGATCGCGTCCGCCTGCCTGTGCGTGCCCGCGCTGGCGCAGACGAAGTTGACCATGTGGTATCACGGCGCCGGCAATGAGGTGGAGTCGCGAATCCTCAACCAGATCATCTCAGACTTCAACACCAGCCAGTCCGATTGGACGGTGAGCATCGAGAGCTTCCCAGAGAAGAGTTATAATGATTCCGTTGCGGCGGCGGCGCTGGCGGGCAACCTGCCCGACATCCTGGATGTGGACGGGCCCATCATGCCCAATTGGGCCTGGGCCGGCTATTTGCAGCCGCTGCCGATCGACGAGAGCGAGTTCGCCGATTTCCTGCCCGGCACCAAAGGCGTGTGGGACGGCAAGCTCTATTCGGTCGGTCTGTGGGACGCGGCGGTGGCGCTTTTTGCACGGCAGTCGACGCTGGACGAGCTGGGCCTACGCACCCCGACCGTCGACAAGCCCTGGTCGAGCGAGGAATTCATGGCCGCGCTCGATGCCGCCAAGGCCTCCGGCAAGTATGAATTTGCCCTCGATCTCGGCATGAACGACCAAGCCGAGTGGTATTCCTATGCCTTCTCGCCGTTCCTGCAGAGTTTTGGCGGGGATATTGTCGACCGTTCGACCTACCGGACAGCGGAAGGCGCGCTGAACGGCGAGGCTGCACAGGCCTTTGGCAAGTGGTGGCAATCGCTGTTCACCGGAGGCTATGCGCCTGGCACCAGTGAGGACCCCGCCGACCAGCAGACCGGCTTCATTAACGGCAAGTTCGCCTTCCAGTGGAACGGCAACTGGCGCGCGGTGGAGACGATGAAAGCCGTGGATGACGTTGTCTTCCTTCCAGCACCCGACTTCGGCGCGGGCAACAAGATCGGTGCGGGCTCATGGCAATTCGGCGTTTCGGCCAAGTCCAAGTATCCGGAAGGTGCTGCCGAGTTCATCAAGTTCGCCGCGCAGGACAAATATCTGGCCGCCTTCTCCGACGGCATCGGCCTGATCCCGCCCACGCCCTCGGCGGCACAGATGACAAAGAACTACAAGGATGGCGGCCCGCTCGCGATGTTCTTCGACCTCTCCAAAGCACAAGCTCTGGTGCGCCCGGTGACCCCGGGCTACGTGGTCCAGGCCAAGGTCTTCACCAAGGCACTGGCCGACATCGCCAATGGTGCCGATGTGGCCGACACGCTTGATGCGGCGGTCGACGAGATCGATGCCGACATCGAAAGCAACGGCGGCTACGGTCACCAGTAATTCTGTCGTGCCGGGGTCCTCGCCGGCCGCGGGCTCCACGCTTTCTGGCTTCCTGGGCGGATATCGCAAATGGCGTCGAAACTAACCCTGTCGAACCGGACGGGCTGGACATTCGCCCTACCGGGCTTCGCACTCATCTTCACATTCATCGTCCTGCCGTTTTTCTTCGCGATCGGTCTCTCATTGACAAATCAGCGACTGCTGTCACCGAACCCCACCCAGTTCGTCGGGTTGGAAAACTATCGTCAGCTCCTGGACTTTGCGGTGGTGACCCTCGAGCCAGAGCGGAACGAGGCTGGCGAAGTGGTCCGAGACGAGGCCGGCGAAATCCAGTATCCCCGCCTGCGTGCGATCACCCGTAGCGACGACCATCCCCAATATCGCGGCATGCGTGAGTGGTTTCGCTGGCAGTCCGGCGAGAACGTCAGGGTCGTCATCGCCAACGACGTTGTGTTCATGAAGGCGCTGGTAAACACCTTCCTGTTCGTCCTGGTCGTGGCGCCGGTGCAGGGCGGCCTCGCGCTTATGCTTGCTTTGCTCATCAACCAGAAGCTCAGGGGCATCAGCGTATTCCGAACCATCTACTTCATGCCGGTGGTGGTCTCCATCGTCGTGGTCTCGCTTCTCTGGCGGTTCATCTATGACGGCCAGAACGGGCTGTTGAACAGCATCCTCCAGGGTCTCAGCTTCGGCCTCTTTCAGCCCGTCGATTGGCTGGGCGAGCCCTCGACCGCGCTACCCGCGATCATGGCCATGTCGATCTGGCAGGCCGTCGGCTTCCATATGGTCATCTGGCTGGCCGGGTTGCAGACGATCAGCCCCACGCTCTACGAGGCCGCCGCCATCGAGGGGGCTTCGAAATGGCAGACCTTCCGCTATGTCACCTGGCCGGGCCTGCGCAACACCGCCGTGCTCGTCCTTGTCGTGATTACCATACAGGGCTTCGCGCTCTTCGCCCAGATCGACGTGATGACCAATGGCGGTCCGCGAGACAGCACCCAAACCCTGGTCTTCCAGGCGGTCGAGCGCGGTTATGGCAAGCAGGACATTTCGGGCGGCTCGACCATCTCGGTCATCCTGTTCGCGATCGTGCTGGCGATCTCACTCATCCAGCGCTGGCTGACTCGGGAGCGTTAAGATGGCTTTTGACCCCGACAATTACGGCCTGAGGCTCTTCGTTCGCTATCTGGTGCTGTGCCTGATCGCGCTGATCTTCATCTTTCCGCTCGTGTTCATGATCAACTCGAGCTTCAAGCCCGACAATCAGCTCCTCGCGGACACCTCCAGCCTGCGTGCCTTTGTTCCCGTCGGGGACATCAGCCTCAACAATTATTTCGGAGCGTTTCGGCGAGCGCCGGTCGGCCTGTTCGTCTTGAATTCGGTTCTGGTCACCGGGGCGACCGTCCTTCTCTCCTTGCTGATCTGTTCGCTGGCCGCATTCTCCTTCGCTTTCCTGCGGTGGAAGGGGCGCGACGTGGTGTTCTCGATCGTCATCGCCACGCTGATCATCCCTTTCGAGACCATCGCTATCCCGCTCCTGCTCCTGGTCTCGAAACTGCCGTGGATCGGGCTCGAGGGGCTGCAATGGGGCTGGCTGAACACCTACCGGGTGCAGATCATCCCCTGGATCGCCGACGGGCTGACGATCTTCCTGTTCGTGCAATATTTCAAAGGGCTGCCGGGCGAGTTGATCGAGGCGGGCCGGGTGGAGGGCGCGAGTTGGTGGCAGGTCTACTATCGCATTGTCATGCCGCTTTCAGGACCGGTTCTGGCGACTGCCGCCATCCTGAAGTTCCTCGTCATGTACAACCAATATCTCTGGCCGCTCATCGTGGTGCAGCAGGAAACCTATCGCCCAGTCATGGTCGGTCTCGGTTACTTCTTTCAACTCAACGTCGCCTGGGGCGAGGTCATGGCCTATCTCACCCTTATCACCGTCCCGGTGCTGATCTTCTATCTCTTCCTGCAGCGCGCCTTCATCGCATCGATCGCCTCGACCGGTGTGAAGGGCTGAATACATGGTTGTCGCGCTCAAGGACCAGCGGATCTGGGACAGAGGCTGCCCATGACTGCAAGCGCTGGCACCGCCATTTCCTCAAGGCCGAAAAATCGATCAGTGGCCCCGAATTGCGGCACATGAATCAGGAAACGGGAGCCATCACTCATGGCTGAAGTCTCGCTCAAGGGCATCAAGAAATCCTATGGCCGCGTCGACGTCATCAAAGGCGTCGATATCCACATCAACGAGGGCGAGTTCGTCGTCTTTGTCGGACCGTCGGGCTGCGGGAAGTCCACCTTGCTGCGCGTGGTCGCCGGACTCGAGGACGTAACCGAAGGCGTCATCGAGATCGGTGGCCGGGTGGTCAACGAACTCCCGCCCAAGGAGCGCGGTGTTGCGATGGTATTCCAGAGCTATGCCATCTTTCCGCACATGACCGTGCGCGAGAATATCGCGTTCGGTCTTACGATCGCGGGCGCTTCCAGGCAGGAAAAGCAGCAGAAAGTCGCCGAGGCCGCACGCATCCTCCAAATGGAACATTTGCTCGACCGCCGTCCAAGTCAGCTTTCAGGTGGCCAGCGCCAGCGAGTCGCTATCGGGCGCGCGATCACGCGCAAACCGGCCGTATTCCTGTTTGACGAGCCGCTTTCCAATCTCGACGCCGCGCTGCGCATGGACATGCGCATGGAGATCGGCCGGCTGCGTAGGCAACTGGGCACAACGATGATCTATGTCACCCACGACCAGGTCGAGGCGATGACGCTGGCCGACAGGATCGTCGTCCTGAAGGACGGCCAAGTCATGCAGATCGGAGCGCCGATGGAACTCTATCACCAGCCGGCCAACAGGTTCGTAGCCGGTTTTCTGGGAGCCCCGTCAATGAATTTCCTGAAAGTCGACGTCCTCGACCTTGATGGCGAAGCGGCAACTGTCGGCAACCAATCCCTGGAGCCGATCAGGGTGACGACCAGAAGACGCCCCTTCCGGAAAGACGGTAAGGCCATCCTGGGCATCCGTCCGCAGCACCTCCGGGCGGTGCAATCTGGAAAAGGCATGCTGCATGGCGTCGTGGCACATGCCGAGCGGTTGGGCAGCGAGACGGTTGTGGACCTGACGCTTCGCGACGATCGCGAGCTCATTGCGGCCTTCAATGAAGACAAGATCTTTCAACCGGGTGACGCTCTGGAACTCGCGTTCGACACGGCCTTGGCCCATCTCTTCCCCGAGGAGGGATGAGCGCTGCAGACGCCGTAACGTGACCAACGACAACGCGGTGCATCGGCGCGATTCGCGAGTGTGCATCCAGAATCCCGGAACAAACTTGCATGGCCGCGAGTTTCTATTCGTCGAAGTGTGAGGGAAAGCCATGTCCAGATTAGTTTTGGCGGCCGCCGTGCTGCTTGTCGGCGGATCGGCATTTGCTGCGGACGAAAGCCCGCTGCCGCCCCAGAATGCCAGGAAACTGTCGGAAATAATCGCCAAGGTCGAGCAGCGCGACGACTTTCGTTACGTCGACGAGGTCGACTGGGACAGCGGCGCCTACACCGTTACCTATTACACGACCGACAAGGCGAAAGTCGAAATCACCTATGATCCCGTGACCGCCGAGCCGAAATAGATCGCCGCACTTTCCTCCAGGCAAATACGTGCGCAGCTTGGTGGCATCCCTCGGAGACTGGCAGCGCCGTAGCTTTACCAAGAGCGGGGGCAGGTTCCTGGACGCTTTTCGGTGTCCCCTTGCGCCGATGCGCCTTTGATGGCTGATTGCAGTGTTATCATTGAGCCGCACGGGGGTGGGCATGGCGACGGTAAAACATGTGGCGAAACGCGTTCTGATGATGCTCGCCGGCTATTTCGTTGCGGTGCTGGTCGGGCTGATCGCCGTGGCCACGATCTATGGTGCATTGAGTTCGCTGCCCAGTGCGCCGGCGTACTTCGATTTCATGGGGGTCACCCCGATCGCGGCGCTGGTCGTGCCGCCGCTCGGCATGTTCATCTATTTCCTGACGATCGTGCTGACCGGCCTGCAGACGCTGATCTTCGCACTGATCGCCGAATTGTTTTCGCTGCGCAATTTCCTGTTGCATATGGTCTTCGGCGCCTCGGCAGCGGCTGCCGGCTTCGCCTTGATCTGGCCCACCGCGCCGGAGGACGTCAGCCCTGAGCGTTGGGCCGATATCGGCATCATCGCCGCCGCCGGCCTTGTCGCCGGTCTGGTCTACTGGCTGATCGCCGGGCGCGAAGCCGGCTTCCGACGCCCGTTCTCCCAGCGCTAGGACGGAATCGACAAGGCTTAGTCTCAGCTTGCCGGCGAGCGCACCGCTTCCGTGCTGTCCAACGCCTGTTGCAGCCGCGTGTCGCGGTCGTAGACGTCATGGAAGTATTCGACATTGCCGGACATATCAGGCCAGGCGGTGAAATAGGCGACATAGACCGGGATCGTGCGCGCCACTTTTTCGGTCGAATGTCCGTGCTTCAGCTTCTCCGCGATATAGTCGACCGAGGTGCCGAGCACGGCCGCCGCCATGCCACGCGGATCCTCCAGACGAACGCAGCCATGGCTGAGTGCGCGCATGTCACGCTGGAAAAACGACTTTTGCGGCGTGTCGTGCATGTAGATTGCGTGCTTGTTGGGGAACAGGATCTTCAGCTCGCCCAGTGCGTTGGCCTCGCTCGGCATCTGGCGCACGCCATAAGGTATCTTCGCGCCATAAGCGCCCCAGTTGACCGAGGAGGAGGGAATGCGCTTGCCGCGCGCATTGACCACTTCGTAGCCGGCGCGGTCGAGATAGCCGGGATCCCGGCGCAGCCGGGGCAGCATCTCGTTGACGAGGATCGACTGCGGCACGCCCCAATAGGGATGGAAGTCGACCTGCTCGACCTGATCGTAGAAGAAGGATGTCTGGTTGGTGGTCTTGCCGATGACGGCGCGGGTCTTCAGCTTCTCCTCGCCATTTTCGATGTAGCTAGCCGTGAAAGCCGGCTGGTTGATGAAGACGCGCGGACTGCCGAGATCGGATGGCAGCCAGCGCAGCTCTTCCAGGGCGACCTTTACTTTCTGGATCTTGTCGACCTTGGACGTTCCGGCCAGCGCCGCCACGGTGCGCGGACCGATGACGCTGTCGCCCTTCATGCCAGCCTTCTTCTGCACCGCCTTGATAACTGGCACCAGTTCCGGGTCATAGACCTCGCTGGTGGCGAGCCGGGCCAATATCTCGCCATAGGCGCCGCCCATCTCGTCGTCGAGGTTGCGCGCGATCTTCGCCAGAAGCTTCGGCAGTTCGAGGCTGGTCTCGCCTGGCTTCAGTAACAGCTTGGGATCGACGACGATCTCGTCTTCGGCGCTGGCCTGAAGCGATTCCAGTTCGACGCGCAGCGCCTGATACTCCACGTTCTGCGGATGCCGTGATTCGAGATAGGTGCGCGCTTGTTGGGTGCGTGCCAGCGTTTTCAGCACGCCTTCCATGTCGAGCGGCTTGGCCGGAAAATCATAATATCCGGTCATGCGGTTGGGATCGACGCGGCCGCTTTGCGCGTCATGAACGTAGCGCAGGACGCGCGCCGACAGTGCCATCTCGAAGCGGACGAGCCCCTTCAGCCGCGCATCGGCATCGCTGGTCGATGCGCCAGCGGCGGGCACTTCTACCGTGTAGTCGGCAGGTGTGAGGCCATAGCTCGCCGCCTCGCCAAGCACCCGCACCGCATCCTGCGCGCGGCTGTTGGCACTGGCTCCGGTTACCCAGATAAATTCAGGATTGGCCGAGTAATAGGCAACGAGCGCCTTGGCGATGTCTTTTTCGGCGTAGAGTTCGTAGTCACCGAGGCCGGCGATCGCCTCGCGGAAGGCGGCGCCAGTGACTGAAGATGGAGTGGCGGAAGACGGCTGGAAGGCGGCATCTTGTGGCATTGCCGGCTCCGGCGTTACCGCCAGCGTCGAGAAGTCGACGCGCACCAGTGGATCGCTCTTGTAGGTGTAATAGGACGGGCTGCTGATTTGGACGCCGCAGCGCAGGCAACAAGCGCGGCGGCGTCCAAATC
>NZ_SUEO01000237.1 GCF_004962925.1 Mesorhizobium sp. | reverse complement strand
GTGCGCCATGAAAACGGCGATGAAGACTGCGGCTAGCAGCGCGACCCAGCGATTCATCCAGCAGTCACCTCGTTGCGACGTTTGGCAAGCTCGCGCAGCACCGGCAGCAGCGCCAGCGGCAAGTCCTCGGCGATCAGCCCTGGTCCGAAACGGCTGCCGGCCTCGGCATGAATCCAGACCGCCGCGCAGGCGGCTTCGAAAGCCGGCATGCCTTGCCCCAGGAAACCGGCGATGATGCCCGACAGCACGTCGCCCGAACCGGCGGTCGCCAGCCACGGCGCGCCATTGCCGTTGATCGCTGCTCTGTCATCGGGCGCTGCGATCACCGTGTCCGCGCCCTTGTAGACGACGATGGCGCCGGCGCGCTCGGCGGCAGTGCGCGCCTTGGCCAGTTTGGACAGGTTCTTGTCTCCGGCGATGTCCGGAAACAGCCTGGCGAATTCGCCCTCATGCGGCGTCAGCACCAGCGCCGGCGCGTTCGAACGATGGGCGGCTTCGAACAAAGCGTTCGGCGTATCGCGAAACGAAGTGATGCCATCGGCATCGAGCACCAGCCCGTCGACCCTGCCGTCTGGCCGCTGCCCGGTGGCCAGCACGCCGAGGGCAAAATCACGTGTTTTTTCGCCAACGCCAAATCCGGGTCCGAGGACGAAGGCCGACGGCCGGCGGCTGCCGATGAATTCCAGTACGTCCGCAACGCTGTCACTCTTGTGCAGCATGATCGAGGTCAGATGCGCGGCATTTACCTGCAGCGCGTTCGTTGGCGACAGCACGGTCACCGCCCCTGCCCCGCTTCTGGCCGCGGCAAGCGCCGACAGCCGTGCGGCACCCGTCGCCGATGGCCCGCCGGAAAAGACGCCGACATGGCCGCGCCGGTATTTATGAGCATCGACGGCTGGAACCGGGAAATCCCCGATCCAAAGCGGCGGGGTGTTCTCGAATGTCCGCGGTTCAAGCTGCGCAATGATCCCGTCGCCGATGCCGATGTCGGCAAGCACCAGCTCACCGCACATCTCGCGCCCAGGCAACAGCAGATGGCCGGGCTTTTTTCGCGCAAACGTCACCGTGACCCGGGCACGGAATGCCTGGCCGAGACTCTGGCCGCTCTCGCCTGACACGCCTGAGGGCAGATCGACCGCGACGATTGGCAGGTTGAGTTCTGTCGCGACCTCGACCGCCCTGGCGGCATCGCCGGACAGCGGCTTGGACAGCCCTGCCCCATAGAGCGCGTCGACAACGATCGAATCTGCTTCGGCAACAAACACCGACAGCGGCCTCGGTTCGACCGGGCATTCCAGGGCAGCGAGCGCTGCATCGCTGCCAGTCCTAGGTGAGCCGGATGCCCACACGGTTACGTCGACGCCGCTGTCATGCAGCAAGCTGGCCACGACGTAGCCGTCGCCGCCATTGTTGCCGGGACCGCACAGGACGTGGACCCGTCTGGCAGCTGGAAAATGGGCGAGCACCACCGCAGAGACCGCGGCACCTGCATTGCGCATCAGGCCAATGCCGTCGAATGGGCCGGTGGCGATCGCCAGCCGATCGGCCTCGGTCATCTCGGCCGGAGACAAAAGTTCGCTGTTCATGGATTGCCGATACGCATTGGCTGAAGCCCGATCCTTGTGTTCAAACCCCGGTCCTTGTGTTCAAAGATCGTCCAGTTTTCGGTTCGAAGCAAACGGGTGCCGAGATGGCGTAATCTGTAAGCACATCGTTGGGGACAATGGCGTCGCCGAAACACAATTGCCTGCAAAGTGCGCTATATGCTCAATTATTGTGCGGACGGGAGCACTGACAATGTGTAGGTTCCCAGTATCCATGACGCATCCAACGCAGCGAATGACGCGAAATCACATCCTGACGCGGCATGGCATCGAAATCGCGTGATACCGCTTCGAATCCCCTCAAATTGGCACAGTTCGTGCTTGAAGGAGGCGCAAGCGGGGCTCACAACCCGTCTTTTTTGGCAGTGGAGGCCACTTTTTACATGAAAAAGATCGAAGCGATCATCAAGCCGTTCAAGCTAGACGAAGTGAAGGAAGCGCTTCAGGAGGCCGGGCTGCAAGGCATCACCGTTACGGAGGCCAAGGGTTTTGGCCGTCAGAAGGGCCATACCGAACTCTATCGCGGCGCCGAATATGTTGTCGATTTTCTGCCCAAGGTGAAAATCGAGGTCGTGCTCGGCGACGACGCAGTCGAAGGCGCGATCGAAGCCATCCGAAAGGCCGCCCAGACCGGCCGCATCGGCGACGGCAAGATCTTCGTCTCCAACATCGAGGAAGTCGTGCGCATCCGCACCGGCGAAACAGGGATGGACGCGGTCTGAGGTTTCTGATTTCAGATCATCTCCTCGAAACGTCATCAGACAGGGAAACATGACATGACGACAGCCAAAGACATCATGAAGCAGATCAAGGACAACGACGTGAAATTCGTTGACCTGCGCTTCACAGATCCGAAGGGCAAGCTGCAGCACGTGACGATGGATGTCGTTGAGGTCGAGGAAGACATGTTTGCCGACGGCGTCATGTTCGACGGATCCTCCATCGCTGGCTGGAAGGCGATCAACGAGTCCGACATGGTTCTGATGCCCGATACCGAGACGGTGCATATGGACCCGTTCTTCGCACAGTCGACCATGGTCATCCTGTGCGACATCCTCGATCCGATCTCTGGAGAGTCCTACAACCGCGACCCGCGCGGCACCGCCAAGAAGGCCGAAGCCTACATGAAGGCCGAAGGCATCGGCGATCAGATATTCGTCGGCCCGGAAGCCGAGTTCTTCGTCTTCGACGACGTCAAGTACAAGGCCGACCCGTACAACACCGGTTTCAAGCTCGACTCCACCGAATTGCCGTCCAACGACGACACCGACTATGAGACGGGCAATCTCGGTCACCGTCCGCGCATCAAGGGCGGCTATTTCCCGGTGCCGCCGATCGATTCGGCGCAGGACATGCGCTCGGAGATGCTGACCGTGCTCGCCGAGATGGGCGTGCGCGTCGAGAAGCATCACCACGAAGTCGCCGCTGCCCAGCACGAACTCGGCATCAAGTTCGACACGCTGGTCCGCAACGCCGACAAGATGCTGATCTACAAGTATGTCGTACACCAGGTCGCCAATGCCTACGGCAAGACGGCCACCTTCATGCCGAAGCCGGTCTTCGGCGACAACGGCTCGGGCATGCACGTCCACCAGTCGATCTGGAAGGGCGGCAAGCCGACCTTCGCCGGCAATGAATATGCCGGCCTCTCGGAGAGCTGCCTGTTTTACATCGGCGGCATCATCAAGCACGCCAAGGCGATCAACGCCTTCACCAACCCGCTTACCAACTCCTACAAGCGTCTGGTGCCGGGCTATGAAGCGCCGGTGCTGCTCGCCTATTCGGCCCGCAATCGCTCTGCCTCCTGCCGCATTCCATTCGGCTCGTCGCCGAAGGCCAAGCGCGTCGAGGTCCGCTTCCCCGATCCGGGCGCGAACCCCTACCTCGCCTTTGCCGCCATGCTGATGGCCGGCCTCGACGGCATCAAGAACAAGATCCATCCCGGTCAGCCGATGGACAAGGATCTCTACGACCTGCCGCCGAAGGAACTGAAGAAGATTCCGACCGTCTGCGGCTCGCTGCGCGAAGCCTTGCAGAGCCTCGACAAGGACCGCGGCTTCCTGAAGGCCGGCGGCGTGTTCGACGACGACCAGATCGACAGCTACATCGAGCTCAAGATGGCCGAAGTGATGCGCTTCGAAATGACCCCGCATCCGGTCGAGTACGACATGTATTATTCGGTCTGATCGGATCGGCTAAGGGACAAACAAAAACCCCCGCCGGAGCGATCCGGCGGGGGTTTTTGTTTGCGCTGTCATCCCCGGCAAGGGCCGGCATGACAAGCAGTGGTCACGGCGCAGACGGAAGGCGTCCACGCCATGACGAATGCTCAGGCCGCGGCCTTCTTCTCGGCCGTGCTCACGCTGGCGATCGTCTTCAGTATCTGGGAAGCGATCTGGTAGGGGTCGCCCTGCGAGTTCGGGCGGCGATCCTCGAGATAACCCTTGTAGCCATTGTTGATGAAGGAATGCGGCACGCGGATCGAGGCGCCGCGGTCGGCGATGCCATAGCTGAACCTGTTCCATGGCGCGGTCTCATGCTTGCCGGTCAAACGCTTGTCGTTGTCCGGGCCATAGACGGCGATGTGATCCATAAGGTTTTTGTCGAAGGCTGCCATCAGCGCCTCGAAATAGGCCTTGCCACCGACTTCGCGCATATGGGCGGTCGAGAAATTGGCGTGCATGCCGGAGCCATTCCAGTCGGTGTCGCCGAGCGGCTTGCAGTGATATTCGATGTCGATGCCGTATTTCTCGGTGAGGCGTTGCATCAGGTAGCGGGCCATCCACATCTGGTCGGCGGCCTTCTTGGAGCCCTTGCCGAAAATCTGGAATTCCCACTGGCCTTTAGCGACCTCGGCGTTGATGCCTTCATGGTTGATGCCAGCGGCAAGGCAGAGGTCGAGATGCTCCTCGACGATCTGCCTGGCGACGCTGCCGACATTGCTGTAGCCGACGCCGGTGTAGTACGGGCCTTGCGGCGCAGGGTAGCCGCTCTCGGGGAAGCCGAGCGGGCGACCATCCTTGTAGAAGAAATACTCCTGCTCGAAGCCAAACCAGGCGCCCTCGTCATCGAGGATGGTGGCGCGCTTGTTGGATGCATGCGGCGTCACGCCGTCCGGCATCATCACTTCGCACATGACGAGCACGCCATTGGTGCGCGCGGGATCCGGATAGATGGCGACCGGCTTCAGCACGCAGTCGGACGAGTGGCCCTCAGCCTGCATGGTCGAAGAACCGTCGAAGCCCCACAGCGGAAGCTGGTCGAGCGTCGGGAACTCGGCATATTCCTTGATCTGCGTCTTTCCGCGAAGGTTGGGAACCGGAGTGTATCCATCGAGCCAAATGTACTCGAGCTTGTATTTCGTCATTCTAGCCTCTCGTTGCTTTGATCACCGAACCTTGGACGGCGCCGGCGTGCCAGCCACCCTGCAGCCGACCTGCCGGATTATTAAAAAGCAATTCGTGTGCCATTTTCACCGGCAAAGGATGCGACAAAACTGACGCCGCATCCCGACAAATTCGTTGCGTCGTCATCGCTATGCGTCCGGATCAATCACAAGCATGTTTTGTATAAATAATTGGCAGTTACTGATCTTTTTATAATCATATTGCCTAACTGGATTGCAGAACCTATCTTCGGGAAAGATTGAATCGGCAAGGCTCTGCAGAAGAAAGGAGACCGACAATGGAAATCACCCCTACCCGTCAGTCGGCCAAAATTCTGATGTTCCCGGTGGCAGCGCGCGCTTCTGCCTCAAATTTAAGCGGAAAGGCTAAGTTCGCGGCAGAACTTGCTTCATTGCGCAACCGTACGGATTTCGGAAGCGGCTGGTATCACGAAGCGGCCATCGAGGAAGAGAAACAGGAGCGGAAGAGCTAAAAGCCCTTCCTTCCGCCTCGCTTCCGACGAATTGAAAAGCCCGGCGCGATCACTCGCGCCGGGCTTTTCATTTTTGCTGTCAGGCCAGGATCAGGTCTTGGCGTGCAAGTTCGTTCCCAACGTATCCTTGACGAAGATCATGCCGATGATCAGCGACATCGCCGCGATCACCACCGGATACCAGAGGCCGTAATAAATATCGCCCTTGTAGGCGCTGAGCGCGAACACCGTTGCTGGCAGCAGGCCCCCGAACCAGCCATTGCCAATGTGATAGGGCAACGACATGCCGGTATAGCGGATGCGTGTCGGGAACATCTCGACCAGGATCGCGGCGATCGGTCCGTAGACCATGGTCACGTAAAGGACCAGGATGAACAGGATGCCGATGACCTTTGCCCAGCTGACCTGTTCAGGGTCGGCAAACATCGCAAAGGCGCCCGCTCCCGGGACGTTGTAGACGGTGATCTCGGGCGCTCCCGCCGCGGCCTCATCGGCCGTCAGCAGCTTGTCCTTGATCGCCTGGTCGGCCACAACCGTCGTCTTGTCGCCGGCGCGGATGGCGGCGGCGTCGAGCTTCAGTTCCGGATTGGCCGCGACGAAGGCGTCAAGCTTCTGGTCGGCGACCTTGGCCGCAGCACGCTTCAGCGGATAGCCACTGTCCTGCAACGCAATGTTGATTGCCTTCTTGAAGGCGGCATCGCTTGAAGTTGCCTTGTCTGCGGCTGCCACGGCATCATACGACACCACGGTTTCGGTGCCGATCTTGACACTAGCCGCGGTCCCCGCTGCCGCCGTCGTGACAATGTCGTATGGCACGGAGCTCTTGGCAAGGAAGTCCGTCGCGATATCGCACGATGTGAGAGGCTTGCGCGTTCCGGTTGGATTGAACTGGAACTTGCAGTCGCCAGGCGCAGCGGTAATCGTGGCACGGGTGTTTTGCTGCGCAGTGGCGAGCGCCGGGTTGGCTGCCCAGGTCAGCGCCTTGAACAGCGGGAAGGTGGTGACGATCGCCAGCGCCAGGCCCGCCATGATGATCGGCTTGCGGCCAATCTTGTCGGAGAGCCAGCCGAACACGACGAAGAAGATCGTGCCGAGCGCCAGCGCGATGGCGATCATGATGTTGACCGACTGGCCGTCGACCTTGAGCACGTTCTGCAGGAAGAACAGCGCGTAGAATTGCCCATTGTACCAAACCACGGCCTGGCCGGCAGTAAGGCCGAGAAGCGCCAAAATGGCGATCTTGGCATTTTTCCACTGCCCGAACGCTTCGGTCAGTGGCGCCTTGGAGCCCTTACCTTCGTCCTTCATCCGCTGGAATGTCGGCGATTCGGCAAGCGACAGGCGTATCCAGACCGAAATGCCCAGCAAGACCGCAGAGACCAGGAACGGTATGCGCCAGCCCCAGGCCGCGAAGTCTTCCTTGCTCAGCGAATTCTGCACGATCAGGATGACGATCAGCGACAGAAACAGGCCGAGCGTGGCTGTCGTCTGGATCCACGACGTGTAGAAGCCACGACGATCGTCGGGTGCGTGCTCGGCGACGTAGGTCGCAGCACCGCCATACTCGCCACCGAGCGCCAGGCCTTGCAGCATGCGCAGCGCAACCAGGATGATCGGCGCCGCGATGCCCCAACTGGCCGCGCCAGGAAGTATGCCGACCAGGAAGGTCGACAGACCCATGATCAGGATGGTGACGAGGAAGGTGTATTTACGGCCGACGAGATCGCCGATGCGGCCAAACACCAGCGCCCCGAATGGGCGCACGAGGAAGCCCGCGGCGAAGGCCAGCAGCGTGAAGATGTTGCGCGTTGTTTCGGGATACTGAGTGAAGAACGTAGAGCCGATCGCGGCCGCCAAAGTGCCGTAGAGATAAAAATCATACCATTCGAAAACGGTGCCGAGCGAGGAAGCGAAGATGACTTTCTTCTCTTCCCGCGTCATACCGCGACTTGCCCTGCCGGCGGTCGCTGCCATTACCATGAATTCGTCCTCCCGTGATATCTCGCTGTGCTTGATGCGGCGCGGTGTCGTGCCTCTGGACACGAACTCGGGCAGCTATCGCCGCGAGAAATGACAGAAAGCGCTGCCCAGAGGCAGCCCGCCTTTGGGATTATGACTTTGGTTCAATGCGGGCGGCGATGGCGGTCAGGCCTTGAGCGCCTCGATAAGGCCGACGGCGGCCATCATGTCGCGCTTGCGGGCCGCGCGGCGGGCGACAGCTTCCGCGTCATGGCCCCAATGCTCGGCCTGCCAATCCTCGTCGACATGGCCGGCAGTCCAGGCCGCGTCGCCGTCGATCTCGCCGAAATCGACGGCCAGCGCCAGCAGAGCCGATCCCGTTAGCGACGTCACGACATGGATGGCCGCTAGCCGTAACGGATCGGCACGCTGGGCAAGATGAACACCGAGCACCGCGATACTCTCGCGCGGCTGCTCGACATGGATCACCCCTTCAGCGAGGTGAAAACGGGCGCCGAGCGCGCTCCGCGCCCAATCGATGATGGGATCCCAATGTTCGTTCTGCCGGTCGATCAGCCCCTGTGGAGCCTCGGCGCGATAGCAGAGCAGATCGGACGAGGCAAAGCGCAGGATGTCCTCCAGCACCGCCTGCGGGTCGCTGGCGACGCCGTCGATGGCCGTATTGACCAGACGCATGACCGGCATCGTCACCGGGTCGATGGTCTCACCTTGTGCGGCGAACTCGTCGGCGACCAGAGCGGCCGCTTTTTCGGTCGGCAGCACCAGCGGCGCCTTGCCCGGCGTGCGGACCGGCTTGCCATCGAGATGAACCGCAAAACCATTCTCGGCTGGTGCGACCGAAACGACTTTGTAGAAGCGTTTCGGCAGGTGCGTCTTCATCTGAATCTGCGCACGCCGCACCGGGTCCGGATCGGAAAGCTGCTTTCCCGCTTCGAGGTCGTTGAGAATATCGCGCATGCCGGAGCCTTTCATCCGGGGATCTGTTTTCGGGCTGGCCGGTTCACTATGATCAGGCCGGCTGCGATGAGGCCGAGTGCCAGGAAAATACGGACGGTCAGCGGCTCGTTCAAGAAGATGGCGCCGCACAGAACGCCAAACACCGGCGACAGGAAGGTGAAGCTCGACAGGCCCGATGCCGGATAGCGCCTGAGCAGCCAGAACCACAGCACATAGGTGAACGCAACGATGTAGACCGCCTGGAAAAGCAGAGCCAAGGTCGGCAAGGCGGCGAAGTCGCGGACGGGCGACCCGGCGAAAGGCAGCACCAAGGCGCCGACCACGGCAGCGCCGGCCAGTTGGTAGAGCAGCAATTTCTCGGCGCTCGTTTCCGCCAATTTCGTCCGCTTGATGACGATGTAGGTCAAGGCCCAGAGAATGCCGGCGCCGAGACTGAGCAGGTCACCGGTCAATGTCGCACCATTATCGGCGCTCAACTGGTCGGAGAACACCGCGACCAATCCGGCGAAAGCGAGCAGAAGGCCGACGAGGCGGCGCACTGTGATGCGTTCGCCCAGCAGGAAATGCCCGCCGACCAGCACCCAGAACGGCATGGTATTGACCAGCAAGGTGTTGCGCGCGACGGTCGTCTGTTCGAGCCCGACATAGAGAAACAGGAATTCGAGACCAAAAAGCGCGCCTGCCAGAATGCCGGCGACAAGCGTTCCGTCGCGCATGAAAAGCACAATGCCTCGCCAGCGGCACCAGACGAGAACGCACACGCCGCCAATGACCGACCGTGCGATCGACAGGAAAACGGGATCGTAGCCGGCATAGGAGATCTTGGCGGCGACGTAATTGAGCCCCCAGGAAAAGGTCAGGCCGACCATGATTGCGGCGGCCGCCATGTCGACCGTGTCGCGGCGGTCGAGCGTGTCGGTGGCGATACCCACGGGCCTAGTCCTCCGCGCTCGCGTCGTCGAAGCCGATCAGGTTCCAGCTCTGGCGCATATGCGGCGGCATCGGTGCGGTGACGTCGATAAAACCCTTGTCGGGATGCGGGATAACGATGCGGCGCGCGTGCAGATGCAAGCGGTTCTGCATGCCGCCGGGAAAATCCCAATTGGTGTCGGCCTCGAAATATTTCGGGTCGCCGATGATCGGGCAGCCGATGTGAGCCGCATGGACGCGAAGCTGGTGAG
>NZ_SUEO01000236.1:7153-9627 GCF_004962925.1 Mesorhizobium sp. | reverse complement strand
AGCTTCGCTCGGCCACCTTCTCCCACAAGGGGAGAAGGGAGAACCGCGCAGCTTCCTATCCGCGTCGCAACCGCCGCTCAAGCTCCTCAGCGCTCGTTATGACCGGCAGGCAGACCTGCCCGGTGCACAGCCAGGCGCCGGGCTCGGTCGTTGGTGGCAGCACGCCCCCCGGCAAAGTCGGCAGGTTCCCTACCGAGCCAACCGGCACGATAATGTCGATCCGGCGGGGGTCCGGGTTTCGATTCGCAACCGGAACAAGCCGGGGATTCTCCGGATTATCCACCAGCACCAGTTTCACCGGCTCGATCGCCAAGGCACAGGCGTTGACGACGCCCGCCTGGCCATAGGCCTGGTGCGCCGCACGGCCGGCCGCGTGTTCGGCGACCTTCCAGGTCTTTTCCTGCAATTCGAGATCGCCGGAAAGCGAGGACAATCGGACCATGGCCTCGATGATCTGGCCGGTGGCTGAAGGAATGGCCTCGTCGACATCGCCCCTGATGCGGATCGGCACATCGCTGCTGTCCGACGCGGTGAGATAGTAGCCGGTGTTGTCATCGTCGCGATGCCATTGGTCGAGCTCGGCGATGAATTGGCCGGCCAGCTCGGCGTAACTCGATGTGCCGGTAGCCTCGAACAATGAGATCGCGGCGTTGGCCATGGCGGCGTAGTCGCTCGACAGCGCCGGGAACAGCTTCTTTGCGCCAAGCGTCGAATGTGGCAAGCGGCCGTCTCGAGCAGCGCTGGCAATGGCAGCAAAGGCCTGTTCCGCCGCCTCGATCCAGTCGATCCGTTTCAGGGCGCGCCCGGCTTCGGCAAGAGCCGCGATGACCAGGCCGTTCCAATCGGTCAGGATTTTTCCGTCACGTCCGGGTCTGACGCGCTGCTCGCGGGCTGCCAGCAATTTTTCTTTCAATGGGATGAGTCGGGCGCGATCGACCACGCTTTGCGTTTGCTGCGCTCCGGCCTGGTGAATGATGGGCTTGCCCTCCCAGCCATGTGGGCTGGAAAGTGTGAAGTAATTGAGAAACAAGGCTGATTCATCGCCAAGGGCGGTCCCTATCTCGTCCTTGCTCCAGGTGTAGAACAACCCCTCCTCGCCTTCGCTGTCGGCGTCGAGGCTGGCGGCGAAAGCGCTGCCATCGACGCGCATCTCGCGCAGAAGCCAGTCGATCGTCTCTTCGATTCGCACCCGGAACAAATCATTGCCTGATGCCGCATAGGCCCAGTTGCACAGCCGGATGAGTTGCGCGTTGTCGTAGAGCATCTTTTCGAAATGCGGTACCAGCCACTCGGCATCAGTTGAATAGCGGCTCAGCCCGCCGCCGATATGGTCATAGATGCCGCCCGCCAGCATCTTTTCGAGGCTGAGCAGCACGGCGTCGCGGTGAGACGTTGTGCCGTCGCGCAGCCACGACAGCCAGAGCGTCTGCATGAACGGCGCGTTGGGAAATTTGGGCGCACCGCGCAGGCCGCCCAATTCCCTGTCGATCATACCGTCGATGCCGTTGGCGAGCATCGCGAGCGTGTCGCGGTCGAGAACGGCCTTGGCATGCGTGCCCGCCAGCCGCGCCTCAACATGCGTGGTCAGGCCGTCGGCGCTTTGGTTAACGCTTTCTTTCTTCTCCCGCCACGCCTTGTCGACCGCCTCCAGCACCTGGACGAAACCCGGCCGGCCGTAACGCGCTTCGCGCGGAAAATAGGTGCCGCCCCAGAATGGCTTGCCGTCCGGCGTCAGGAACATGGTCAGCGGCCATCCACCCTGCTCGCCCATCGAGGAGAGCGCGGCCATATAGATCTGGTCGATGTCCGGCCGCTCCTCGCGATCGACCTTGATATTGACGAAGAGACGGTTCATGACGGCGGCGACGCCGTCGTTCTCGAAGCTTTCATGGGCCATGACATGGCACCAATGGCAGGCGGCGTAGCCGACCGAGAGCAGGATTGGCCGCTCCAGCGCCTTTGCTTCGGCCAGCGACGCCGGCGACCATGCCCGCCAATGCACCGGGTTGCGGCTATGCTGCTGCAGATAGGGGCTGGCCTCTTCGGCAAGCAGGTTTTGCGCGGGCAATGTCACGGTCGGGCACTCGGCAGGTTGTCAATGAATAAGCGAAGCTAGGGCGGTTGCGCTGGGTCGGCAAATGATTTCAGGTGATTCCATTGTTGCTCTGTCGAGCGGTCGCCTGCCCGCCGGCGTTGCCGTGATCCGCATCTCCGGCCGGCAAAGTCGATTCGTCGTCGAAACGATCGCCGGTGCGATGGTTAAAGACCGTGTTGCCACCTATCGCAAGTTCAGGGCGCCGGACGGATCGGTGCTCGACAGCGGCCTGGTCGTTTTTTTTGCCGGACCCAACAGCTTTACCGGTGACGATATCGCGGAATTTCATGTCCATGGCGGGCGTGCGGTCGTGGCAAAGATGCTGGAGACGATCGCCGGCTTCGACGGAATCAGGCATGCCGAGCCGGGGGAGTTCACC
>NZ_SUEO01000236.1:0-7143 GCF_004962925.1 Mesorhizobium sp. | reverse complement strand
CCCGCCGCGCCTTTCTCAACGGCAAGGTCGACCTGGTCGAAACCGAGGCGCTGGCCGACCTCGTCAATGCCGAGACGGAGGCGCAGCGGCGCTTTGCGGTGCAGAATGCCGAAGGTGTGCAAAGCGAGCTCTATCTGGGTTGGCGCGGCCGGCTCATTCATGCGCGGGCGATGATCGAAGCTGAGATCGACTTTGCCGACGAAGACGATGTGCCTGGTTCCGTTGCGGAGACGGTCTGGTCGGACGTGCGCGCCATGATCGACGAGATCGAGCGTCATGTCGAAGGGTTCCGGGCGGCCGAGATCATTCGCGACGGGTTCGAGGTCGTCATCCTCGGCGCACCGAATGCCGGCAAATCGAGCCTGTTCAACGCTCTGGCGCGGCGCGAAGCGGCGATCGTCACGGAAGAGCCCGGCACGACCCGCGATCTGCTCGAAGTGGCGCTGGACCTCGAGGGAATGCGGGTAAGGGTGACGGATACCGCCGGCCTGCGCGAGACGCCCGGCAGGATCGAGGCCATCGGCATCGAAAGGGCGAAGAGCAAGGCCGGAATCGCCGATTTGTTGCTCGTGCTGGAGGATATGGTGGACCCGGCCCCGATCGGCGCAATACCGGCCGGGGTCCCGACATTGAGGATCGGGACGAAGGTGGATTTGATGCAAGATGAATCGCTTGCAACGCATTACGACGCGGTAATTTCGACCAGGGACGGTACAGGGCTGGCTGAGCTGCTGGCGGAGATCGGCCATCGCGCCGCGACGCAGATCGGCCAGGCCGGCGACATCCTGCCGTCGCGGCTGCGGCACGTCGAGCTCCTCAACGAGACGAAGCGCTTCTTGCTTGCGGCCTTGACTGAGGATGGGCGCGGGCAGGAGTTGCGGGCGGAGGAACTGCGCCTGGCGGCGGACCGGCTTGGCCGCATCGTCGGCGCGGTCGATGTCGAGGATTTGCTGGACGTGATCTTCTTGCAGTTCTGCATCGGCAAATGACTCACGTGAAACATTGCGACTTCGGCGTGGTAGGTGATTCACGTGAAACACCTGGGTGGTCTCCCCCTGTCGTTTCGTCATCCTAGGGCGGCGTGAACGCGAAGCGAAGCGCAGACCCTAGGATCCATGCCGTGACATTAGCCGGAGGATGCCGCGGTGCAGAGGTAGTTGCCGGTCCTTCGCGTGCTTCGGCTTCAAAAGTCCTGCACCGCCGCGATGCTTAGATGTCACGGCATGGATCCTAGGGTCTGCGCGGCGTCGCTTCGCTCCTTGCTTCGCCCTAGGATGACGAAGTTAAGGGTTGTCGCATCAGTTGCATTGTTTCACGTGAAACGATTCGTCGAGCGTCCTTGACAGCGCAGGCTCTCGGCGACATGTGTCGGTCGACTTGAATTCGGGATTCTGAAATGACCGATCACTATGATGTGGTTGTGGTGGGTGGCGGCCATGCTGGTTGCGAGGCGGCCAGCGCTGCCGCGCGCGCTGGCGCGAGAACGGCGCTGGTGACGCTGCGCTTCGATACGATCGGCGTCATGTCTTGCAATCCGGCGATCGGCGGGCTCGGCAAGGGCCATCTGGTTCGCGAGATCGATGCCATGGACGGGCTGATGGGGCGCGTCGCCGACGCGGCCGGCATCCAGTTCCGTTTGCTCAATCGCCGCAAGGGACCGGCAGTTCGCGGGCCGCGGACGCAAGCCGACAGAAAGCTCTACCGGCTCGCCATGCAGGCAGCGATTCGCGAGCAGGCCGGTCTCGACGTGGTCGAGGGCGAGGTTCTGGATTTCGAAATCGACAATGAGCGCATAGCGGCTGTGCTGCTGGCGGATGGCCGCCGGCTTGCCTGCGGCGCCGTGGTGCTGACCACCGGCACTTTCCTGCGCGGGTTGATCCACATCGGTGAGAAGAAGATCGTTGCCGGTCGCATGAACGAGCAGGCCAGCCTTGGCCTGTCAGCGACGATGGGCCGCGTCGGCTTCAAGCTCGGACGGCTCAAGACCGGCACGCCGCCGCGGCTGGACGGGCGGACGATCGATTGGACCTCGCTTGAGAGGCAGGCTGCGGATGACGAGCCGGTGCCGTTCTCGCTATTGACCGACCGTATCGAGAACCCGCAGATCCATTGCGGCATCACACGCACGACGGCGGCCACGCACGCGCTGATCCGCACCAATCTGGGCCGCTCCGCCATGTATTCGGGCTCGATCGAAGGCGTGGGGCCGCGTTACTGCCCGTCCATCGAGGACAAGATCGTCAAGTTCGGCGACCGCGAAGGCCACCAGATCTTTCTGGAGCCGGAAGGACTGGACGATGACACCGTCTACCCGAACGGTATCTCGACCTCGCTGCCCGAGGACGTGCAGCTCGACATTCTGAAGACCATTCCTGGCCTTGAGCGCGCCACCATGCTGCAGCCCGGTTATGCCATCGAATATGACCATGTCGATCCGCGTGAGCTCAAGCCGACGCTGGAAACCAAGCGGGTCGACGGTCTTTTCCTGGCCGGACAGATCAACGGCACCACCGGCTACGAAGAGGCTGGCGCGCAGGGGCTGCTCGCCGGCCTCAACGCCGCGCGGCAGGCATCGGCAAGCGATCAGATCGTGCTCAGCCGCACCGAGGCCTATATCGGGGTGATGGTCGACGATTTGACCAGCCGCGGCATCGCCGAACCCTACCGTATGTTCACCTCGCGGGCCGAGTTCCGGCTGTCGCTGCGGGCCGACAATGCCGATGAGCGGCTGACGCCGCTGGTCATGAAGCTCGGCATCGCTTCGCCAGAGCGGATGCAACGGTTCAACGGCGTCGTGCAGGAGCTTGAAAAGGCGAGGGACCTTGCGCTTGGCACGATCATGACCCCCAATGAGGCGGCGCGCCATGGGTTGGAGATCAACAGGGACGGTGTGCGCCGCTCCGCCTATGAGTTGCTGGCCTATCCCGGTGTCGATGTCGCCTGGCTGGCCGGGATTGCCCCGGCGTTTGCGGCAATCGACGCTAAAACAGCCGAGCGTCTCGAAACGGAGGCGAAATATTCGGTCTATCTCGATCGCCAACAGGCTGATGTCACGCAGATCAGGCATGAGGAGAGCCGGCTGATCCCGGCTTCGCTCGATTTTGCGACGGTTCCGGGCCTGTCCACCGAGCTGAAGCAGAAGATGCTGGCGCGCCAACCGCGTTCCATCGCCGATGCGCAACGCATGGAAGGCATGACGCCGGCGGCGCTGGCGATCATCGTCGCGCATGTCCGCAACGCCGAGGCTGCTGCGCGAAGGAACGTTGCGTGAGCGCTGCCTCGTGGGCGAGCCTGCAAGAGGCTGCCGGCCCGGTTTCACGTGAAACATTCGACCGCCTGGTCGCGTTCGAGATGGTCTTCCAGAAATGGAACCGCCGGATTAACCTGGTGGCGCAATCGACGCAGGGCGATGTCTGGCGCCGCCACATCCTCGACAGCGCGCAGCTGGCGCGAATCAAGCCGGACGCGAAGCGCTGGGTCGATCTGGGCTCTGGCGGCGGTTTTCCCGGCCTTGTGCTTGCTTTTCTGCTCGCCGAGCGTGACGGCGCCAGCATCGACCTGGTTGAGAGCAATCGGAAAAAAGCGTCGTTTCTGCAAGCAGTCGTCGGGCAATTCAATCTGCCGGCGAGAGTCATCGCGCGGCGCATCGACGATGCTTATCCGCTTGTTTCGGCACCTGAAATCGTCACGGCAAGAGCGCTGGCGTCGCTTCCGGTCTTGCTTGACCTGTCGGCACCGTGGCTGACCAAGGGCGCGCGCGGCCTGTTCCACAAAGGCCGGGATTACCGCGTTGAAGTGGCAGAAAGCGCTCAACGATGGTCGTTCGATCTGGTAGAACATGCCAGCGCGACCGACGCTCATGGCGTCATACTCGAACTGTCTGATTTGCGCCAACTGACTTAGATCGGCGACCTCGGAATGAATTTCTGGCATAGACCCATGATGAAGAATGGCCCTCGAATCATCACCGTAGCCAACCAGAAGGGCGGCGTCGGCAAGACGACGACGGCCATCAATCTGGCCACGGCGCTGGCGGCGATCGGCGAAAAGGTGCTGATCGTCGACCTCGATCCGCAAGGCAATGCCTCGACAGGCCTTGGCATCGACCGCAAGGACCGTACCGTCTCGTCCTATGACGTGCTGACCGGCGAGCTGGAACTGGAAGCAGCGGCGATCCCGACGGCGGTGCCCGGCCTGTCGATCGTGCCGTCGACACTCGACCTGCTCGGCATCGAGATGGAGATCGCTTCCGCACCCGACCGGGTGCTCAAGTTGCGCAATGCGCTACGTGCCGCGAGCGAGCGTGGCGCGCCCTTCGGCTATGTGCTGATCGATTGCCCGCCATCGCTCAATCTGCTGACGCTGAACTCGATGGCGGCGGCCGATTCGGTCCTGGTGCCGCTGCAATGCGAATTCTTCGCGCTTGAAGGCTTGAGCCAGTTGCTGGAGACGGTCGAGCAGGTGCGCCGCTCGATCAATCCCGATCTGATCATTCAGGGCATCGTGCTGACCATGTATGACGGTCGCAACAACCTCGCCAACCAGGTGGTGCAGGATGTGCGGGCGCATATGGGCGACAAGGTCTATGAAACCGTCATCCCGCGCAATGTGCGTGTCTCCGAAGCGCCGTCCTATGGCAAGCCGGCGATCCTCTACGACCTCAAATGCTCGGGCAGCCAGGCCTATCTGCAGCTTGCCTCCGAGGTGATCCGCCGCGAGCGCAAATTGCGCGCCGCCTAGGGATAGCGACTTGCAGAAGCTGATTCGATACCGAAACGATCTGGACAGACGATGAGCGAAGACCTTTCAAGAAAAAGACTGGGGCGGGGACTGGCCGCGCTGATCGGCGAAATCGACCGGCCGGCAGCAGTGGAAAAGCAGGGCATGAATCCCGACGGCAAGGTGCCGATCGAGTTCCTGAGCCCGAACCCTAAAAATCCGCGCCGGCATTTCGGCGATGCCGACCTGACCGATCTTGCGCAGTCGATCCGCGAACACGGCGTGGTGCAGCCGGTGGTGGCGCGGCCGTCGCCGACGCAAGCTGGCCGCTATGAGATCATCGCCGGCGAGCGGCGCTGGCGAGCGGCGCAGCGCGCCGGGCTGAGCGAGATTCCGATCATCGTGCGCGACGTCAACGATCGCACCGCACTTGAGCTGGCGATCATCGAAAACGTCCAGCGCACCGACCTCAATCCGGTCGAGGAGGCGCTCGGCTATCAGCAGCTGATCGACGATCACGGTTACACCCAGGCCGATCTCGGCCAGGTGATCGGCAAGAGCCGCAGCCATGTCGCCAACACGCTGAGGCTGCTGAAGCTTCCCGAGGTGATCCGCGACATGCTGGTCGACGGCGCGCTGTCGGCCGGCCACGCTCGCACATTGGTGACGGCGCAGGATCCGGCGGGCCTGGCCAAGCGGATCGTCGAGGACGGGCTTTCGGTGCGCCAGGCCGAAGCGCTGGCGCAGATGCCGGCGGGCGCTCCAACGGTAAAGCGACAGCCTGCAGCACCGCCACAGAAGGATGCCGATACGCTGGCGCTGGAAAAGCTGATGACCGGCACGATCGGCATGATCGTCACGATCGAGCACAAGGAACGCGGCGGCGTGATCAGCGTCGCTTATCGGACGCTGGAGCAGCTCGACGAGCTTTGCCGGCGGTTGAAGCAGGAGCGGTAGGTGCTTGATGTGGCATGTTTTTAGCCGGCAAATAATCTTCTAGCTCAGGATTAAGCACGGCCTAGGCGAGGCATCCCCGTCCTGGTAACGCAACGAGGCTGGCGATCGCCAGCCCTTCTTTTTTCAGCGCTGGTGATTGGCGAAATCGTCGAGGCTGCTGATCTCTCCCCTTGAGGGGGAGATGGCCGGCAGGCCAGAAGGGGGTCGTCTCACGTAAAGCGCCGGCACCTTGCGGAAGCGAAGAAGATGTCGGCGTTCCAGGCGCTGCGACCGCCTCTGTCGCCTTCGGCGACATCTCCCCCTCAAGGGGGGAGATCAGGTGCGCTGAGCCAGCCGGGCGCTTTCCACAGCGATGCCGAGCAGCGCCTGCCGGGCCAGCGCGACCGAGAGATCCGGCCGCCGCCGCGTCTGCAAGACCGCCGTCTGCAGCCTGGTCAAAGCGCGGCCAAGCGCTTCGCTGTTCCAGCGTTCGAGGGCTTTCTCCACCAGCTTTCGCCTGGTGAAAAACACCGGCGGGCGCGCCGCGGCGACAACTGAAGCAGCGTTGCGGCCGCCGGCGTCCATCAGGCCGCGCATCGCCTGGATCGCCTGCAGCTGCCGCATCGCCGACGAAAGCACCAGAAAAGCCTGGCCGCCGGACTGGCAGTGGCGGGTGAAGGCCATGTCGAAATCGCCGACCTTGCCTTCGAGCAAGGCATCGACGGCATCGTCGAAGGAGAGACCGGACACGTCGCCCGATGTCGCCTTGACGTCGTCGAGGCCGATTTCGGTCTGGCCATGGGCATAGAGCACCAGCTTCTCGATCTCGCCGCGCGAGGCCAGCCGGTCACCACCGAGGTTGCGGCGCAGCGCCTGGCGGGCCTCCAGCGTCATCGACATACCGGCCTTGCGCAATTCGTCGTCGATGACGGTGTCGATGTCGCGGGCTTCGTCGGCGTAGCACGGCAAGGCCATCGCGTTGTCGGCTGCCTCGACAATGGCGCGCAGCCCGACGCCTTTTTTCAGGTCGCCAGCTTCGATCAGGATGATCGCGTCACGCGGCGGCTCCGATGTCAGCGCCTTGACGTCGTCGGCCAGCGCCTTCTGGCCGGAGGCATTGCGCACCCAGAGCAGGCGCCGGTCCGAAAACATCGGCACGGTGCGGGCCTCGTCGAGCAGGCGGCCCTCGTCGCGATCGACTTCCGAACCTTCCAGCCTGACCACCGAGAACGGATCGTCGAGCGGCAGGCCGGTTTTGCCGGCAAAGGCCTTTGCCCGCTCGGCGACGAGCCCGCGGTCGGGCCCATAGAGCAGGACGATCGAGACCCGCGGATCGGGCCGCGCCAACCACGAATCGACCTCGTAACCTTTCTTCTGTGCCATGGGTTCTGGTTAGCATGATGCGGGCGCGGGGTGAACGGCGCCGCCCCTCCTTTCCTTCTCCCCTTGTGGGAGAAGGTGGATTGGCGCGCAGCGCCAAGACGGTTG
>NZ_SUEO01000235.1 GCF_004962925.1 Mesorhizobium sp. | reverse complement strand
GCTGTCCTCCGTGCTCATTCACCGGCAGTGGACCGATGAGGCACAGAATCCGATTTCGATCATGCTGTCGGTGCTCGACGAGGGCCATTCGCTGATCATCTTTCCCGAAGGCACGCGCAATATGACCGACCAGCCGCTGCTGCCGTTCCGTTCCGGCCTCTACAATCTGTCGATGGCGCGGCCCGACGTCGAACTCATCCCCTGCTGGATCGAGAACATGTCGCGGGTGCTGCCCAAGGGCCAGTTCGTGCCGGTGCCGCTGCTCTGCCGCGTCGTCTTCGGCGCGCCGATCGCCATTGCGCCCGGCGAGGAACGCCGCGCCTTTCTCGACCGCGCCCGCCAAACACTGCTTGCGCTGAACCCCCGCCCGCCAACGCACGATGCTCTAAGAGACGATTAGAACAAGATGCCGATAATGCACGAAACCCTCATTCTGGTTGTCGGCCTCGCTGCGGTGCTGACCACGGCAAGCCTGGTCGCCGGCATCATGGCGTGGCGCGCGCCGAAGCCGCTGTCCCCGACGCTGATCAACCTCAACCAGCGCATCAACGCCTGGTGGGTGATGGTCGTGGCGATCACCGTCGCCTTCTTCTTCGGCCGCTCCGGCATGACCATCCTGTTCGCGCTGATCTCGTTTGCGGCGCTGCGCGAATTCGTGACTTTGACGCACAGTCGCCGCAGCGACCACTGGGTGCTGCTCGGCATGTTCGGCATCATCATCCCGTTCCAGTACTGGCTGGTGTGGACCGCCTGGTACGGCCTCTTCACCATATTCATCCCGGTTTACTGCTTTCTGCTGATGCCGGCGATCACCGCGCTGCACGGCGATACCGAACGCTTTCTCGAGCGTGTCTCGGCGCAGCAATGGGCCGTCATGATCTCGGTCTACTGCGTCAGCCACGTGCCGGCGCTGCTGACGCTCGAGGTGCCCGGCTTCGAAGGCCGCAATTTGCTGCTGATTGCCTTTCTGATCATCACCGTGCAAGGCAGCGACGTTCTGCAATACATCTTCGGCAAGCTGTTCGGCAGGCATCTGATGTCGCCGAAGGTGTCGCCGTCGAAGACCTGGGAGGGCCTGGTCGGCGGGCTGGCGACGTCGAGCCTGCTTGGCGCGCTGCTATCGTTCCTGACGCCGTTCTCGCCGCTCCAGGCAGCCAGTGTCGCCTTCATCGCCTGCCTGATGGGATTCCTCGGCGGGCTAGTCGCCTCCGCCATCAAGCGCGATCAGGGGGTGAAGGACTGGGGCCATCTGATCGAGGGCCATGGCGGCATGATGGACCGCGCCGACAGCCTGGTCTTCGCCGCCCCGGTTTTCTTTCACACCGTGCGCTATTTCTGGACGTGACAGCGAACTACAGCCTTATTTTGCAGCCGCAAGCGGCGCTTTCTTGGCGGCCGGCGGCCGGCGGCGCATGCGGCGCTTGGCAGCGACCTTCAGCGCAACCGGCGGATCTCTCGACAACGCGCCCAGAACGGCTTCGACCATGCCGTACGCCACAAAATCGGCGTTGATGTCATTGGCCGGTTTGACGGCTGTCTCGCTGGCGTCGCCGTCCTCCGACCAGAACACGATGCCCACCCGTAGCGCCCTTTTGATACGTTTCAGCCGACGAACCAGGAAACGGGCGTGCTTGACAGAGTCGCGGTTCAGAAAGCCGACCACAACGGTGTCGACAGCGTCGAGCTCGAGCCGGCGAATGCTCGCCGGATCAATATCGGCAAAGCTCACCTTCGATATCGTTGCGCCCTGGACTTCGAGCACCTGCGCCAGCATGGCGGCTGCGGCATCGTCGAGTTCGCCGCGTCCGCCGGCGCACACCACCGCGATGTCCGTGCCATCAGGCAACTCGATGTCGTCCTCACCTTCCCCTTGAGTCTCCTTGTCCTTGCGCGAGCCGGTTTCCTCGGCGGCGGCTGGGTCTTCCTCCTCTGCTTCTTCCTGTGCGCTGTCGTCGAGGTTCGCCACCAGCGTCTGCGCACTGGCCGCCACCTGCCGTCTTTGCTCATCGCCCATGACGCCCCGCACGCGATCCTGTTCGCCTAGCAGAAGTGCGGGAATGGCGACCTTGGCATAGAATTCGAACAGATATTTTTCCTCCAAGATCTCCTCGGCGTGATCTGTGGCTTCCTCTGGATCACCGGCCAACAGCCGTTGGTAGAGCCGAGCATGGGGTTCGAGCACGGGTTCGTTGCCGAACAGAACGTCGAGGAATTCGAACTGCGGCACGTGCCTGCCAAGCACGACGAGACAGACGGTGAGCGGCGTCGACAGAACGAGGCCCAGCGGGCCCCAGAGCCAGGTCCAGAAGATAGCCGCAACGATGATGGCCAATGGTGAAAGCCCGGTTCGTGAACCGTAGAGCCACGGTTCGACCACGTTGCCGGTTATCATTTCCATGGCCACGAACAGCCCGGCGGTCCACAGCACGAGCGACCAGCCGGGAGCCACGGCAAGCGCCAGGAACAAAGGCAGCAACGCACCAATGATCGGGCCGATATAGGGAACAAAGCGCAGCGCCAACGCCAGCAATCCCCACAGCAGTGCATTGGGTATGCCGAGAACCCAAAGCCCGAATGCAATCGGCACGGCATAGACGATGTTCACCACCAATTGCATGAGCAGATATCGGCCGACCCGTTTGCCCGCTTCCTGGAGCGCCTCGGTGGTCCGATGAAGATCGCCGTACCCGACGAGGCGTATGAAACGATCGCGCAGGTCCTCGCGCTCGAGCAGCATGAAGATGACGACGACGATGATCAGGCCGGCCGATGCCAGCGGGCTGATCAGCGGCCCGATCAGGTTCTGAAGAACCTGGAGCGGCCTTTCGCGCGCGATGATCTCGACAGGCACCGGCTCGCGCTCTGGCTCATCTGCGGCGGGCGGTGGGGCTTCCTGCCTGTCGAGTTCCTGGCCAACGCTTTCGATCACCCCGCTCAGCCTGGCGATGATGCCTCCGCCGATGCCGGTCTCCTTCAGGGATCGGACCTTGGTCAGGATATTCGACTGGTAAAGCGGGATGTTCTGCGCCAGTTCGCTGACCTGCGTTGCGACAATGAAGGAGAATAGCGCGAGGACCGTGAATGCACTCAGCACGCTGGCGATGACGGCCGGGAGACGGGGAAGGCCGACTCGTTTGAGTGCCGAAACCATGGGCACGAGCGCAAATGTTAGCAGCAGTGCGATTGCGATCGGCAGGAAAACCTCGCGCCCGAAATACAGGGCCGCAACCGCCGCCACGACAGTCGCGACGGTGGGCAGTGACATGCGCGGGAGGGTTCTGGCAGAGGAAACAACGCCCATCACCCCGGGCTCGGCGGGGTGCATGCCGTTTCGACGATTGGCCGCCACTTGATACCTCCGCCCTGCCATAGCCATGATCGGGCATGTTGAGCCGGCGTGCAACGTTCGCTTCTTCGCGCCGGCGAGTTCGAAGACGCGAGCGGCAAGGGCGGGCGCTTGGCGGCCCAACTGGACAGCCGGACGGTCGCTTTGGTCGCCGGACACAACAACTGACGTAGTGATCGGTTCCGCAGAGGCAGAAGGCGAGCTCCAGCCTAGCCCGAATGGCGCAGCCAATGACGGTCGAACACGTCGAGAATGGCGCGAAACTCGGCGGGCGGGATCTGGCTGGCACCACCGTCCTTGCTGTCCGCGACGAGGAATTGCGCCAGCTGCCGATCGACCGCTTCCGGCTGCTCGATGGTCAGCCCGAGTGATGCCAAATCCCTAGCGATCGACCCGTCAGGCGGCAGATATCCGCCCCATGCCTCGGGCGTTGGATCGCGCAAGCGGACGATTAGGATCCTGGTCAGAGACGGCTGCGGCTCCGGGCCGATGATGGCGCCGCCGCACATATAGCCGCCAAGCACGCTTCCCGGCCGCGACTGTGGGAACAGGCAGAGGAAGAAATGGGCATCGCCGTCGGTTTCCTTCAGAAATGCATAAAGTCCGCGTTTTGTCGGGGTCACCGGTCCGCCGACCAGCAGTTGCCCGGTCGGCAACACCTCGCGATAGGCGGCGGTCAGCCCGTGCGGGCCCGGCCCGGTCTCTATCGACAGGCTGCCCCTGATCAGCTGGCCGCGATAATAGGGCGACAGAGCATGCGAATAGCATGCGTAGGTTCCGGCAAGGGCCAATCCGAGGCTTCGCTCCTCATGCCCAGATGATGCCTCGAACTGCGCGCCGGCGCGGCGTTCCAGTTCCGTCCTGTCGATGCCGTGTCGGGCGCAGATCGCCGCGGTGAAGCCTGGCAGGTCGCTTTGGGCGATCCAGGCGCCGGACTGCTCCAGCTTAAGAAGCTTCGACCAATCGTCGTAGACGCTGAGCTGGCGTGGCTGGGCGCGGCCTTGCAGCCATTTGTCGGCACGGCCGAGATCGAACGCCGTGTTCGGGTTGACGTTCCGGAACGCCGCCGCAAGGTCCTTGCGGCTGACGGTTCCCAGCAAAGCCACAGTCAGCCGTAACTTCTGCGCGATATGCTGTGCCATCCCACCTGCCCCTTTATGCCACCGCAAGGCATAACATGTGCCAGCACTTGCTCCCACCGCATTCATCGCGGGCCGGACATCTCCTAAAGTCGATAATCCAGGAAATCCGCAGAATTCCACGCCGTTCCACGCGCCTGCCCTTTTCGCCCCAGCGAGCGGCGCTAAGGTCGCGGACGGCAAGGGCAAATCATGTGGAACTCCCGCTATGTAGACTTGAATACCAACCCCCTTCCTCAGTCATTTGAACGACGGCGAAGCCGAGTTCTCGCAACCAGCACAAGATGCCGCCTCAACAAGGAAGGAATAATTCGATGTCCTGGAATGCTTCTCCCAAAATCTCCTTCACCGCGGTTGCGGCTGGATCCGCCGCACTGCTGCTTCTAACCTTCGGGCCGAACGGACCGTCGCGAGCTGCTGCCGGCTCGCGCGCGGCGGCGACATATGGCAAGCAGGCAAAGCCGGCCATTGAGCCGACGCGCATCGAGGTCGACGGCGGCGCGCACGTCATACGCTTTTACATCGACGGCAAGCAGGTCGCCCTGCTCGACTCCACCGGCTTCAAGGATTGATCTCGCACCGGGGTTGGCCGCGACATTGAGCTAAGCGCGGCTGGATGTCGGTGTTCGGCCGCGCCGCTCCAGGTCTCGGCCCGCCCAATGCGGCTGCGAGCCGAACGCGCATCCGCACCTGCTCCGTTTTCCGCGGCCCGCACTTTTCCACAAGCTATATTCCAGGAATTCCGCAGAATTCCACGCCGTTCCACACAGCGGCCGTGTTCGGGCCGGCGACTGGGGTTAACCTTACGTTAACCATAGAGGGACCCCATCATGAAACTTGCCCTGTCTGCACTGCTCGCTGTGCTCGCACTGTCGCAAGCCGTTGAGGCTAAAACGAAAGTCGTTATCACCGATGCCAAAGCGGCCACAGCCGAGAAAAGCCGGCCGCTGCTCGACGATAAGTCCACCGGCGGGATCGCCGCGTCGTCTGGTGCCATGGCGGCGCCGGCCGGCAAGAATGTGCCCAGTCCGTATCCGCCGGCGATCTATTTCAATTTCTAGAGTTTCATCCATCCCTAATGGATGGGGCTCTATCTTTTATTTCGACCGTGCCACGCTTGCGGCGCCCGGGATCGACAGGCCCCGGGGATCGACAGGCCCCGGGGATCGACAGGCCCCGGGGTCGACAGGTTTGGCGGCGGCGCGTCAGGCCGTGACAGGATTGCTAGGCTCGCCTCCAGCCTCAGCCGATCCTGACGACGAAATGCTTCGTCACCGGCTCGATGATCTTCCACGTTCCCTTGAAATCGGCCTCGACCACGAAGGCATCGCCGGGACCGACTTCGGCGGGCGCGCCTCCATCGGGCGTGATGACGATGCGGCCTGATATCATGTGCACGAATTCATAGTCGCTGTAGGTTGCGTGGTAGGTGCCGGGGGTAGCCTGCCATGTTCCCGACATGACCTTGCCGTCCTCGGTAGTGTGCTGGACGGCGGTCTTCATGGTTGGGTTGCCGTCGACCACAACCCAGCCCGCGAGATCGCCCGCCTCTGCGTTTTCGACCGCGCCGAATTTGAGGATGGTCTTCGCTGTCATGGTCGGGCTCCGTTTGACCTGTGCCGGCATTGGCTGTCGGTCAATAGCCGAAGCACCTGATATGGGCAACGTGGGTGCCCGGCATGCTTGACCTGGCCGCCATCCGCCGGATAGTCCGTGGACCGGCCCCATGAAAGAACCGATATGACAGACGCGATTGTAAGAGACAGCAACGGCGCCCAGCTGAACGAGGGCGATTCCGTGACCCTGATCAAGGATTTGAAGGTCAAGGGCACGTCGGAAACGATCAAGCGCGGCACGCTGGTGAAGAACATTCGCCTCACCGGCAATCCGGGCGAGATCGAATGCAACACCAAGCAGGTGAAGGGCCTGGTGCTGAAAACCGAATTCCTGAAGAAGGCGTGATCGGCTGAGGACGCCGCCTTCCCCCATGACCTGCGCGGGCTCCCCGACCTTGCAAACGGAAGCCTCCGGGAATCGGCGCTTCTGAATTGCGCAGGCAAATGGCAGACACGGCATCGCTGCGATGCGAAACGACGACGCCATGACCGCGCAGGGCCGCTCCTTGAAGGCCGTCGAAAGCGCAATATATCAATGACTAAGCGTGCGTTGCACGCGACGTAGTGCTTTGGTCAAACTTCATCTGTGGAGGTTGTCATGGCAAACAACGTGATGGAAGGAAAGAAGGCCCAGGATTGGATCAACCTGATCCTTGCGGTCTGCCTGTTCATCTCACCCTGGGTACTCGGCTTCGCTGCTGAAATCAATCCTGCGTGGAACGCCTGGATCGCAGGCGTTGTGCTCGGTGCTTTGGCTATCACGGCGCTTTCGGTATTCGCCGAGTGGGAAGAATGGGTAAATCTTGTCGTCGGGCTCTGGCTGATTGTTTCGCCCTGGCTGCTCGGCTTCATGGCGAACGCCAACGCGATGGCGACCCATATTGTCCTCGGCGTGCTGGTGGTTGCGGCATCGGCCTGGGCGGTCTGGGACTCCCGTCATCATCCGCCAGCGCATGCGTGATTGGTGACGACCAAGGGAGCCCGGCGCGCGAGCGGCGGGCTCTTCCAAAGCCTGAGATTGGTACGCAGGCCCGCAAGCCGGGCCAACTTTCTACTTGTGCTCAAAGTCGGCCGCCGCAGTGCAAGCAGACGGCGGCGCTGGCGCGGCGCTCCTGATGTACACGCCGACGCGCACACCGCGCTGCACGCCGCGAACCTCCACTTATGTTGCACTGCGTTAGATTTGTTGCATTGCAATATCTGCGCATCGCGTCGAGTCTTCGCAACGGGTGGGCTTTTTCAACGACCTACGCGAGGTTTTGCCGTGTCAGCATCGTTCCGGCCTGATATCGAAGGGCTGCGTGCGCTGGCGGTGTCGGGCGTCGTCGCGTTCCATTTCGGCCTGTCGGACCTGCCGGGCGGCTTCACAGGCGTCGACATCTTCTTCGTCATCTCCGGCTATCTGATCACCGGTCAGTTGCTGCGCGAAATCGCCGAGGACGGCCGGCTGAACCTGTGGCGGTTCTATGCAAGACGCGCCCGGCGCCTGCTGCCGGCCTCGCTGTTCGTCATTCTCGTCACGCTGGTCGCGGGCTACTTCATCCTGTCGCCGGACGAACAGGCGCTCTATTCGAAAGGCGCCATGTTCGCCTCGGCCTATGCGATCAATTTCTGGCTGATCCGCTGGTCGCTCGACTATTTCGCCCCCGATGCGGCGAACAACCCCTTCATCCACTTCTGGTCGCTCTCGGTCGAGGAGCAGTTCTATCTCGTATGGCCTGGGCTGCTTCTGCTGGCCGCATGGCTGCGCCCGGGCAAGCGCACGGCAATCCTGGTGATCGGGATCGTCGGCGCGGTGTCGTTCGCCGTCTGCGCCTGGCTCACCACCGTGGCGCAGCCCTGGGCCTTCTATTTCTCGCCGCTTAGGGCCTGGGAATTCGCCGCCGGCGGCCTGGCGACGATGGCGCCGGCAAAATTCTGGAGGGAGCGCCCGCAACTGGGCGCAGCGCTGGCCTGGCTTGGCCTGGCGCTGATCGCCGGCGCCTATCTAACCTTCAGCGAGCAGGACACCCCCTTCCCCGGCGTGATGGCACTGGTGCCGGTGGCCGGCGCCGTGCTCCTGCTGCTCAGCGGTTCCGATAATGTCCAAAGTGGGCCCAGCGCCATGCTGGCGCTGCCGCCGTTGCAATGGGTGGGGAAACTTTCCTACTCGCTCTATCTCTGGCACTGGCCGGTCATCGTCTATGCGACGATGATGGTTCCCGACCTCTCCTGGCCCGGGCGGCTTGCCTGCGCGGCATTGACGCTGGCGCTGTCGATCTTCACCTATAATTTCATCGAGAACCCGATCCGCCGCAACGGCTGGCTGATGGCGAACGCGGCGCGCGCGCTTGTCCCCGCCGCAATGCTGACCGGCGCCAGCGTGGTGGCGACCTATGCCAATGCACGCCTTGCCGTGCACGATCTCGACCCTTCACAACGCATCATCGCCGAAACCGCCGCACAGCCTTCCACCGCCCGCGCCAAGGTAGGCTGCGTTCTCGACTACGAGACCGTCACGCCGAAGGCCTGCGAGTTCGGCGCCAAGAATGCCGAGCACTCGATCGCGCTGTTCGGCGATTCGCATGCCGACCATTGGTCGACGCCGCTGATCGAGGCGGCAACGAAGAACAACTACAAGGTCGTCACCTGGCTCAAATCCGCCTGCCGGGCCTCGCGGCTGACGGTCTGGAGCTCGAAGCTGAAGCGCGACTACACCGAGTGCGATCAATGGCGCGAGCAATCGATCAAGGAGATCATCGCGCTGCGCCCGAGCCTGGTGGTGATCTCGGAGATCTCGCTGACGAGTTCGCGCAAACTGTCGCCCGACGCGCAGGAATCCGACAGCCTGGATCAGGACTGGCGGGCCGGCCTGCGCGCGACGCTGGAGGCGTTCAGCCAGGCCGGGCTGAAAGTCGCCTTCATCCGCGACGTGCCGTTCAACGGCATGTTCGTCGACACCTGCGTAGCCCGCGCGCTGTGGCGGGGACAGACGCCATCGGTATGTGACGCGCCGCGGAGCGACGCCGCCAACGACGCCGTGGCCGCAGTGGAGCGCGACATCGTGCGCGCCGTCCCCAACGCGACCTATGTCGACATGACCGACCGGTTCTGCGACGCCAAGACCTGCCATGTCTTCATCGACGGCAAGCTCGCCTACCGCGACCGCCACCACATGGCGACGCCCTTTGCGCAAACGCTGGAGCCGCCGGTCGAGCGCGCCCTGTTTTCGCAGCTGGCGGCGGAGAAGTAAGAACGACGCAAGATGCGCTTTCACCCGCTGTCTCAGTGCCCGCTCTCAGTGCAAGCCAAACTCACGCAGCAGGTCTTCGCGATAGCGCACGAACCGGCTTTCGCTGCGATCGCGGGGGCGCGGCAGTTCAACCTCGACCAGCCGTGCAGTGCCGCCTTTCTCCCTGGGCAGGATCAGCACCCTGTCCGCAAGATAGATCGCTTCCTCCAGATCATGGGTGACCATGACCATCGTGACGTTCTCCTCACTCCAGATGCGCGCCAGCTCCTCTTGCATGCCGATCTTGGTCATGGCGTCGAGCGCGCCTAGCGGCTCGTCGAGCAGCAG
>NZ_SUEO01000234.1 GCF_004962925.1 Mesorhizobium sp. | reverse complement strand
AGTAAAGGCCGCCGTGGTTCCCCCTCCACCACGGCGGCATTTTTTTTGCCTTTCGACGCCTGTGGTCCAACGACCGCCGGCTTTTCGTTTCTGCCTCGCAGCTTTAGGGTTGCCGCTCAGAATCGAAAGGCTGATAAAATGTCCGCAGTTTCCCCCGTCCTTGACCGCCTCGACAAAAACCTCGACGAGAGCCTGGAGCGCCTGTTCGGCCTGCTCAGGATCAAGTCGATCTCGACCGATCCGGCCTACGCCGCAGACTGCCGCAAGGCGGCGGAATGGCTGGTGGCGGAGCTCAAGCTGATCGGCTTCGACGCCAGCGTGCGTGACACGCCAGGCCATCCGATGGTGGTGGCGCATCATGACGGGCCGTCGGGCGCGCCGCATGTCCTGTTCTACGGCCATTACGACGTGCAGCCGGTCGATCCGATCGATCTCTGGGAAAGCGACCCGTTCGCGCCTTCGGTGAAGGAGATCGAGCCCGGCCGTCAGGTGATCATGGGGCGTGGCTCGGCCGACGACAAAGGGCAATTGATGACCTTCGTCGAGGCTTGCCGCGCCTGGAAGCAGGTGCTTGGCGGGCTACCGTGCCGCATCACGATCCTGTTCGAGGGCGAGGAGGAGTCCGGCTCGCCATCGCTGAAGCCGTTCCTCGAGGCAAACGCGGCCGAGCTCAAGGCCGACTTCGCGCTTGTCTGCGACACCGGCATGTGGGACCGCGATACGCCGTCCATTTGCGTCGCGTTGCGCGGACTGGTCGGCGAGGAGATCACGGTGAAAGCCGCCGATCGCGACTTGCATTCCGGTCTCTATGGCGGTGCTGCCGCCAATCCAATCCGCATCCTGGCCAGGATCCTGGCCGACATCCACGACGAGAACGGCCATGTCATCATTCCGGGGTTCTATGACGGTGTCGAGGAGACCCCTTCGCAGATCCTGAAATCCTGGGAGACGCTCGGCGAGACCGCCGAGACGTTCCTTGGGCCAGTCGGCCTGTCGATCCCATCCGGCGAAACGGGCCGCTCGGTGCTCGAACTCACCTGGGCGCGGCCGACAGCCGAGTTCAACGGCATTACCGGCGGCTATACCGGCAAGGGGTTCAAGACGGTGATCGCGGCGGAGGCCTCGGCAAAAGTGTCCTTCCGCCTCGTCCACAAGCAGGACCCAGAAAAGATCCGCGCGGCTTTCCAGGCCTTCGTCAGGGAGCGCATCCCGGCTGACTGCTCGGTCGATTTCCACCCGCATGGCGGCTCGCCGGCGATCCAGCTTTCCTACGACTCGCCGTTTCTCGCCAAGGCCAAGGACGCGCTGTCCGACGAATGGCCGAAGCCGGCGGTGACGACGGGAAGCGGCGGCTCGATCCCGGTGGTCGGCGATTTCCAGACCTATCTCGGCATCGAATCCTTGCTGGTCGGTTTCGGGCTCGACGATGACCGCATCCATTCGCCGAACGAGAAGTACGAGATGAGTTCCTTCCACAAGGGACAACGCTCCTGGGCACGCATTCTCGATGCGCTGACACGCTGACAGACCCAAGAATTCAACTTTCTGTTGATTTTTCATCGGATCGCGGCGAGGACGGGCTGGCACGACGTGCGTCCAGTCGGACGCACAAAGTACGCACGGGCTGCGACCGGAGAACACGATGAGCGATATCCGCTTCCATAAGAACGATCTGCCCGGGCTCTTGCACTACGACGTCGGGGCGGTCGCTATCGACACGGAGACGCTGGGGCTCAATCCGCATCGCGACCGGCTTTGCGTGGTGCAGATATCGCCCGGCGACGGTTCGGCCGACGTCATCCAGATCGCGCCCGGCCAGAAGAAGGCGCCAAACCTCGTCAGCCTGCTCAAGAACCGCAGCATAACCAAGCTCTTCCATTTCGGCCGTTTCGATCTCGCCGTGCTCTACAACGCCTTCGGCGTCATGCCGGAGCCGGTGTTCTGCACCAAGATCGCTTCGCGGCTTACCCGAACCTACACCGACCGGCACGGGCTGAAGGACATCTGCTTTGAGCTTCTCGGCGTCAGCCTGTCGAAGGCGCAGCAATCGTCGGACTGGGCGGCGGAGACGCTGTCGCCCGAACAACTCGAATACGCAGCCTCCGACGTGCTCTATCTGCACCAGCTGCGCGATGTGCTGACGGCGCGGTTGGCACGCGACAACCGGACCAAGGAGGCCGAGGCCTGCTTCCGCTTCCTGCCGACGCGTGCGAAGCTCGACCTGATGGGTTGGGATGAGGCAGACATCTTCGCCCACAGCTAACGGAACCAGATGTTTGCCGCGACGTTCTGTCGGTTCACGGAGGGATGAAATGGCTGCCCGGAAACCAATCGAAACGGCGCCTAAGGATGGTTCCAAGGTCACCGTCTACTGGCAGGACAGCGACGGCGTGATGAACGAATCCATCGCGCAGTACCGGTCGCTAGACCGGCTGAAAGCGGCCGGCGGCGACTGGGACGAGAACGACACCGGCTGGTGGGCCTATACGGACGGCCATACGCAAAGGAAGATCGAGCCGATCAGCTGGCGGCCTGCATCGGGGGATGACGACGACGAATGACGCCGCTGGCGGGGCCGTCTCGTTTCCAATAGTTTGGGCCTGTTGCAATCGGGGGTCGATTCGGAGCTTTCTGCTCCGCGTCCGTTCGCTCAGGAGGGATCTGCAATGGGTACTGAGAGCCTGCTTGTCTTCATCATCATCGGTGCGATCGCCGGCTGGCTCGCCGGCTTGATCGTCAAGGGTTTCGGCCTCGGCCTGGTCGGCAATATCGTCGTCGGCATCGTTGGTGCCTTGATCGCCGGCTGGCTCTTCCCAAGGCTGGGGTTCGCCATAGGCGGCGGTATATTTGCCTCCATCATCCACGCCACGATCGGCGCGGTCATCCTGCTCGTGCTGATCAAGCTGGTGAAGCAGGCCTGATCCTTCGAAAGACATCAAGGGCGCGCCATGAAACAGAACACGCTCTATCTCATTATCGGCGCGCTCGTCGTCGTGGTCATCGCGCTCGGCATCTATGTCTATCGCGAGCAAACCAGGCCGAAGGGCGTGGAACTCAAGATCGACGACAAAGGTATTTCAATCCAGCAGAACTGAGCGCGCCGGTTTCTGCGGCGCAAAAGGTGCCGATGGCCTATCCCCATCGGACCGAAAATTGACGCCAAGGCAGGGCCGCTCCATCCTTCGATGCAACGGAGAGAAAAGCCGAGCTGGATATGGAATGAGAGTGACGTATCGACACATCCGCGGTATGATCTTGGTACAGGGAGTTTGGGGCCAACCCGCCTACTATTAGGAGGTTGCCATGAGGCACCAAACACTGGACCAACTGCATACGGTGGCAAAGGTACACAGAGACCCAACACCTCCTGCAATGGACCGAACCCAACGTCTCGAACGTTGGTCAAAACTTCTTGAACGGCAGCCCAGCCGACTCCTTACCGCACTTATCGGGACCGAATATCGTTCGTCGCCCGAGCGCGAAATTATGCGAAGCGAAGGCTCGCCAATATCGGTTGCCTTCGAGGATCCGATTCTGCGCGATGAGGGGCTGAAAAACGACACTTATGGCGAAGCGAAGCGTTTCTTCGAATTGACCGACAACGAGCTCCACGAAATTGTCTGCTACTGCCATGTGGGCGAGACGATGCAATCATCCTGGGCAGCGCTTTCCGTTCGTGCTGCGATCGACTAGCGCATGATCCACCAGGGTGAGTGACTTTGGTGACAAGGTAATGCGCAGATTCAATGGTTTAGAGCGCGATCGAACGCAGCCCATTTTACCGATCGCGCTCTAACGACGAGCATAGATTGCGGCTACCTTGCTATGGCCGGCCCGCGCCGAATGACGGCGGCTGGGCAGTTGATGCCGAAATGCGAGAACGCTCCGTCGTCTCGCCAGGGACCGTTATTGCAGACCGCCAGAAGCAAGGAACGCAGCGATGACGTGCCGTAACGCATTGAATTAACTTTGAAGCATTTAACCCGCCCTTAAATCGCCGCATCTACTCTTCACCCCGAGCGCCATAGGCATCGGGATAGACAGCACAGCGCATGGCGAACCGCAGAGACAGCCGCATCGAACCCAGCTTCGAGGGACCGCCATCGGCGAAATCCTCGGCCGGTTTTTCGGTGAGCGAGGAGGATCGCGTCGTGCCGAGCAACCGGAAAACCTCTGCAAAACGCCAATCAGCCAAGACAAAATCGTCACGCCGCGGGCGCGGCAAAAGCCGGCGCGGCCTGTTCGGCGTGCTTGGCCGGTTATTCTATTGGTGCTTCGTGCTGGCCATCTGGGGCGGAATCGCTACTGCCGGCATCGTCGTGTACTACGGTGCGAAAATGCCGGCAGCGACCACCTGGGCCATTCCCGACCGCGCGCCCAATATCAGGATCGTCTCCGTCGACGGAAAGCTGCTCGCCAATCGCGGCATGAGCGGCGGCGAAGCCGTCGGCCTGCATGAAATGTCGGCCTATATTCCCGAGGCTGTCATCGCCATCGAAGATCGCCGCTTCTATTCGCATTTGGGCATCGATCCAATCGGTCTGTCCAGAGCCATGGTGGCCAACGTTCTCGGCGGGCGTTTTTCGCAGGGCGGCTCGACCCTGACCCAACAGTTGGCGAAAAACCTGTTCCTGACGCCCGATCGCACGCTGGAACGCAAGGTGCAGGAAGTGCTTTTGGCGCTGTGGCTCGAGCACAAGCACACCAAGGACCAGATACTCGAAATGTATCTCAACCGGGTCTATTTCGGCTCCGGCGCCTATGGTGTCGAAGCGGCCTCGCGCCGCTATTTCGGCAAGAGCGCGCGCGATGTCACGCTGCCCGAGGCCGCACTGCTCGCTGGCCTGTTGAAGGCGCCGTCGCGACTGTCTCCGGCGCGTGACCCGAAGGCGGCCGAGCAGCGCTCGCAGCTCGTTCTTGCCGCCATGCGCGACGAAGGCAAGATCAGCGCCAAGGAACTGACCACGGCGATGAGCGCGCCGGCGACGCGGGTGGCATCCTACTGGACGGGCTCGGAAAACTATGTCGCCGACACAATCGTGGAAGAACTGCCCGACCTGATCGGCGATATGCGCAGCGACATCATCGTCGACACCACCGTCGACCTCACGCTGCAGAAGCTCGCCGAACAATCGATCCGCCGGCTGATCGACGGGAGCGGCAAGAAGCTCAACGCCAGCCAGGGGGTGCTGGTGTCGATCGACAATTCCGGCGTGCCATGGTCGGCGGCTATGACTATTCGACCAGCCAGTTCGACCGTGCCTCGGAGGCGCGCCGCCAGCCGGGCTCGGCGTTCAAGCCCTTTGTTTACATGGCGGCACTGGAGGCCGGCCGTACGCCTGACAGTGTGCGCAATGATGCGCCGATCAGAATAGGCAAATGGACGCCAACCAATTACGGCGGCAAGTATTTTGGCAAGGTGACGCTGGCGACGGCGCTGGCGAAATCGCTGAACTCGGTGGCCGCCCAACTGACCATGGAAGTCGGACCTGACGCCGTCGTCGAGGCGGCGCATCGCATGGGCATCGGGTCCGACCTCACAGCCAACACCTCGATCGCGCTCGGCACCTCTGAAGTGACGCCGCTGGAATTGACGTCGGCCTATGTCCCCTTCGCCAATGGCGGCTACCGGCCAGAGGTCCATTTCATCCGCCGCGTGACGACAACCGGCGGCAAGGTGCTCTACGACAACAGTGGCGGCGGCGCCCCGCGCGTCGTCAAAGCCGAGATCGTCGGTATGATGAACTCGATGATGACCGGCACGGTCGAAATCGGTACTGCCAGAAAGGCGGCCTTTGCCTGGCCGGCCGCCGGCAAGACCGGCACCAGCCAGAATTCGCGCGATGCCTGGTTCATTGGCTACACCGCCAATCTCACCACCGGCGTCTGGTTCGGCAATGACGATGGCAGCCCGATGAAGAAGGTCACCGGCGGCGCGCTGCCGGCGCAGGCCTGGCATGAGTTCATGGTCACCGCGCATGAAGGCGTGCCGGTGCGGCCGCTGCCTGGAACATGGCGGTCGACGCCTCCGGATACGATCGTGCAGGACGAAATACCGTCCAACACTGCGCAACCGGTTCCGTCCGCTTCGGTTGGCCAATCGGCGCCGTCCGTCCAAAAAGCGGCGCCGCCTCGCGCTGTGCGTCCCGCCGAAACGGTCGATGGCGGCGGCTTCGGCATTCCGGGGGGTGACAGCGCCACCGCATCGATCAAGCGCCCGGTGCCGCCGGGCGATGTCGGCGGCCCGGTCAAGAAGCGGCAGACCTCGATCCTCGACATTCTCACCGGCGGCTGACCCCTCGTCATAGCTGCCGTGTTCCGCTACATCTCCGGGTTAAAAGTGCTAGAGCGTACTTTGTGCGTCCAAAGGGACGCACGTCGCCCTAGAGAGATCGCGAATGGCAGAAACCGACACCAGAAAGACGATCGTGCTGACCGGAGCCAGCCGCGGCATCGGCCATGCCACGGTCAAGCGCTTTTCGCGCGAAGGCTGGCGCGTCATCACCTGCTCGCGCCAGGCCTTTGCCGAGGACTGCCCGTGGCCGGCCGGTCCGGAAGACCACATCAAGGTCGATCTCGCCGACCAGGAGGATGTCGGCATCGCGATCTCGGAAATCCGCCATCGGCTGGAGGCGCATGGCGGCCAGCTTCATGCGCTGGTCAACAATGCCGGCATCTCGCCGAAGCTCAAGGACGGCAACAGCCGCATGAATTCGATCGACACGCCGATGCATGTCTGGCGCGACGTGTTCCAGGTCAATTTCTTCGCGCCAATCATGCTGGCGCGGGGGTTGTTCAAGGAGTTGGCGTCGGCCAAGGGATCGATCGTCAACGTCACCTCGATCGCCGGCACCCGCGTGCATCCCTTCGCCGGCACCGCCTACGCGACGTCGAAGGCCGCGCTCGGCTCGCTGACGCGCGAAATGGCGCATGATTTCGGCCCGCACGGCATCCGCGTCAACGCCATCGCACCCGGCGAGATCGACACGGCAATCCTGTCGCCGGGCACGGAAAAGATCGTCGAGACGATCCCGCTGCGGCGGCTGGGCACCACGGCCGAAGTCGCCGACATCATCTTCTTCCTGTGCTCGCAGCAGGCGTCCTATGTGACGGGCTCGGAAATCCACATCAATGGCGGCCAGCACGTGTGAGACTTGAGGCTAAGGACTTCTCATCCGGTTATGGTGAGAACAGCCTTGCCGCTGATGCTGCGCTGGCGCAGTGCGCCCAGGGCTTGAGCAATGTCTGTCCATGGGACGGTCAAGGCCACGCTGGTTTCCAGCCGGCCAGCCGCGACCAGAGCGAGCAGCGAGGCGATGTCCGCGCCAATGCCTGGACCAGAGGCGTAGTACGCGAAAGTCTGAAGCCTCGCCCCCTCGTGACCCGGAACGAACTGGCGGAATCCAACTGATGTGAGTTCGCCACTGCTCGAACCGAACATGACGATGATCCCGCCAGGCGTGACCCGTTCGATCGCGTGTGCGAGGCTTTCACCGCCGACTGACTCAGCGATAAGCGAAAACGGCCCCTCAGCCAGCTCGATCGACTCGACGACTTGCTCGGCGCCCAGGCGCCGGAGATCCTCGCCGTGCCGGGAGGCGGCGACCGCGGTCACGCATCCGCCCTGCTGACGGGCGATCTGGATCTGGAAACGACCGACCGCACCGCTTGCGCCGGTGATCAGGACCTGCTGGCCGGCCAGGTCGCCGCCATGGCGCAAAGTCCTTAGCGCCGTCGTGCCCGCCACCGGAAGCGTGGCTGCGGAAACGAAGCTGACGTCATCCGGCAGGACGGCGAGACGGTCGGTTGAAACGGCGACACGTTCGGCCCAGCCGGCCTGGTCGACCAAAGCCGCAACCCGGGTGCCCACGGCTGGCCCGGAGCCATCGGCTGCTGCCCGTTCGACAACCCCAACGATGTCCTGGCCGGGTATCCAGCCGTTCGGACGTATGGTGAGCAGGCGCAGTTCGCCGCGGTTCAACGAGGTTGCGTGGACCGAGACAAGCGCCTCGTTCGCGAGGGGCTGAGGTTCCTCGAACTCGGCGAACCTCAGCCCGGTGGCGCTGTCGGGAGACGTGACCAGGGCGAGCATGGGATCGTACCTTCCTACTGTTTGTGGACGCCAGCTTCCCCTGAAGAGCACGGCAAGCCGGCCCACTCAGAGGATCCATCGAGATCGCAGGTCGCGCCGGCGATGGGCGCGCGCAGCGTCGTCGCGATCAACTGATGCCCGCCAAATTTTTGACCGGGGGCACAAACCGGAGCCTATCGACTTTCCCGGTTAAAGAATTCAGCTATCATGGCATTTAATCGCTAAAAGCCGTCAGTTATGAGACAGCCTCTTCGCTGGCCCTGGCCCGATCTCGATGTGGATGATGTGCTCGCGCCGGCGATTGCGGTGCGCGTTGACGTCACCGAAACCAGAGCGGAGGTGCCCGTCCATCGGCACCGCAAAGGTCAACTCGTCTTTGCGCTCGGAGGCGGCGTCACATGCCACGTCCAAAGCGGCCTATGGATGGTCCCGCCTCATTGCGGGGTCTGGATTCCCGGCGACATGGAGCACAGCAATATTGCGACGGCCAACGCCCTGATTTTTTTCGTGTACATTGAGCCGGGAGCCGCCGATCTGCCGAACCGGTGCTGCACCCTTTCGATCTCGCCGCTGCTACGCGAACTGATCATCGAGCTGTCCGATGACGTGCAGGACGACCGCGCGAGGGATGAGCTTTTGACCAAGATCCTGCTTACCGAATTGCCGCGTATGCCCGTCCAGCGGTTGCATCTGCCGATTTCATCCGAGCCACGCTTGAGTAGGATCGCCGAAGCGTTGGCGCAAGACCCTGCCGACCGTAGCACACTGGCAGAATGGGCCAACCGCGTTGCGCTCAGCGAGAGCAGTCTCGCCCGCCTCGTGGTAAAGGAGACAGGGCTGAGCTTCGGGCGCTGGCGACAGCAATTGCACTTGATCGTCGCAATTCGAGAACTGGCCTCCGGTGCCAGCGTACAGCAGGTCTCGGGTGATCTCGGCTATGGTTCCGTCACGGCCTTCATCACCATGTTCAAGAAGGCGCTTGGGAAGCCGCCGGCAAAATACCTCGGCAGTATCACTCAAAATGGTGGCTCTGCCTTCGTGGCGTGATCAACTCGCCTGCGAGCGGACGGTTCAGATCGACCGTGCAACCTTTCGCCGGCCATCGGCCAGTGGCGATCAGTACGATGATCGTGCAGGATCGGCTCAGGCAGCGGACGGTTCAGCCGCCTCTGGCTTGCGGCCAAGCACCACTTCGACGATACCGCGGGCGATTTCGCGCTCGCCCATGATCACCGTGTCGGCACCGAGCCCTTTGAGATGCTCGACCTCGGCATCGGAGTGGGCGCGGGCAATGACGGTGATCTTCGGGTTGGCGGCGCGTGCGCGCAGCACGATCTGTCCCGCCTCGAAGGCGTTGGGGATGGCGAGGATCAGCCGGCTCGCGCCCTCGGGATTGGCAGCAGCGAACACCTCGCTATTCGCGGCGTTGCCGGATACGGTTTCGATGCCGTTGTCCCTGAGCTTCGCCAGCGTCTTGTCGGCGTCCTCGATCACGAGGAAGGGCAGGGTGGCCTCCTTCAATGACGCGCCGACGAGGCTGCCGACACGGCCATAGCCGACCAGGATGGAATGGCCGGCAAGCGCCGTCCTGGGCGGCGGGCCGTC
>NZ_SUEO01000233.1:1182-9809 GCF_004962925.1 Mesorhizobium sp. | reverse complement strand
TATCGTCAGCCTGACATCCTTTGCCGGCTTTGCAATTCTTGTCGTGGCCGGCCTGTTCGGCAGCCGCGATCCGCTCTCCAACCCGCTGCCCCTCACCATCTGGACGCTGCTCTGGGTCGGGCTGGCCTTGCTGCAGGGGCTGTTCGGCAATCTCTGGTCCTGGCTGAACCCCTGGTACGGACCTTGGCGTGTCATCTCGCGCCTGTTCGGCAAGCGGCGGACATGGCGCCCGCCCCCTTGGCTCGGCTGCTGGCCAGCCGTCGCGCTGTTCTTCGCCTTCGCCTGGTTCGAGCTGATCGACCCGGCGCCCGACGATCCGGCGCGGCTCGCCTGGGTCGCCGGCCTCTATTGGCTGCTGAGTTTTGTCGCCATGCTGATGTTCGGCTACCGCGGTTGGAGCCGGCACGGCGAGTTCCTGACCGTCTTGTTCGCCATGGTGGCGCGCTTGGCCCTCCTTGAGCGCAATGAAGACGGCCGGCTCAGTCTGTGTTGGCCGGGCGCCAAGCTCAGCAATGCTGCGCCGCTGTCGATCAGCGGCCTTGCTTTCCTGTTGCTTGCGCTGTCGTCGGTCTCCTTCGACGGTCTGTCGAAAACCTTCTTCTGGCTCGGCCTGTTCGGCATCAATCCGCTGGAGTTTCCCGGCCGCACGGCGGTGATCGGGATCGGTACTTTCGGGCTCGTAGCGACGTTTGTCGTGCTCGCAGCCGCGTTCATCCTTGCAATTGTGCTTGGCCGGCGTCTTGCCGGCAGCCCGCATTCCCTCGGTCAGGCCGCCGGGCTGCTGGTATGGTCGATCGTGCCGATCGCGCTCGCCTACCATGTCGCGCATTATCTGACGGCGCTGCTGGTCGATGGCCAATACGCCATCGCCGCTCTTTCCGACCCGTTCGCGCTTGGCTGGAACCTGTTCGGCACCGCCGGCATGCAGATCGAAGCCGGCGTCGTCGCCGGCGCTGGCTCGGCGTGGTGGCTGTGGAATCTCCAGGCCGGCGTCATCATCGCCGGCCACATGCTCGCCGTGCTCGTCGCCCATGGCCTCGCCTGGCGATTGCACCCGGTTGCTGCTCGCGCCGCGCTCAGCCAGTTTCCGCTCACCGTGCTGATGATCGCCTACACGATGTTCGGCCTTTGGTTGCTTGCCACGCCGGCGGCCGGATGAGACAAAAGCCCGGCTCAATGGCGTCGATTGATCCTTGGGGAAAGCTCGCTTGCCACATCAGGGCTTTGGTGATTTAGTTTGTACACATGCAATTTCGGCGCTCTTACCAAGAGTGGCCCGCCTCGCTACAGCCATTGGTCAAACTCAAAAAATAAGGGGAACTGCCGTGACTGACAAGAATGGGTTTTTCGATCTCTCCAAAACCGGCCTCACCCGCCGCACCGCGCTGAAGGGGTTGGCCGCGGGCGCCGGCCTTGCCGTTGCGCCCGGGTTCGTACGTTACAGCCAGGCGCAAAGCTCGGCGCCGATAAAGATCGGCTTCCAGTCCCACCGCACCGGCATCGGCGCCGCCTATGGCCGCTGGTACGAGAGGACTACCGCCGCCGCGGTCAAGGCGATCAACGAAGCCGGCGGCATCAATGGCCGGCCGGTCGAGGTGATCATCGAGGATGACGGCACCGATCCCGGCCGGGGTGCCGAGGTGGTCGGCAAGTTCGCCACCCAGCACAAGACCGACATCGTCTTCGGCACGCTGTTTTCGCACGTCGTCATCGGCTCGGCGCCGGCCGCCGGCGAGGCCAAGATGCCCTATTTTGTCGTCAGCGAAGGCCACCACGTCGCCTCGACCAAGCTCAACCGCTACGTCTTCCAGCCCGGCATCACCGATGTGAAGAGCCAGATCCAGGCGATGGCGCCGTGGATCGCGGCGAATGCCGGCAAGAAGGTGACGCAGATTTTTCCCGATTTCGCCTTCGGCTACGATCATCGCGACTACCTGCCGCCGGCACTGAAGGCGCAAGGCGCCGAGGTCATCGCCCAGATCGCCATCCCGCCGACGGAATCGTCCTTCACCAAATATTTCCCGCAGATCCCGGCCGAGACCGAGGTGATCTACCACGTCATGGTCGGCCCGGCGGTGCTCACCTTCGTCAAGGAGCTCGGCGAGTTCTATGGCTCCAACCGGCCGCAGCTGTTCGGCTTCATCGATTCGCTCGAAGCCACCGACATCAACAGCCCAGGCCTCGAATTCCTCGACGGCAGCCATTTCTGGGAAGGCTCGCCGCGCTACGCGCAGCCTAGTGATTCCGCCGCGCAGAAGGCTTATCGCGCCGCCGTCGGCATCGACGACAATGGCGCTGCCGTCGGCGATCCCAAGGACGTCTCTACCGCCGCGCACATGTTCGGCTGCTGGGAAACGCTCTATGTCGTCAAGAAGGCGATGGAGGATGCCGGCTACAAGGGCCCGGAAGACCGCGCCAAGCTGGTCGAGGCGACCGAGGCCTTGACCGAATTCGCCGAGGGCCCCGAGCATCCGCAAGGGCCGAAGACCTTCAACGGCAAGATCCACCAGTGTTTCGGTATCCAGAACATCTCCAAGGTCGAAGGTGGCCGGCTGAACGTCGTCCATAAGACCAAGATTGAGGACGGCCTCTACGAGCCGGAAGGGGATTACACGTCGCAGGCGCTGTGAGGCGAAAAGTGAGGGTTCATTTGACCTTTGCTCTGCTTCGCACCTCGCTCTTTCGTGCCGGACATGTCCCCCTCAAGAAAGGGGATTGGCAGCTTTGGCGCGCTACAGCTTTGGATACTGCGTTGGAGTTCTGCGAAGGCGGTGACGAAAGCCAATCTCCCCCCAAGTGGGGGAGATGTCCGGCAGGACAGAGGGGGATGCTTCGCGCATCCGCTGGTGCCTAGGCGATGCACTTCGGACCTCATCTCCTCCTCGCCGCCCTTGAAGGCCTCGTCACCTCCGCCGTGCTAGCGCTGACCGCGCTAGGCCTGTCGCTGGTGTTCGGCGTCATGCGCGTCGTCAATGTCGCCCATGGCGAGTTCTTTATGCTCGGCGCGGTGCTTGCCTGGGCGATCTCGACGGCGATATCGGGCCATCCGGCGCTCGGTTTCCTGACCGCCCTGGTGCTGGCGCCGCTGATCGTCGGCCTGATCGCGCTGGTCGCCGAACGCCTGGTGCTGCGCCGGCTGAATTACAATCCGGAAGCCACCATCGTCGCCACCATCGGCATGCTCTACATCATCCAGCAACTGGCGCTGACCTTCTACGGTCCGGAGGCACGGCCGGTGGAGCCGCCCTTCAGCCACCGTATCCTTTTGCCGTGGTTCGGCTACTCCGGCTACAAGCTGTCGATCATCGCCGCGTCCGCGCTTCTGCTTCTCGCGACGTGGTTCGTGCTGACGCGTACGAAAATCGGCCTTGTCATGCGCGCCACGCAATATGACAGCGAGACGGCGCAGGCCTTCGGCATCCCGGTCGACCGCGTCTATGCCGGCGTCTTCGCGCTCGGCGCCATGCTGGCGGCGGTGGCCGCCGTGCTGATCGTGCCGATCAGCCAGGCGCATTATCTGATGGGGCAGGACCCGCTGCTGCTGTCCTTCATCGTCGTCATCATCGGCGGGCTCGGCTCGCTGCGCGGCACTGTCGTCGCCGCCGTGCTCATCGGCCTGTCGGACGGCATCATCTCGGTGTTCTTCTCGCCGACGCTGGCCAAGATCATCGCCACGATGCTGGTTGCCATGGTGCTGGTGTTCCGGCCGCACGGCCTGTTCGGGACGGCATCGCGATGAAGGAGGCTTCACCGGCAAAAGCCTACGCGTTGCATCTGGGCGTCATCGCCCTGCTGTTCGCCCTGAACTTCGTCCTGCCGGAATATCACCACGGGCTGCTCGCCCGCATCATGGTGCTGGCGGTCTTTGCCATGGGCTACAATATGCTGTTCGGCTATGTCGGGCTGCTCAGCCTCGGCCATGCCATGTTCTTTTCGGCGGGGCTCTATGGCGCAGGTCTTGCCGTCATCCATCTCGGCTGGAGCGTGCCGGCCGCCTTCGCCGCCGGGCTTGCTTGCGGCGCGCTTCTCGCGCTGGTGATCGGGGTGCTTGCACTGCGCACTTCTGGCGTCGCCTTCATGATCGTCACCATGATGTTCGCGCAGGTGTTCTACCTCATGATCCTCTATTTCGCGTCCTGGACCGGCGGCGACCAGGGCCTGGTCGTGCCGCAGTCGGCGCGTGTCCTCGTCTTTGGCAGCACGTCGCTCAGCCTCACCAACCCGACCATGCGCTACATGAGCGCGCTCGTCCTGTTCTCGATCGTGCTGCTGGTGACGCTCGCCGTCGTCCGCTCCAGGTATGGCCGTGTGCTGGTCGCCATCCGCGAGAACGAGGAGCGGACCAAAATGCTCGGCTACGACACGTTCTCCAACAAGCTCGCCGCGGTCGTCGTCTCCGGCACAATCTGCGCGGCTTCGGGCGCCGCCTACGCGCTGCTGTTCGGTTATGTCGGCTCGACTTTCGCCTCGGTGCAGTACTCCATCCTGCCGCTGCTCTGGGTGCTGCTCGGCGGTGCTGCGACCACGCTCGGTCCGCTGATCGGAACGCTGTTCATGTACTATGTCGTGGACATCACCAGCGGCTACACCTCCGCCTATCTGCTGATCGTCGGCATCGCCCTCATCCTGCTGGTGCTGTTCTTTCCCAAGGGCATTCTCGGCACCATCCGCCAGCGCTGGCTCGGATGGCTGCCATGATGCCGTTGCTGACGACCAAGGGCCTGTCCCGCAATTTCGGCGGCCTGCGCGCCGTCGACGGTGTCGACTTCGCACTCATGCCGGGCGAGATCCGCGCCGTCATCGGCCCCAACGGCGCCGGCAAGACCACCTTCGTCAGCCTGGTCAGCGGCCGCATCCAGCCGTCCACGGGCATGATCGTCTTCGACGGCACCGACATCACCAACCTTCCGGCCTACGCCAGGGTCCGCCTCGGCATCGCCTACACCTTCCAGATCACGAGCGTCTTTGCCAATCTCACCGCCTACGACAACGTTGCGCTGCCGGTGCAGCGCACGCTGACCGATGGCCGCTCGAAAGGCGCCGTGCATGCCGGCGTCATGGCGGCGCTGGAACGCACCGGCCTTGCCGACCGCGCCCACATGCCGGCCGGGCAATTGTCCTATGGCCACCAGCGCCTGCTCGAAGTGGCCATGGGACTGGCGCTGAAGCCGCGCCTGCTGATCCTCGACGAGCCGACGCAGGGGCTGGCCGACAGCGAGATCGACAATTTCATCGGGCTGGTGCGCGAAATCGCCAAAAGCGCCACGGTGCTTCTGATCGAACACAACATGCCGGTGGTCATGCAGCTTGCCGACCGCATCACCGTATTCAACGCCGGCAAGATTCTTGCTGAAGGCACGCCCGAGCAGGTCCGCGCCAATGCCGAGGTGCAGGACGCCTATTTGGGGACGACCCCATGACTGAAACACGGCCTGAAGCACTGACCATCTCCGGGCTCGACTGCTTCTACGGCGAGGTCCAGGTGCTCTACGGCCTCGACCTCGTGCTGAACAAGGGCGAGGTGCTTTGCCTGTTCGGCCGCAACGGCGCCGGCAAGACGACGACGCTGAAGGCGATCATGGGCCTCATTCCCTCACGCGCCGGCTCGATCAGGCTCGACGGCAAGGAATTAAGAGGCCTGCCGGCGCACGACGTGCCGAAGGCCGGCGTCGCCTATGTGCCGCAGGGCCGGCGGCTGTTCGCTGAGATGACGGTGGCGGAAAACATCGAGATCGGCCTGATGGCCCGCGGCAAGGGCAAGAATACGCGCGAAAACGTGCTCGACCTTTTCCCGCTGCTGCGCCAGCGGCTCAGGCAGCGCTCCGGCACGCTGTCCGGCGGCGAGCAGCAGATGCTGGCCATGGCCCGCGCCCTGTGCCTCGAACCACAGGTGCTTCTGCTCGACGAGCCGACCGAAGGGTTGATGCCGTCGATGATCGCCAGGATCCGTGAGACGGTGTCGAAGCTGCGCGACCTTGGCGTCTCGACGATCCTGGTCGAGCAGCGGGTCGATGCGGTGCTGTCCGTCGCCGACCGGGTCTCGTTCATCGAGAACGGCCGCAACCGCGAGACCGTCGATGTCGAGGAATTACGCGCCGACCCATCAGCGGTGCGCCGTTATGTCGGAGTAGGGTAGTCACCCGAAGAACAAAAAGCCGGCAAGCAAAAATATCGGGATCAGCACCGCGCCCGACCATGCCATGTAGCCGAAGAAGCCAGGCATCTTCACGCCGCGATGTCTGGCAATGGCATAGACCATGAAGTTCGGTGCATTACCGATATAGGTGTTGGCGCCCATGAACACCGCGCCGGCCGAGATCGCCGCCAGCGTCGAGGCGAAGGTAGTCATCAGATGCTGCGGATCGCCGCCGGCGAGCTCGAAGAACACCAGATAAGTCGGCGCATTGTCGAGGAAGGACGACAGCGCTCCGGTCATCCAGAAATAGGCAAAGTCGTTCGGCTCGCCCGTGGGCGAGCTGACAAGCGAGACCAGCGGCGCCAGCGCACCGTCCGGGCCGGCCCTGAGAATGGCGATGACCGGCACGATGCAGATGAAGATGCCGGCGAACAGTTTCGCCACCTCGGCGATCGGCTCCCAGTGGAAGTTGTTCGCCTGCCTGTGGCTTTTGTGCGAGACGCCGAGCGAAAGGAAGGCAAGAGCCAGAATGATGGCGTCGCGCACGAGGTTCTGCAATTCGAGGCTCACGCCCTGGACGGAGAAAGCCACGCCCGGCTTCCAGGTCGCGGAAAGCAGGATCGCGCCGATCACCCCGGCCAGCAGCGGGACGTTGGCCAGGCCTCGGATGCGCACCTCCGTGTCCGGTGTCGGATCCTTGATCTTCGGCGCGCCGGCCTCGCGGCGATGCAGGATCATGTCCATGGCCAGGAAGACGGCCAGCACCAAGCCGCCGACGAACAGTGTCTCCTGATAGAGATTCGCAGTGGTCCAGAAGAAATCGACGCCGCGCAGGAAGCCGACGAACAGCGGCGGATCGCCGAGCGGCGTCAGCGAGCCGCCGATGTTGGACACCAGGAAAATGAAGAAGATGACGACATGGGCGTTGAACGGCCGGTTGTCGTTGGCGCGCAGGATCGGCCGGATCAGGATCATCGAGGCGCCGGTCGTCCCGATGACCGAGGCGAGCATCGCCCCGATCAGCAGCAGCCCGGCATTCACCAGCGGCGTGCCGTGTATGTTGCCGGCGACGAGGATGCCGCCCGAAATGGTGAACAGCGCAAACAGAAGAATGATGAACGACATGTATTCGGTGAGCAGCGCATGCAGCACCGCCTCCGTGGCCGAAGGCATGCCGAACGCAACCGCCAGCGGCACGACCACAAGCGCCGCCCAGATGAGAGTGATCTTGCCGTAGTGATGCTCCCAGACATGGTGGAAGAGCAATGGTCCGGTGGCGATCGACAGAAGTAGGCCGGCAAAGGGCAGCGCCCACCACAGCGACATTGTTTCGCCGGGCAGCTCGTGGGCCTCGGCGGCGAGGGCTATTCCCGAAAACAGGGTTGCGGCTGCCACCACAGCGCCCGCCGTCAAAGCCGCCGCAAACCGCATAAGGCCCCCTCTGGAATCTTGTCTAATGCGATTGGTGATGTTCAAGCCAGCGTCACGCCGGCATCGCGCATTCGGTTCAGCATCGTCTCAAGTGAGCCACTGAGATTGATGCCGCGGCAGGCGTCGAGCCGCACTGTTATATGGAAGCCCTGCTTGACCGCATCGAGCGCAGAAAAGGCGACGCAGAAGTCTGTCGCCAGGCCGACCAAGGTCAGCGTGTCGATGCCGCGCTCCCGGAGATAGCCGGCAAGGCCGGTCGGCGTCGTCCGATCGTTCTCGTAGAAAGCCGAATAGCTGTCGATCTCCGGGTGGAACCCCTTTCGTATCACCAGTTCGGCCTTGGTCCAGGCGAGGCCCGAATGGAAATCCGAACCCAGGCTGCCCTGGATGCAGTGGTCCGGCCACAGCGTCTGCTGGCCGTAAGGCAGATCAATCGTTTCGAACGGCTGCTTGCCGGGGTGACTCGAGGCAAAGCTCGAATGGCCGGCGGGGTGCCAGTCCTGCGTCAGCATGACATGTTCGGTTCGCCGGATCAGGTCGTTGACCAGCGGCACGATCTCGTCGCCGCCGGCCACCGGCAGCGCGCCGCCCGGGCAGAAATCGTTCTGCAGGTCGATGACAACAAGCGCTTCGTCGGCCATGGAGGCCTCCTCTTGTTTGTCCCGGAGGCATGGCCCGAACCGGAAGTCTGCCAAGCGTGGAATCCGGTGTTCGAACCCGCGCTCCACCAAAAAATGCCGCTGACGCGACCGATTGCAGAAACTTGACCAGATGGCCGGCTGCGTCAACTCCAACGGCAAAACAAATGCGTGCCGCCGCGCCGATGCGGAGAGCGGCTCGAAACTCTGGCTTTGACAATTCCTGCCGGCTTGATATCATTTGCATACGAATGAATTTGACCGGTTCGGACGCCGGAAGGTTCCGTCGGGAAGCCCCTCTCGAGGAGGCCCTTTTTGGGAAGGCAAAGCGTGATCCGTTACGCGAAACCCACCACGGTCGACGAGGCGCTCGCTTTGCTTGGCGAGGCTCCGTGGCGCATCCTTGCCGGTGGCACCGATTT
>NZ_SUEO01000233.1:0-1172 GCF_004962925.1 Mesorhizobium sp. | reverse complement strand
AACCGAGGACCATTGGGTCATCGGTGCGCGCACGACCTGGACCGATCTTGTCCGTCATCCGCTGCCGGCGGCTTTCGATGCGCTGAAGCAGGCGGCGCGGGAAGTGGGCTCCGTGCAGATCCAGAACGTCGGCTCCATCGCCGGCAATCTCTGCAACGCCTCCCCGGCCGCCGACGGCGTGCCGGCGCTGCTCGTTCTCGACGCCGAGGTCGAACTGCGCTCGATGGCGATGGTCCGTCATCTGCCGCTGGAGAAATTCATCCTGGGAAACCGTCGCACGGAACTGCAGCCGGGCGAAATGGTCACCGCCATTCGCGTGTCGAAAAACGCCTCCGCCGGCACGTCGGCTTTTGTGAAACTCGGCGCGCGTCGCTATCTCGTCATTTCCATAGCGATGGCGGCCGCCCGTCTGACCGTTGAGGACGGCATCGTCGGCAACGCTGCCGTCGCCGTCGGCTCCTGTTCGATTGTCGCCAAGCGTCTCTCGGGCGTCGAAGCTGCGTTGCGTGGCCTCCCGGTCGACCACGCTCTCGTCACTGCGATCCAGTCCGCACCGATGGACGAGCTGTCGCCGATCGGCGATGTCCGCGGCAGCACCGAATACCGGCTGGACGCCGCGCGCGAGATCGTCGCCCGTGCCGTGCTTGATGCCGCGGGTCATGCGCCTACGGAAAAGGTGGCGGCATGAACGAGGCTCAGCCTGACATGAGCATGGAGCGCGTCGACATCGCCTTCGAGGTCAACGGCGCCGCCGTTTCTGTCTGCGTGCCGCCGGTTCGCCGCCTCTCTTCGGTGCTGCGCGACGAATTGCGCCTGACCGGCACCAAGATCGGCTGCGACGCCGGTGACTGCGGCGCCTGTACGGTGCTTGTCGACGGCGAACCCGTCTGCGCCTGCCTCATGTCAGTGGCTTCTGCCGCTGGCACCGTGGTGGCCACGGTCGAAGGGCTCGCCAATGGCAGATTGTCGGCGCTGCAAGCTTCGTTCCTCGACCATGGCGCGGCGCAATGCGGCATCTGCACGCCCGGCCTGCTAATCGCGGCAACCGCGCTGCTGGACCGCACACCCTGTCCAACCGAGGCCGAAACCCAGGATGCGCTGGGCGGCATCCTCTGCCGCTGCACCGGCTACCGGAAGATTGTCGCGGCGGTGATGGATGCGTCGCGCCATGC
>NZ_SUEO01000232.1 GCF_004962925.1 Mesorhizobium sp. | reverse complement strand
CTCGCAGGATATTCCTGAGGAAAGTGCAGAATTGGACGCAGTGCGTGCTTCGCGCACAGCAACTCCGCGCGTCTTGGAACAAGAAGAGACCGGCAGCGTTGGGCCTGCAGCCGACTGAGATCGATTTGGCAGAAGCTACTGTCCGCAATTTCGCCATCAATCCAGCGAGGTTTCCATGACACACATCCGAGTCGACAATCAGCCAGTCACCCAAATCACCATCGTCGATTCTGAACCGGACAAGCAGTCCGAGGCATTGTCCGTCATGGCCGAGCGAGCCCGCTTTATGGCGCGTCAGCCTGGGTTCATCTCAATCAGCCTGCATCGCAGCCTCGACGGACGACGCATCGTCAACTACGTCCAATGGCAAAATCGCGATCTCTTGCGATCGGCTCATCAAGCGCCGGAATTCCGCAAGGAGTGGGGTCACTTCGATCAGTTGACGGACGAGATCGATCCCAATCTGTACGAGGTGACCGAAGTGATAGAGAGTGGTCAGTAGGCGTGCCGCCCCCGCAGAGCGTCGAGAAAGGCGATCGATTTTAGGGCCGGCGGGACGTTTCTGTGCGAATCCAACACCACTGACGGCACGACCTTGGACGAATCCAAGCATCAGCCTGCGCTGCAGAAACAAGACACGCCCGGTGCCTTGGCGAGCTTTCCTTATGACCGAATGACTGTCGAACGATTTCGGGAGGCATTTCCGCGAGCGAGGTGGAGCGACGAGCGCAGGAGCTGGTTTGTACCAGGCAAGACGGCAGCCCGTCGGGTCGACCGTTGGCTGGCGCGTGAGGCCGAGTTGCTGGCGGCCCACGCCGACAGCAAGGGACGTGACGCCTATGCGTTCGATCCGATCTCCAGTCCTTATCTCGAGATTGCAGACGATCTGCGCATTCGGACACGCTATTCGAAGACCGTCCTTCGGGAACTACATGAAATTCCCTGGGCAAGCTGGGACGATGAACTCCGAGCGTGGCGCGTGCCGTTTCGGTCCTATGAGGAACTGCGGCGCCGGTGGCCGACAATCGAAGACGCTGCCCGACTTAGCGAACCCGAGGAAAGGAAGCGCCGACGCGAGGCGGAGAGGGACTCGGAAGCCCAAAGAACAACGCGGTTGCGATATGCGGAACGCCGACGCCATCGCTATCCGTTGCCAGCTGAGGACTTGCCGCCGATGGGCCGAGCTGTCGCAACAGAACAGTACGGCGTTGTGGTCTTTACCGATGTGCCAGGTGAGCTCGTCGAGCCGTCAGTAGTGACTGCTTTCTACCCACACGCGATGCGGGCGGACGTCGACTACGTGTGGGGAACGTGGCGCTCGGCGACGCTGACGGAACTCATCAGGACATGGCCGGCTCGTCGCGAGGCCGGCCCGATGGAACATTCTCGGGGCTGGTGGCAGCCGACGCTTACCGAACTTAGAGTTGCCCGTCGAAACGCGCGCACCATTGAGCGTCGAAGGCGAAACCGCGATCTCAGTCCAACGTCATGAAATTCGGACCGCGACCCGATCTGGCCCGTCAGAGGCGCGGGCTTTCATTTGTTGGCTGCTGCGGCGACCCGCTGGGGCTGAGATTGAAAATGCGGCGGTGTGTCGAGTACAGCGATGGGCTGCCTGGACAGCCGGCGGTTACCCTTCGGATGCTCTAAGGCTCCGCGCCGCCTCATCGAGTGCCAGCGGATCGTCACCGAGGCGATCAATGAGGTCTTGTGCTTCGTCGCCGGTGATGCCTGTTTTCATCGCCAGCGCTTCCGCGGCCTCAACGTCCGATTGACCAGCGGCGCGCTTGCGCTTCTTCCCGCTGTTTTGAGGCGCAGGGGCTGGGACATCGGCACCAGATATTGCCGGTGGTCTAGCACCGAGCGAGCGATCTTCGTTCTCGATTTCGAAGGTCGCCTGATCCCAATGGCGCTCGTGCAGACCGTGCGTTTGGCCTTCTCGTTCCCAGATCTCATATGCGCGGCGCCGAATGCGTTCGTGTTTGTCGTCTGACATGGCCGTTCCTCCTTGTGGGTTCTCACCCAACGCTAAGGAGCGTTGGAACGATCCGTCCTACACGCGGATCTCGGACAAAAGCCGGACAAATTCGGTCGCGTGGTTTGGAGGAGGAACTTGCGTAGCGGCCGGCCGGCTATCAGAGTATCTCGTTCTGTGGACCTGCGTCTTGCGCGATCCGACTTTCCCCAATACGAAAGCGCAATAGCATAGGAGTTGATGAATGACCGAAGAGAACAGTCGCCAGAACGCGGAATTGATGGAATTGACCGCAGATATTGTTGCGGCGTTTGTCCAAAATAACGCAGTACCCGTAGCAGGCCTGCCCGATCTTATTTCTTCGGTGAACTCCGCTCTCGTTAGCTTAGTCAAGCCGGCTGTTGTTGAGCAGCCAACACAGACCCCGGCGGTCAACCCCAAAAAATCTGTGTTTCCCGACCACATCATTTCGTTGGAAGACGGGCGCAAGTTCAAGTCGATGAAACGCCACTTGGGCTTGCTTGGCATGACGCCCGATGAATATCGAGCCAAATGGGGGCTGGCGTTTGATTACCCAATGGTGGCACCGAGCTACGCTGCACAACGGTCGGAGCTGGCGAAGTCAATGGGACTTGGTCGCAAGACGGGCGCAAAAACGCTCACCAAGAAGGCGCCAGCCAAGAGGGCACCAGCCAAACGGGTGAAGGCCTAAGAAGACCCTGCCTCAGGGCAAGCGGACTAAAGCAATGACGCGCCAATCCATTGCCGAAGAGCTCGAGAGTGCCGCTGATCGCATTGCGGACATTTCGCGCGCGGATTTGCAGATCATTCTGCGTCGCGCTGCATTGATGCTCAGAAACGTCGCCGGCGTGCCGCTGGAACCGGCAACCGAGGACGCTCTCAACTCCATTGCCGCCGAAATGAAAATCGGCCGGGCGGACCTCATTCAGATCGTGCTGCGGGAATGGCTGGAAACGAACGCCTATCTGCAGGTGCGCGAAATCGATGAGGAGAGTGAAACGAACGGGAGCGCGTAATGCAAACTTCCGCGATCACGCTTTGCACGGCGAAGAGCTGCGAGTTTGCATCGAGATGAGCGACAAATTCGCGGCAGTTTGTCCATAACGCCTGAGCGCACCGACCTGATGGTGTTGCGCGGCTATGCGTATCTGAAATTGCGGCGTTTCGGCGATGCGGAACAGGTCTTCCGCGCCGCTGCAGGCACCGGAAATCGCGATGCCCTAATGGGGTTGAACGACGTCAAGGTGACCCGCGAAAATTCAATAACGACCCATCAGAACGTCGCCATTGGATCGAGCATATTTGATACGAGGCGTCGCCAGCCCTGCTTCGCTGCGTGTTTCTGCTCATGCAGCGGGCGAGGGCGCATATCGGCTGCCCAGCGAATAGCGGCTGCCGACATAGGTGAGCTTGTTGACCGTGGCGACCGCCGCGCCTGACCAGGTTCGCCGATGCAGGAGAAGACAGGGGTCGCCGGGCCGAATCATCAAGCGGCCGGCCGCCACCTCGTCCACGGCGATCGCCGAGATCACGTGCTCCACCTCCGTCAGCGGTGTCGCCCGCTGCAGATAATCGTACGTGGTGGTCGCAGCAAAATCTTGCCGGTGGTAGTCCGGTGCGAGAGCCGGATTAACGAAGCGCTCCTCGAGCTGGACGGGCACCTCGTCCTCGAAATGCACGATGATCGAATGGGCGACCGGTCTGCGGCGCATGAACTCGAAGGCGACGATGAGCTCCAGCGCCGGGTTGCGGATCTTCTCAAGCACGACGACCTCGGCCCTGTGACGTCCGCCGCGCGCGGCGATCTCGCCGGCGATGTTCCTGATTTCGATGAGCGCGGATTGCGGTTTCGGCGGCGCCACGAAGGTGCCCACGCCCTGGATGCGCAGGAGGTGGCCTTCCGAGGTCAGTTCCCTCAGCGCCCGGTGCACGGTCATCCGCGAGACGCCGAGCGTGCTGACCAGCTCGTTTTCGGAAGGCAGTCTCCGGTCCTTCGGCCATTTGCCGCTGCCGATGTTGCCGAGCACGTAGTCCTTGACCTTTTCGTAGAGCGGCCCGGCGGTTTCGGGAAGCTTGATCATCGCCCGGCCTCCATTCGCACGATGGTCTTCAGGCCGCCGCTCATACCTGCGATCAAGCGCTGGTAGGCGGCGGGAATTTCGCCGATCGCGATCTCCTCGGCCACGAAACGCGACAACGCGGGGGCGAGATCGCCAAGCATCGCGACGGCCGGCGCAAGCTCGTCGGTGAAAGCGTGGCAACCGACCAGCGCGATCTCGCGCTCGACCAGGAGGTTGGGGTCGAGGTCGAGGCGGCCATGCGAAATGCCGACCAGCGCCAGCGTGCCGCCGCCGGCCAAAAGATCGAGCAGCCGCGCCATCACCGTCACATTTCCCGTCGCGTCGATGGCATGGCGCAGGTTGGGATCGTGGGGCAGGGCGTCCAGGTTGACGACGGTCGCGCCGCTCACCTCGGCCACAAGATCCGCACGCGCTGCATTGCGGTCGGCGACGAAGACCGGTCTCTTGCCGCGCCGCGACAGGAGCAGCGCCGCCAACCCGCCGATCGGGCCGCAACCGGCGATAAGCACCGGCGCCCCGGCCGGTGCCGACAGCCGCCGCATTGCGTGCAGGGCGACCGCCAGCGGCTCCGCCATGGCGGCAATTGCGGGATCGAGCGCGGGGTCGTGGCGCAGGAGCAGCCGCGCCGGCAGCTCCGTTTCTTCCGCGAAACCGCCGTCGCAGACCTCGCCTACAAAGCCGAGTGTGGCGCAGATATTATGCAGACCGGCCCGGCAGGCAGGACATTCGCCGCACCAGAAACGCGAATCGGCGACGACCCGGTCTCCGCAGGCCAACTCGGACACGTCGGCTCCCACGGCTGTCACTTCGCCGGCGAACTCATGCCCGACGATGCTCGGCGCGCGGCTGATCCACTGACCAGTGCGGAAGTTGTGGAGGTCGGAGCCGCAGATGCCGGCGGCCGTCACCTTGAGCCGCACCCAGCCAGGCGCCGGTTCGCCGGGAGGCGGCACATCCTCAACCCGCAAATCGCCCGCCGCATGGAGTCTGGCCGCCTTCATCGTCCCGCTACCGCACCAGATATCGGTCGCGAACGTCGGAGACGGCGTGTTCATGCGAAGAGAAGCCTTCATAGCGGGCAAGTGTGCGGGCATGGCGCGCGAATTCGGGATAGGCCGCGGCCGTCACGTAGCCGATGGAAGAGCGCTTGACGAAATCCGTGACCGAGAGCGGTCCGCAGGTACGCGCCCAGCGGCTGGTCGGCAGGACGGCGTTGGGGCCTAGCCCGAAATTGCCGATCGAAACCGGCGTGTGCGGCCCCATCAGGATCTCGGCAGCTTCGGTGATGTGGCCAAGGTGCGCGAAGGGGTCGGTGGAGAGGATCTCCAGATGCTCCGGTGCGTAGTCGTTGATGAAGCGGTAGCTCTCCTCGATCGATGCCGTCAGCACGATGCCGCCACAGGCGCCGGTCAGCACTGCGGTGGAGAACGCTACCCGCTGCTCGGTCATGCGCGCCCAGTGCTCGGGCAGCGCGGCCAGCGCCTCCTCCGCCACGCGGCGGCTGTGGGTCACCAGATAGGCCGATGAATCCGGTCCGTGCTCAGCCTCGATGAGGAGGTCGAGCGCGGCCAGTCCGCCATGCACGCTGTCGTCGGCGAGGATGATCGCCTCCGACGGACCGGCCGGAAGACCTGGATCGATGACCCCTGCAAGCAGCCGCTTGGCCGCAACGACCCAGGGGCTGCCTGGACCGACGATCTTGAGTGCGGACCTGATCGTCTCTGTGCCATAGGCAACCGCGGCGACCGCCTGTGCGCCACCGCATTTGTAGATCGTTTCGACGCCGGCGAGGCGCGCCGCAACCAGCGTTGCTGCGTCCACCGAACCATCGGGCGCTGGCGGCGTGACGATAGCAAGCTCCGGGACGCCCGCCACCACGGCGGGCACTGCGGTCATCATTGTCACCGAAGGGAACGCCCCCTTGCCGCGCGGGACATAGAGCGCCACCGAGCGGATCGGCGTGAAGCGATCCCCGGCATAGGCGCCGGGCCGCATTTCCTTAAGCCACATGGCCTCCGGCTTCTGCTCTTCGTGGAAATGCCGGATGTTGTCGATGCCGAAGCGAATGGCGGCGACCACGTCCTCGTCCACCATGCCGAAGGCGGCGTCGAACTCGGCGGGGCTGACCTTGAGTCGAGCGGCATTCAGATCTGCCTTGTCAAAGTCGCGGGCGAAGCGGACGAGCGCGGCGTCGCCTTCTGTTCGCACCGCCTCGATGATCGGGGTGGCCTTCTCCATAAAGCTGGAGAGATCGGTCTCGGAACGCCGCATTAATGCCGCACGACCAGCGGCGTCGAGTTGGCTCAAGTCATGGAATGATACGTTTGGCATAGGATTTCCTTTGCGGCCCGGCTGGCCGGCATTCCTCATTTCGATTTCAGGAAGATGTCGAGCCCGACCAGCCTGTCGAGCAGGAAAATGGCGACAGCCGAGCAGGCGATGAAGACCACGGAGATCGCGGCAAGGTCCGGCGTGATGATCGAGCGGATGGAATTGTAGATCAGCACCGGCAGCGTCACGATACGCGCATCGACGAGCAGCAGGCTGACCAGGAACTCGTTGAGCGCCAGGATGAACATCAGCAGCGAGCCGGTAATCACCCCTGGCATCACCGCCGGCAAGGTGACGGAGAAGAACACCTGGAGCGGCGGCGCGCCGCAATTGGCGGCGGCCAGCTCCAGGTCGGGGTCGAGCCCGGTGGCACTCGCCGTCACCGCCCAGATCATGAAGGGTAGATTGATGACGCAGCAGGCGATGCCGACCGGCCAGAGCTGGCCGAGAATGCCAGCCTTGCCGAAGATCAGCATGAGGCCGATGCCCGATCCGATCAGGGGGATGGTGAAGGGCAGCAGCAGATAGATCTGGATCGTCTTCTCGAAACGCACCGCATATTTCGCCAGCGCGATGCCGGCCAGCGTGCCCACGGGAATGGCAACGATCGTACAGACCGTCGCGACTTGAAGCGTGCGCAGGAAAGCGTTGCGCAGGTCGGAGGCCTGCGAGATGCGCGCGTACCACCGCAGCGACAGCCCGTCCGGCGGAAACGTAATGATGTTGCCGCCGGTAAACGATGCGCCGAGCACCACGACTGTCGGCGCCGAAAGCGTGATCAGGGCTATCGTCACCAGGGTCCACAGGACAAAGGATTTGCTGCGCGAGCCGCTCACGCCCGGGACCTCCCCATGGCGAGCGTTCCGGCCCCGAACAGCGCGAACACGAGGCCGACAAGGATTGACCCGAGCGCGACCAGCATAAGCGCCAGCGTCGCGCCGAGGCCCTGGTCGGAGGTTCGGAAGAACTGGTCGTAGATGGCATTGGCGATGAAGTCCTGCGAGCCGCCGCCAAGGATCGCGGGGACTGCGAAATCGGTGAGCGAAAGCGTCAGCACCACCACGCCGGCGCCGATGAAGCCCGGACGAGCGAGTGGCAAAACGACGTGGATGAATATGCGAACCCAGTTGGCGCCAAGCGATCCAGCGGCCGCCTCCAGCTCTTCGGGAATGGCTGTGAGTGCCGGCGCGAGCATCAGTACGGCAAACGGCAGCATGTATTGGACGAGGCCGAACAGCACGGCGGGATAGTTGTAGATGAGCCGCATCGGGGCGACCCCGACAAGGCCGAGCGCCTCGTTCACCATGCCCTGGTTGCCGAGGATGATCAGCCAGCCATAGGCACGCACCACCTGGCCGATGAAGAAGGGCAGGAACAGTGCAATCAGCAGGAACTTGCGCAATCTGGGCGAACGCGTGCGCACCATCAGATAAGCGTAGGGAAAGGCGAAGATGAGCGTCACCGCGGTGACGATCAGGGCGGCGATGAGGCTGCGCTGCGCGACAACAAGGAACAGCGGCTCGGTCAGCGCCCGTCGGAAATTGGCGATGGAATAGTCGTCCGAGAACTGGAAGGTGGTGGTGTCGAGCGTGCGCAGGCTCGCATCCGCAATCTGGATGAGACCGAGCACGAGCAGTCCGACCAGCAGCACCGCCGGAAGCAGCATCAGGTAGGGCGTGGCGCGCTTGAACCGCGCCGGCCAGATGGCGGCGGCAACGCCTTCCAGCGCATCCATGATGCGCCATTTCAGGGGATAGGCTGTCCTGGCTGCCCGCATGAAAAATCCTATTTGACGTCATGAAGGAGCCGGTGCCGCGCCAGCGCAACACCGGCCGACCCGGCCTCAACCCTGCATGATCGCCTTGAACTTGGAAAACCACTCGCTCTCATTCTCGACCTGGACCTTCGACGAGATGCGGATGAGGCGCTTGAAATCCGCTTCGGTGGTCGGATAGGACGGGTCGCCCACCAGATCCTTCGGCGGTGTGAGGCCCGGCACCACGCCCGGCAAGCCGAGGCCGTCCAGCCAGACCTGCTGCGCTTCCTTGGTCAGCGCATGATTGATGTACTGCTTGGCCCAGTAGAGTTCGTTTTCCGGCAGGCCCTTGGGAATCCACAAACCGTCCGTGTCGAATTTCGCACCCTCCTCCGGCACGACCCATTCGATTTTCACACCGTTCTTGCGGGCCTCCCGGGCGTTGGTCGAAATGGTGCAGGCAGCGTCGATCTCGCCGTTCTGGAACCAGGTGGTGAAGTCGGGATCCTCGCCGAGCAGCGGCTGCTGCGCCTTCATCTTGGTGATGAAATCCCAAGCCGGCTGCATATTGCCGGGGATGTCCTCCAACTTGCCACCACCGGCGACCTGCGCGGGGAAATGGAAGCCGATGCCGTCATTGTAGAAGGCAAGCCGGCCCTTGAACTTCGGCTCGAGCAGATCTTTCCAGGACTTGGGCGGTCCGTCCGGGAATGCCGCCGGCCGATAGGCAAGCACATAGACGTAGCCGTAGGTATTGACGATCGGGAAGCCTTCCAGGCCGGCCGGCTTGGCAAGGTCCGTCACATTGGCGAGGTTAGGCAGGTCGGAGAGGTCTTCCGTCACGCCGCGCAACGCCGACTTCGTGGCATTGGTGGTGGTGTCCCAGTTGATGTGGATCGGCGGGACTCGGTTCTGCGCCACCGCGGCCCAGACCTTGGGCTGGATCTCGTTGTCTTCTGTCAGGTCGTGACGGACAGCAATCCCCGTCATTTTGGTGAAGCTGTCGGACACGCCGGCCTTCAGGCTATCCACCCAGCTGCCACCCCATGCGCGCACGATGATCTCCGCCGGCTTTTCCGGTTCCTGCGAATAGGCACCGCGCAGGCCGAGCGCTGAGGCGCCGCCGAACGCGGCGGTGGCCTGAAGGAAGGTTCTGCGGGAAAGATGGGATAATGTCGGCTTGAAGCGCTTCATCTGCATTCTCCTCTGGGTTTGACCGGTTTCCGGTTCTATCGAAAAACAAGCATATCCCTGGCATTCCACCCCAGGAACACGCCTTCGCCTATGTCGAACTGCGTGTGCGCGGCGGCATCATGGTCAAAAACGCGAATGACCTCGTCGCCAATCGCGGCGCAGGCTACCTCGTAGACCATGCGCTCGCCTTCGAAGATCGTGTCGGTGACAGTCCCGGCCAGCACGCAATCGAGCTTCGACAGCTGGGCAGCATCGCCGGCGAGACGGATCTGTTCGGCGCGGATCGCTCCCAACGCCTTGCCACCCTCCGAAGGCGGATTGGACGGATCGCCGACCTTGCCGGCAAGCATCAGATCACCCCGAAGGATGGAGGCGTCGCCGGCTTCAGAGACGACCCGTACCGTACCGGCAATGAAGTTGGTGACGCCGATGAAGTTGGCGACGAAGGCGTTGCGGGGCTGGCGGTAGGTCTGGATCGGCTGCGCT
>NZ_SUEO01000231.1 GCF_004962925.1 Mesorhizobium sp. | reverse complement strand
TGATGATGCCGCTCGACCTGGCGCCGTAGGCGGTCACTACGAGTGCCGCGCGGACCACCTGATTGAGGTCGGTCTCGGCTTGCGATGCGGGATGCAGGCGGACCATCGAGAGGAAGCTTTTGACGATGCGGCCGCAGCGCTCGGCGGCAGCGCGCACCTTCTCGGCGCGCACCTTGGTCTGCGGGTCAGACGCGAATTCATGCAACAGCGTCGATTGGGCGACGACCACGGCAAGCGGGTTATTGAGCTCGTGTGACACGCCGGCAAGCAGCGAGCCCATCGCCGCCATCTTTTCGTTCTGGTGCAGCTTTTCACGCTGGCGGCCGATCTCCTCTTCGGCGCGCAATTTGTCGCGAAGGTCGCGGATTGAGCCGAAGATCAGGCGGCGGTCGGCGACCCGCATCTCGGTCGCCGTCAGTTCGATCGGAAAGACCTCGCCGGCCGCATTCTGGGTGACGGTCTCGATCCGCTGGCCGACCATCGGCGCGCCGCGGCCCGACATGTATTCGGCGCCCGACACATAGCCCTTGCGATAATATTCCGGAACGACGGTGTCGAGCAGGTCCTTGCCGAGGATGTCGCTGCGCTGGTAGCCGAACATCTTTTCGGCGGCGGGATTGAATTCGATGATCGAGCCGGTCTCGTCGATGACGATGATGGCGTCGAGCGAGGCCTGCAGCATGGTGCGGCGGATGACTTCGCTGGCATGGGCATCGGAAAGCGATCGTTCTATGGCGTCGCCGATGGCCAGTGCCACGATGTGCAGCGTCGCCTCTTCCTCGTCGGTCCATTCACGCTCGTTCACGCAGGCGTTGACCGCCAGCGTGCCCCACAGATGGCCATGCGCAAAGACCGACACCGACAGGAACGACTTGATATGCTGCTTTTCGAAGTCGGTCCTCAGAAAGCCTTCGAGGTCGCGCGTGTGTCCGGCGAAGATCTTGCCTTGCCGCTCGTCCTCCGCCAACCGTTCCAGCAGCGGGTCCGAATTGACGACCGACTGCATGATGATCGTCGGCGACGCCAACTCGCCGCCAAATCGGGGGTCGATCCAGTAGGCCGCGACCGACTGGGCAAAGCCTTGGCCGGGCAGCTCGCGCAGCCGGAACAGGATGCCGCGCTGGCAATCCATGGCCCCGCAGAGCGTTTCAAGGATGCTGTCCATCTCGCGCTGCCAGTCGCCAGCTTCGCGAAGCCGGCGAACGACATGGACAGCGGCCATCGCCGCGCCCTGCCTTACGCCGTGCACATCGCTGGGTGCTGCTTCAACCATCATGGTCAGCCATCATTTCAGAATCGTACCAGGCCAGAGTGACGCCGGGCCAGGACGATACCAGGCGGTCGCTCCGCTCAGTTGCTTTCGCCGGTCGGCAGCGAGAAGATATAGCCTTCGCCGCGCACCGTGCGCAGGAATTTCGGATTGGCCGGGTCCGCCTCGATCTTCTTTCTCAGCCGCATGATGCGGATGTCGACCGCGCGCGACGATTCAGGATCTTCCACGAAGCCGATCGCCTCGGAGATCGCTGCACGCGTCAACAATCGGTTGGCGCGTGTCAGGAATACCTCCAGAACGTCGAACTCGCTCTTGGCCATGTCGATGACCGTCCCATTGGTGCCGGTGACAAACCTGCCGTCGAGATCGGCATGGAAGGGGCCGAAGCTCATGTAACGGCGATTGGCAGTTGCTTCGGCCTTGGCGCCCTGCGGCTCGGTCGGCTGCGGAACGCGGCGCAGCACGCTGCGGACCCTCGCCAGCACCTCGCGCAATTCGTAAGGCTTGACGATGTAGTCGTCGGCGCCGAGTTCCAGCCCGACGATGCGGTCGAGCGCGGTGCCGGCGGCGGTGGCATAGATGATGCCGATCGGCATTTTCGAGCGCAGCCAGCGGCCGAGCGACAGGCCGTCTTCGCCTGGCATGGCAATGTCGAGGATGGCCAGGTGAAACGACTGCGTTTCCAGCAAGGTTCGCGCGGCGCTGGCACTCTCGGCCGTGGCGACATCGTAGCCGCTGGCGCCGAGATACTCGGCGACCGCGTCCCTCAGATCGGGCTCGTCCTCGACGATGACAATTCGTGCCCGCACTATGCTCTCGCTCCCGCTTTCAGTGGAAAGTAGATTGGGTATAAACATCATGTCCAGCGCTCATCTTGGGTTGCCGGTTGCAGGGTGGGAAAAAAATGGCTGCACGATCCATTATCGCGCTTGTTTCCGTCGCCGAAGTGGTCGCGACCGATCTCGCCGACCATCTTGAACGGCGCGGTCATGGCGTGCGCGCCGCGCGGCAGCCATGGGAGGCCGAATCCCTGCTTTCCGGAAAGGGCATCGATGTCGTCGTCGTCGGCGACAGCCTCAGCCAGGCGGAAGGGCGTGATCTGCTCAGGCGCCATGGCGGCGAGGGCGGGCCGGATTTCATCCTGATCTGCCGGCCGGCCGATCTCGTCGACAAGGTGCTGGCGCTCGAACTCGGTGCTGCCGACGTCGTCGAAAGCCCGCTCAATGTCAGGGAACTCGCCGCCCGTATCGGCGGCTTGCTTGCACGGCGCGGCAGGAACACCGGCGAATTGATCGTGCTGGAGAACGCGACGGTCGACCTCCGGTCGGCCATGGTCATGCATCGCTCCGGCACCGAAGAACAATTGTCGCCGGGTCAGGTGGCGCTGCTCAGACTGTTTCTGGCCAGCCCGCGCAAGGTCTTGACGCGCGACGACATCATTGCCGCCGCGCCCGCCGAGAATGCCGATGCCTTCGATCGCTCGATTGATTCGCGCATCGTGCGGCTGCGCCGCAAGCTCGACACCGAAACCATCACCACCATACGGGGTGCGGGATATCGGTTCGATCCGCCGACGCAGTTCGCCGACTGACGGCTGGTCCATTTCGCAAAGGATGCTGTAGCACTTCAATTTTTGCGCATGATCCCCAGCGAAAATCGTCTCCGATTTCGGGGTCATGCGCTTGCACTCAGCGCACCACGAGGAGCGACGGACCTGACGGCATTTCGTAGGCCGTGCCGAGTTCACTGGCATGGGCCCGATCTGTCAGGAGCACGGTGGCGAGGCCGGCAAAGCCGAGCAGGCCTTGCGCGTAGAGCAGCGCGGAAAGCACCGAAGCAGCAAATTTCGTGTTCATCGTTTTTGTTCCCCAAATTCGGTTTCAGGTTTGCTTCAGGGAAACCCCCGAAGCGCCCGCGCCGCCAGCGGAGCCCCCCGTCGCGGCGCGGGCCTTCGGTCCTCTCGGCTGCAAGTTGCCGGAGGGGCCGCGCATCTTCTTCAGCCCAAAACCGACCCGCCAGAGGGCCTTGAGCCGGTTAATGCGCAGGCTGGATACGATCCAGACCGTGGCGAAAAACAGTGCGGCATGCAGCGTCGAAACTTCGCCTGAAGTCATCCCCGCAAGCTTCGTCGTCGGGCCGCCGGCGAAGGTGCCGACGCCGCCAAGGATCGCTGCGGCTATGCTTATCCTGAAAAGCCAGGACATCGTGTTCGATTGCAGGTTCATCTTCGTTTGTGCCGGCTGTTTTCGTTGCGTCAACTTTGCGGGTGGCCTGTATCCAGATCATGCCGCAGGCGCGCGCGCTTTGTTGCAAATTGGTTTCGAGGCAAGTCAAATTTCTTTCATATGAGGGAAAATCGCGCTTTCGTTTAGCGATGGCTGCACCTTCTGCTGGCCAGGGCTCGGCTAGACGAGGACGTCATGTCCTCGGTTCCGCCTCGGGATTTCCTCGCATAGGTTTCCAGTCGTTAACCGGAGGAAACAGATTCGAAACAGAAATACCCGCCAAACGAAATCAATTCGAAACATCGCCCGACGATAAGCCGGTTATCGAATTGGAGCCGGCCATGTCCGGAAGACAGGGGGATATCATGTACACCGCCATTTCTGCCAAGCTCATCAACATCGCTGCCGCCGCCCTGACGGGTGCGGTTCTTCTGTTCGGCGCCGGTAATGGCGTTGCCCATGCCGCCAATCGGGCTGCCAATCAGCTCGTGGCGCGGATTTCGATTTCGCAGCAGACGATGGAAGTCCTGGTCGACGGGCGGCCGACCTTCGCGTGGAGGGTCTCGACCGGCGCCAAGGGGCATGTCACCCCGACCGGCTCGTTCAAGCCGACCCGCATGCACCAAATGTGGTATTCGAGGAAATACGACAACGCGCCGATGCCGCATTCGGTCTTCTTCAAGGGCGGCTACGCCGTCCATGCGACCAATTTCGTCAAGCGCCTGGGACAGCCGGCCTCGCATGGCTGCGTGCGGCTGCATCCGGCCAATGCCGCCGATTTCTACCAGCTTGTCGAGATTTTCGGCCCGGCCAACACCCGGATCGTCATCGTCAAATAGGTAACCAAAGACGATCCGCCTGCCGGGTATGACTGCTCAAGAAAAAGGCCGGAAGTTCCGGCCTTTTTCGTCAATCAATCAATCGGCACCGGCATCAGCTTCGGGTCCGGCTTCTCGGCATGATGCGGCAGGTCCTTGCTGGCGATGAAGGTGTAGAACATCGGCACCACGAACAGGGTGAACATGGTTCCCACCAGAATGCCGGTGAAGATCACCAGGCCCATCGAATAGCGTGCCGCGGCACCGGCGCCGCTGGAGATAATCAGCGGCACCACGCCGAGCGCCATCGCCGCCGTCGTCATCAGGATCGGCCGCAGCCGCACCCTGGCCGAGGCGACGATCGCATCGCGCCGCCGCATCCCGTGGTGCTCGCGCTGCTGGTTGGCGAACTCGACCAGAAGAATGCCGTGCTTGGTGATCAGGCCGATCAGCGTGATCAGGCCGACCTGCGTATAAATGTTGAGCGTCCCCAGCCCCAGATTGAGCGGCACGATTGCGCCGAAGATCGACAGCGGCACCGACATCATGATGATCAACGGATCGCGGAAGCTTTCGAACTGCGCCGCCAGCACCAGATAGATGACGAGAACGGCGGCTGCGAAGGCGATGATGATCGTGTAGCCCTGTTCCTTCTCCTGCCGCGACTGGCCGGTATAGTCGATGAAGAACGTCTCGGGCAGGCTTTCCCTGGCGATATCCTCGATGGTCTTCAGCCCGTCGCCGGTGGTGACGGTGGGCAATGGCAGAGCGGAAATCGTGGCGGAGTTCAACTGGTTGAACTGCTCGATCACGGCCGGCGAGGCATTGGTCGAGATCTTCACCACCGCCGAGAGCGGCACCATCTCGCCCGATGCGCTGCGCACGAAATACTCAGCCAGCTTTTCAGGGTTGTCGCGGAATTGCTGCGGCACCTGCGGGATGATGTCGTAGCTGTTGGATTCGCGGTCGAATTGCGCCACTTCGGCGCCACCGACCAAGAGGGTCAGCGTTCGGCCGATGTCGGCGATCGGCAGGTTGAGCGCCGCGGCGCGGTCGCGGTCGATCGTCACCGTCACTTGCGGCGCGTCGAAGGTCATCGAATTCTGCACGACCAAGAAGCGGCCGGAGGCCTGCGCCTTGTTCTTGATGTCCTCAGCCGCCTCGTACACCTGGGAGGCCTCGCCGGTCGAGCGCACCACCATCGTGATCGGCAGGCCGCCGCCGGAGCCGGGCAGCGTCGGCGGTGCGAAGACGAAAGCTTCGACGCCCGCCACCTTGCTGAGGCGACCCGTGATGTCTTCCTGGAGTTCCTTCGAGCTGCGCGTGCGGTCGGCCCAGTCCTTGAACGCAAAACCGACGAAAGCGGTATTCGTCTGGCCGCCGCCGAAGGCGACCGCCGAGAACCGTGCCCGCGTCTCAGGCAGGTCATCGACCAGTCCGAGTATCTGATTGACGTAGCTCTCGGTATAGTCCGACGTCGCGTAGCGCGGCGCGGTCACCAGCGAAAGCAGGAAGCCCTGGTCTTCTTCCGGCGCCAGTTCGCTCGCGGTCTTGGTGAACATGAAGCCGGTCGTGGCGACCAGTGCGATGACGATCATCAGCGTCACCGGGCGATATTTCAGCGAGCCGCTGACCAGCCGCTCATAAACGTTTTCGACGCGCCCGAACGTGTTGTCGACAATGCGCTGGAAACGGCCGTGCGAGCCGGCCCTCAGAATGCGTGCCGACATCATCGGCGTGATGGTGAGGGCGACGACACCTGAAAGCACCACCGAGCCGGCAAGCGTCACCGCAAATTCGCGAAACAGTGCGCCTGTCAGGCCACCGGTGAAGGCCAGCGGTGCGAACACGGCGGCCAGCGTTATCGTCATGGCGATGACGGCGGACGAGATCTCCCGCATGCCATTGAAGGCCGCCTGCATCGGCGACAAACCGTCTTCCTCCATATGGCGGTGGATATTTTCCACCACAACGATGGCGTCGTCAACGACGAGGCCGATCGCCAGCACCATGGCCAGCAACGACAAAAGGTTGATCGAATAGCCCACTGAAAACAGCAGGAAACAGACGCCGATCAGCGACAGCGGAATGGTCACGATCGGCATCAGCACCGAGCGGAACGAGCCAAGGAAGAGCAGGATGACGACGATGACGATGGCGACCGCCTCGCCGATGGTCTTGAACACCTCCTCGATCGAGGCACTGATCTGCTCAGTCGAATCATAGACGATCTCGATCGTCATGCCGAGCGGCAGCGTCTCCTGGATCGTCGGCACAATTTCGTGGATCGCCTGCGCTGTCGTCAGCGGATTGGCGGCCGGCGTCGGGAAGATGGCGAGAAAGATGCCGGGCTTGCCGTTGAAGCTGACCCTGGTGTCGGTGTTCGCCGCGGCGAGCTCGACGCGCGCCACATCGCGTAGTCTCACCACGTTGCCGTTGTTGGAGCGGAGCGGAAGGGCGGCGAAAGCCTCCGGCGTCTGCAACGTCGAACGAACGGTGATCGAGGAAACCACATATTCGTTTTCGGTATTGCCGGGCGCGGAGAGGAAATTCGAATTGTTGATGGCGGTCAGCACTTCCGACGCCGTCACGCCGCGCGCCGCCAGTTTGATCGGGTCGATCCAGACGCGCATCGAATATTCGGCTGCCCCGAATATCTGCACGTCGGCGACGCCCTCGACCGTCGACATGCGCGGACGCACGACGCGCTCGATATATTCGGTGAGCTGTTCCGGCGTCATGTTCGGATTCTGCATCGAAATATACATCATCGCGAACTGCTCGCCGGTGCCCTTGACAATCACCGGATCTTCGGACTCCTCCGGCAGATCGCCGCGCACGCCCTGTACCTTCGACAAGACTTCGTTCAGCGCAACGTCGGGGTTGGAGCCGAGTTTCATCTGCACCGTCACGGTGCTGGAGGACGGCCGGCTCGCCGACGTGACATAATCGATGTTCTCGGTCGAAGCGACGGCACGGGCGATCGGCGCGGAAATGAACCCCTGGATCAAGTCGGCGCTGGCGCCGGGATAGGCCGTGGTGATCGTGATGGCCGTTTCTTCAACCTCTGGATACTGCCGGATCGAAAGGTTGAAGATGCCCTGGAAACCCAAAAGCAGGATCATCAAGGCGAGCACGGTCGAAAGGACCGGACGGCGGATGAAGAGGTCGGAAAAGCTCATTGCTGGGCCTGCTGGTTCGCTGGCTTGGTCGGGTCGATCGTGTTGTCGACGGCAACGGACATGCCGTTGGAGAGCCGGTTCTGGCCGGCCGTAACGACTTCGTCGCCGGGCTGGATACCTTCCAGGATCTCAACCAGGCCGGCGTTGCGGCGGCCCGGCTTGACGAACACCTGGGCAAGCACGAGCTGCGGCTTCTGTTCTTCCGCTTTCGGTTCGGCCGGGGCGGCAGCCGGTTTTTCCTCCGGTTTTGCCGCGGGTGCTTCGGCCGCGGGCTTCGCAGCATCATCCGTGGCGGGCTTTTCTTCCGGCTTTGCAGCAGCAGGGGCGGCGCCATTGGCCGCGGCCGGCTTCGCCGGACGCACCACGAAGACAAAGTCACCGTACAGGCTGGAGGTCAGCGCGGTCTGCGGCACCGTCAGTACGTTGTTTTCCTCGGGCAATTCGACGCGCACCTGCACGAATTGGCCGGGGGTCAGCTTGCCTTCGGGGTTGGCGACCTCGGCCCTGACCGTCACCAGCCGGCTGGTCGGGTCGATCTTCGGGTCGATACCGCGGATGGTGCCGGCGAACGGCAGCTCGCCGTCGCCAATGCCCAGCCGCACCTTCTGGCCGATCTTCAGCAGCGGAAGCTGCTGTTCGGGAACCGAGAAATCGGCGCGCATCGTCTCCAGATCCTGCAGGGTCGCTACGGAAGTGCCGGGTGAGAGATACTGGCCGAGATCGATCCTGGGAATGCCTACTGTGCCACCGAAGGGCGCTGTCAGTAGCTTCTGATCGAGCACCGCCTGCAGCCTGCTGACCTGCGAAGCGGAAGCCGATGCGGTTGCACGCGCCGTATCGAGCGTCGATTCCGAGCCGACACCGCGCTTCTGCAATTCAAGGGCGCGTGTCAACGCCGTCTGGTCGAGCGCTGCTTGCGCCTTCGTCGCGTCGAGATCGGCGCGCTCGGCGGCATCATCGAGCTGAAGGAGAACCGCGTTGGGTTCAACCTTCTGATTGGCGTGAAACAGGATGTCCTTGACGATGCCGGCGGTTTCGACCGTCAGGTCGACGCCGCGCACCGCGCTAACGGTGCCGATCGCCTCGACGCCCGGCGTCCAGTTGGTCGGCTTGACGATTGTCGTCGACACGGTCGCGGCCGGCGGCTTCATCGTGGCGAAGAATTGCTGCATCGCATTGTCGCGGAACAAATTGAAGCCGACGATGCCGCCGCACACCAGCACGAGCAGAATGAAGGCGATGATGAAGCGCTTGATCACGAACAGTCCCCTTGGCCATGGCCCGGTATAACGGTCGGATGGAAACACATACCTGTGACTGGTCCCGATTTCAAATGACGGCGATCTTACTGTACCGTCTGGACGGTCTTGTCAATTCCGCCTAAGCTAATGTATGGGGAACGACTGATGAAGACCCGAAGAGCGAATTCGCGCGAGAAGATTCTCGCCGCCGCCGCCGCTGTGGCGCGCGAGACGGGTCCCGGCAGCCTGTCGCTGGACGCCGTCGCCAGCCGAGCCGGCGTGTCGAAAGGCGGCTTGCTGTACAATTTCCCGACCAAGGCGAAACTCATGCAGGCGCTGGTGGAGGATTACCTGCGCGCCTTCGAGCAGGCGCTGGACGCCGCCCGCACGGCCGGCGCCAGCGGTGAAAGCCCGCTTGCGACCTATATCAAGCTTTCGGCCGAACATGCCGAGGAATCGAAACCGTCGGCTTCCTGGATATTTTCGGCGATCGCCGAGGATCCCGATTTCCTGACACCGATAAAATCGTTCAGGCGGCAGGTTTTCGAGCGGCTCAAAGGAGAGACGCCGGACCTCAAGGCGTTGCTGGTCTGCTACCTCGCCATCGAAGGACTTCGCAGCATGAACCTCTTCGATTCGGACGTCCTTTCACGGGACGAACGCCGTTTGCTGGTATCGTCGTTGCTGGAGATTGCGGGATAGTGTATTCGCCCAATGCATGCGCTCGGGCTTGAACCGAGGGTGAATTTGCCCGCTGCGCCTGCAGTGCATCGGATTTGATGACATCCATTCTTCGGCTTCATGCCTTTGGTTTCTAGTCAGCAAATCCTGTCGGCCAAGACGCAAATCACGATTTTTGAATGTTCCCAACTTGCGGCCCAGGCGCAGCCGATCGGCGCCTGCCGCGCGATCCGTGCCGTCACACAGGGTTCATTGTGCGGACATAGCGTCGATCCCGGTTCTTTGCTGCGATGCAAAAGGAGTGGGACATGGTGGATATAGTTTCTAATGAAGCGGGCATTCCGAGACCGGACCATCCGCTCAATCAATCAGGCGGCGCGAAGTGGTTCCTGCCGGCCTTCGGCGTGCTGGTGCTCGCCGGTATTGTCTATGTCGACTACGCGCTCGGTCAGGATCTGGCCGTGGCCAAGACAGTGCCATGGATTCTGCTTGGCATCGCCTTGCTGATTGCGCTGGGCTT
>NZ_SUEO01000230.1 GCF_004962925.1 Mesorhizobium sp. | reverse complement strand
ATCTATAATTCAGTTTGATCCGATCTAGACGCCTAGCGCCGATCTCGGATTGGGCAAGTCCCGTAGGGAGAGGTTGCCTGCAGTCCGACTTGGCTGCGGCGCCGCGACGGCACAATTCACCATCCGTTGGGAGGACGACATGAAATCCATAAAGCAGTTTGCAATTGCAGCACTTGCAGCGGCCACGGTTGGTTCGGCGGCAGCGCCGGCATTGGCCGATTCGACCGGCATCGGTGCCATCTATCTCGACGACGTCGGTTTTTATGCCGCCGTGCGCAAGGGCATCCAGGACAGCGCCAAATCGATGGGCAAGGAGATCGACCTGCTCGAGACGAATGCTCGCGCCGATCCGGGCGCCGAAGCCTCTTTCATCGACCGCCTGATCTCGGCCAACGTCAAGGCTATCATCCTCTCCGCCGTCTCCGCCGACGGTTCGGTGCGCGCCATCAAGCGGGCGCATGAGGCGGGCATTCCGGTCGTGTGCTACAACACCTGCATCAACGACGCCGACATGAAGAAATATGTCTATGCCTATGCGGTTGCCGATCCGACGGAGTTCGGCCGCCAGCTCGGCGACGTCGCGGCCGATTATTTCATCGCCCAGGGCATCAAGGAGCCGAAGATCGGGGTGCTGAACTGCGAATTCGTCGAAGTCTGCGTCAAACGCCGCGACGGCTTCGAGGCGGCGCTCAAAGCCAAGGTTCCGGGCTACGTCATCTCCGCGAACCAGCGCGGCACGGTGCTCGATGATGCCGTGTCGGTCAGCGATCAGATGCTGTCGGCCAACCCGGATATCGACGCTTTCTTCGGCGAAGGCGGCGATGCCGGCACCGGTGCAGTGCGCACCATCAAGCAACGCGGCCTGGCCGGAAAAGTCGTCGTCTTCGCCGCCGACATGACGTCTTCAGCCGCGACCGAACTCGCCGACTTCTCGGTGATGAAGGCAGTCGCCGACGTGTCCGGCCAGGGCATCGGCAAGCTGGCGCTCGAACAGGCGCTGAATGGCGCCGAGGGCGGGAAGGCCGCCGATATCATCGTGCCCATGGGCATATCGATCTTCAAATCGGCCGACGACGCCAAGAAGTGGCTCGAAACCCACAAGGATGGCCTTTCCTGATCGCATCCTCCCGAACCATGCGATGCTGGCCGCCGCATCCCGGAGGCCAGCCTTTTCGGGAAACCGACAATCTCGGATACTGCCCGCGGTCGAAAGAACCGGGGCCCGGAGCTTGATCATGCCAAAAATGCTTGCCGCCTACCTTCCAGGCAATTCTACTGTCGACCTGCGCGAAATCGACCGTCCGAAGCCGGGTATCGGCCAGGTGCTCGTGAAGATGAAGGCGTCCGGCATCTGCGGCAGCGACATCCACTACATCTATCACAGGCATCTCGGCGACGATCCGCGCACGTCCTATCAGGGCGTCGTGGCGGGGCACGAGCCGGCCGGGCAGGTGGTCGACCTTGGCGCCGGCTGCCGGCATTTCAAGCCGGGTGATCGCGTCGCCGTCTATCATATTTCCGGCTGCGGCTTCTGCCGCAACTGCCGCAAGGGGTTTCAGATCTCCTGCACCGATCCACAGCGTGCCGCCTATGGCTGGCAGCGCGACGGCGGCCACGCCGAATATCTCATCGCGGACGAGCACGATCTCGTGCACCTTCCCGACACACTGTCCTACCGCGACGGCTGCTTCATCTCGTGTGGCGTCGGCACCGCTTACGAGGCTGTGCTGCGCGGCAATGTTTCGGGCAGTGACGCGGTGCTCGTCGTCGGCCTCGGGCCGGTCGGCATGGCGGCGCTGATGCTTGCCAAGGGCCGTGGCGCGCGCCTGGCGATCGGCGTCGATACTCAACCCGATCGGGTCGAGACGGCGAGGAAGCTTGGCCTGCTCGATCACGGCCTCGTCGCCGGGCCGGACGCGCTCGGCGCCATCAACGAGTTGACCAAGGGCGGTGCTGCAGTCGCCATCGACTGCTCCGGCAATCCCCGCGGCCGGCTGCTGGCACTGCAGGCGACGCGCACCTGGGGGCGCTGCGTCTATATCGGCGAAACCGGCAAGGTCGAATTCGACGTCAGCGACGACCTTCTGCACCGCCAGCGGACCATCTACGGCTCATGGGTGACCAGCGTCCACAATATGGACCAGTGCTGCGAGGATCTCGACGCCTGGGGCCTGCACCCGCACGACATCATCACCGACGCCTTCCCGCTGGAAAAAGCGCCCGAGGCCTATGCGCTGATGGCAGGCGGACGCTCGGGAAAAGTCATTGTCGAGTTTCCGGACTGAGCGATGGCCGATATCGAGATCGCCAACGAAGCACTGGCCCTCACCGTCACCACGACCGGTGGAGCGATTTGGCGGTTTCTTTCGCTTTCGGGCGATGTGGAGGTGCCGCTGTTTCGCGAGCCACCGCAGGGGCCGGAACGAGAAGCGCTAAAATCGGGCTGTTTTCCGCTGGTGCCCTTCGGCAACCGGGTGCGCGACAATCGCTTTTCCTTCGAAGGCCAGGAGCATTCGCTCACCCCCAACATGGACTGGGACAGGCATTATCTGCATGGCGGCGGCTGGACCGGCGAATGGCAAATTGTCCGCCACACAAGCACAGAGATTGTACTTACGTTCAGCCACCGCGGCACCGGCACTCCGTATGCCTACGATGCCGAACAGCGCTTTTCGATCGACGGCTCTACACTGACGACCACGCTGTCCGTCACCAATCGCGGCGCGTTCGCGCTGCCGTTCGGCCTCGGCTGGCATCCATATTTCTCGTTGACCAAAGGAACCACGCTCAAGGCGGCCGCTCGCTCCTGTTGGGATGAGGATTCTTCCTGGCTGCCGACCGTCGAGCATCCGGTCGCCGGCGATATCGACTTCTCCCAACCGCGCGGCCTGCCGCGCCGCTGGGTCAACACGGTTTTCGAGGGCTGGAACGGCGGGGCTGACATCGACTGGCCGGAGAGCGGGATTGCACTGGCGATCGATGCCGATCCCCTCTTTTCCCGCTATCTGGTCTTCGTTTCCGATCCGGCCTTCGATGCCGGTTACGACTATGATTTCTTCTGTTTCGAACCGATGAGCCACAGCGCTGACGGCCATAACATGCCCTCCGGCGGCGGGCTGGTGAGGCTGGCGCCCGGTGAAAGCCTCACAGGCTCCGTTCGCTACACCTGCCACCGGCCTTGACGAGGAAGATTGCGATGAGCGTCACCACAACCACCCCCGACCGTCGGCGCGGCTTTCGCCTGTTTGCGCTCGACATGAACGAGATCGGCCTGATCGTCATTTTGCTCCTGCTCTATTTCGGCTTCGGCGCGACCACCAACGGCTTTCTGTCGGCCAACAACCATCTCTCGCTGCTGCGCGACGCAGCCTCCATCGCGATTGCCGCCTGGGCGGTGACGCTGATCATCATCGCCGGCGAGATCGACGTCAGCGTCGGGCCGATGGTCGCTTTCACCTCCGTCTGCCTGGCCTTCATGCTGAAGGCCGACGTCAACGTCGCGCTCGCCATCCTGGCCGCACTTGCCATCGGCGGTGCGCTCGGCACTTTCGCCGGATCGCTGCGCGCTTATTTCGGGGTGCCGTCCTTCGTTGCCACACTCGGCCTGTGGAGCGCGCTGCGCGGCATGTCGTTCTTCACCACCAACGCGCTGCCGGTCACCTTCCCCGACAACGCTTTCCTCGACATCCTTGCCGACAACATCTTCGGCATCCCCACCTCAGCCATCGTCATGCTGGTGCTGTTCGCCATCTTCTCCTTCGTCAGCCAGAAGACCGCCTACGGCCGTTCGATCTTCGCCGTCGGCGGCAACGCCAATGCCGCCGAACTCTGCGGCATCAACGTCGCGCGCATTCGCGTGCTGATCTTCACCACCTCGGGCGTGATGGCAGCACTTGCCGGCGTGCTGTTGACCGCGCGCCTCGGCTCCGGCAATGCCGGTACCGCCTCCGGCCTCGAATTCGACGTGATCGCAGCCGTCGTCATCGGCGGCACGGCTCTGTCGGGCGGACGCGGCTCGATGCTTGGCACGCTGCTCGGCGTCTTCGTCATCACGCTGATCGGCAACGGGCTGGTGCTGCGCGGCATCAATCCGTTCTTCCAGGAAGTGGTGCGCGGCGTCATCATCGTCGCCGCCGTGCTCGCCAACATCCTGGTTACGCGCTATCGCGAACGCCGCATTTTCGGCGCCTGACGGAAACCGGGAGAGGATCAGCCATGCAGACCGCCCGCCAGCAGGATCCGCAGACCTTGGTCGCCGCAGTGCGTGGCGCGACCAAGCACTATCCCGGCGTGCTTGCGCTGGACGATGTCGATTTCGAGATCCGCCGCGGCGAAGTCCGCGCCCTGCTCGGCAAGAACGGTGCGGGGAAATCGACACTGATCCGGCTGCTGACCGGGGCCACACTGCCTGACAGCGGCGAGGTCACGATCGACGGCGCGGCGCTGACCGGTTCCGGCACCCAGCGCACGGTCGAAGCTGCCCGGCTCGGCGTGAGCGCCGTCTATCAGGAGCTCAGCCTGATCGTCGGCATGAGCATCGCCGAGAACCTGTTCCTCGGCCGCTGGCCGTCCAGCATGGGCGTGCTTTCCCATGGCGACATGGAGCATCAGGCGCGCGAGACGCTGGCCCGGCTCGGGCTGAAGCTCGATCCGCGCCGCCGCGTCGCGACGCTGAGCCCGGCCGAACGACAGCTCGTCGAGATCGCCCGCGTCATGATCGGCGAACCGAAGCTCGTCATCCTCGACGAGCCGACCAGCTCGCTCGCGGCAGCCGAAGTCGAGCTCCTGTTCAACGCCGTGCGCAGCCTGGCCGCCGCCGGCATCGCGGTGATCTATGTCAGCCATCGCATGAGCGAGATCCGGCAGATCGCCGAGGCTGCCACGGTGATGCGCGACGGCAAGGTTGCGGGGACCGTCGAGCTTGCTGGCGCCGACACCGCCGAGATCATCCGGCTGATGCTCGGTCGCAGCGGGCAGGAGGATCGACTCGTCGGCGCGGCGAGGGGAGGCGCTACCGTGCTGTCGGTGCGCGATCTTGCCGTGCCGCCGAAGCTTGCCGGTGTCAGCTTCGACCTCAAATGCGGTGAAGTGCTGGGTTTTGCCGGCCTGCTCGGCTCGGGCCGCACCGAGCTGCTGAGGGCGATCGGCGGGCTCGATGGCGTGCGCGCCGGCACCGTGCTGCTCGGTGACAAGGACATCACCCGTGGCTCCTATGGCGAGCGGGTCAAGAGCGGGATCGGCATGACGCCGGAAAGCCGCAAGGAGGACGGCATCATGCCGCTGCTCGGCGTGAACGAAAACACCGTCGCTACCGACTTCTCGAAGGTGGCAGTGAACGGCGTCATCTCGGCATCGAGGATGGCAGAAGCGGCGGGCGACATCATCCGTCGTATCGGTATCAAGACGGCGCGTATCGACACGCCGGTCGGCACGCTTTCGGGCGGCAATCAGCAGAAAGTGGTGATCGGCCGCTGGGTCTATGCCGGCAGCCGTATCCTGCTGCTCGACGAGCCGACCCGGGGTGTCGACGTCGAAGCGAAGTCGCAAATCTATGCCATCATTCGCCAGCTCGCCGCGGAGGGCAAAAGCATCATTTTCGTGTCCAGCGAGATTGAGGAACTGCCGAAGGTCTGCGATCGGGTCCTGGTGCTGAAGGACGGGAACTTCGTGCAGGAATTCTCCGCACCCGGGATCGAGACCGACGCGCTGATGGCGGCCTGCCTTTAGAACTCGGCTGATGAACATCGCGAGAATCAGCTGCAGCCGTTACCGCCGCCCTAATCGCGAGGCGACTGATTGACGAGAATCCGCATCACGGTCACTCGGTTTGGCAGTTCGACAAGAAACTCTTCGTCGCGCGGCAGGTGATGGATCTTGTGCGGGTCGCCGCCGGTGAAGCTCGCCATGGCTTCGACGTCAGGCCAATATGAGATCGTCACGAACTCTGTTTCTTCTTCGCGATCTTCGCGAAATAGCTGCACGCCAAGTGCCTTCTCCTGAAGCGGCGGAATGCCTTCGCGGCGTAGATATGGCTCGTAGGCATCTGCCAGATCACGGCGTGTCCTTCCGCGCCAGATCCGGGCAATTGTGGCGTTGTCGGTCATGAAGTGCTCCTCTGTGCGGGCGACTAATGCAGGGCCTCGCCAAGAAACCGTCGCACCAGCGGCAGGGCGACATCGAAATGGGTCTCCAGCAGCCAGTGCCCTGCGTCGTTCAGCAAATGCAGCTCGGCCTCGGGAAGATCGCGCAGATAGGCGCGCGCTGCCGGCTCGGGCATGTATTCGTCCTTCGGCCCCCAAAGAATCATTGCCGGCGGCCGCTGTTCGCGCAGGTACTCCTGGTAACGAGGAAACCAGTCGAGATTAGCCTTGAGCTTCTCCATCAGTCCGACTGAAAGCGCGCGGCGCACGGGCGTATCCATCAGCGGCCAATGCAATTTCACAGATCGGGCGGCACACGTTGGGCGACGTCGTCATCGACTTCACCCACGAACTCGGCGCGAAAGCCGTCCTCGCTCACCGCTTTTTCCAGCGGCGCACGGTTCGCTGGTGAAGGATCCCGCCAGAAACGCTGGATCGTTTCGTATTTGGGGCCAAGAGCATCCGCGTAGATGTCGCCATTCTGGATGATAAGGGCCTTGATCCGCGACGGATGCGCTATGGCGTGGCGCAGGCCGATCTGCGAGCCGTAGTCGTGCAGCCACAGTGCGTAGCTGCCGAGCCCCAGCGCGTCGGTGAACCGCTCCAGGAAAGTCGCGTAGGCGTCGAAATCATAACCGAACCGCGCCGGATCGGGGGTTCCACTGTAGCCAAAGCCGGGGAAGTCCGGCGCGACCGTCCGCCACCGATCAGCGAGCGCCGGCATCAGCCGGCGATATTCAAAGGATGAGCAGGGATAGCCATGCGGAAGCAGCAACACCGGCGCGGCTTCAGGGCCTGCCTCTCTGTAGAAGACCGTCTCGCCGTCGATCGTGAGGGTGCCGTGGCGCACCTCCAGGACGCTGCTGTCGTTCATGGACGCTTCTCTGATCTTTGATCTTGGGGACGTTGAACCGTAGCTGTTCTAACGCCTCCGACCCGGGATGCGTTCCGACTGCGCGCCGTCGAGCTCCCTCGTCGCTTTGGCGGCAATCTTGCCGGTGGGCTTCTTCTATCTGCCAGCCAAATTCTGTGGTATGTAGACGCCGCAATTCCATAGCGGGAGACGCGGATATTCCGCTCTGTCGTGCAAGGGGCGCATGCCGTGTCGGCACGCGCAGATCGTCCAAGGCAGACTTGGCGATCGGGGAGGAAATGCCATGCGTGCAATCGCGTTTTTCGCCGTCGTGTCCGTTGCGACGTTCATCACAAACCAATCGCAGGCACAGGATGCCGCCGCGGGTGAGAAGGTCTTCACCAAATGCAAGGTCTGTCACGTCGCGGACAAGGACCAGAACAAGGTCGGTCCGTCGTTGAGCGGCGTCATCGGCCGGACGGCCGGCACGCATCCGGGGTTCAAATATTCCAAAGCCATGACCGAGGCGGGTAAATCCGGCGTCAAATGGGACGAAGCCACGCTGACCAGCTACCTTCAAGATCCCAAGGCCATGGTCAAAGGCACAAAGATGGCGTTTCCCGGCCTCAAGAAGGAGGAAGACGTCGCCAACGTCATCGCCTATCTGAAGCAATTCTCCAAATGACCCGGTTCTTCCTCCAGGAAGTAACCCGGTTCTTCCGCCAGGAAGTGACCTGGCTCTTCCGCCGACCGTTCGGTCGGTCAGATTGCCCGCTTCCATCGGTGGTCGCCTGAAATGTCGGCTCGGGAAAGCGGCCTCGAGGATACCGGTATCCAGATCTCGGAAGCCACGGTCAGTGACTTCTTCGCGCTTCTGAAGCCGCGCGTCATGGCGCTTGCTGTCTTTACCGCTTTCGTTGGCCTGATGGTGGCGCCCGGGGTGATGAATCCGGTCATCGCCGTGATAGCAATCGGTGCAATTGCGGTTGGAGCAGGAGCGGCCGGGGCTCTCAACATGTGGTATGATGCCGATATTGATGCGTTGATGTCGCGCACGTCAAAGCGGCCGGTCCCATCAGGCCGGGTCACGCCAGGCGAAGCTCTCGGCTTCGGCCTGGTGCTTTCCGTACTTTCGGTCATGACGCTCGGCGTGCTGGTGGGGTGGCTTGCCGCAGCGCTGCTGGCCTTCACCATTTTCTTCTACGTCGTCGTCTATACAATGTGGCTGAAACGCTCGACGCCGCAGAATATCGTCATAGGCGGCGCCGCGGGTGCCCTTCCTCCTGTCATCGGGTGGGCGGCGGCCACTGGCACCGTCGGGATTGAAAGCCTCATCCTGTTTCTGATCATTTTCCTCTGGACGCCGCCGCATTTCTGGGCCCTCGCACTGTTCAAGATCGGCGACTATGCCGCGGCCGGCATTCCCATGATGCCGAACGTGGCCGGCCAGGCTTCAACCAGAAAACAAATCTTCGTCTATTCGCTGATCCTGGCACCAATCGGCGTGCTGCCTTGGGCTTTCGGCTTCGCGAGCGGATTCTACGGGATTGTTTCGGCCGCATTGGGCGCAGGCTTCATCTGGCATGCCTGGAAGCTTCTGGTCGACAAAAGGGTTGAAGGCTGGGAGATGAAACGCGCAAAGGCGCTGTTTGCCTATTCGATTTTCTATCTCTTCGCGATCTTTGCCGTGCTGCTTGCCGACACCATCGTATTGCGTGCCGTCATGTCAGCCGGAAATTGACGGTATACCTCGGATTTGCTTGCCAGATTGAGACAGTCAGTCGGCGATTGCCGAACGAGGTGTGGCCGAACCTGCTCGAATCTCACGTTGGCAGTGCACAGAAGCCCAGCAACAGCAGAATAACTATGCCAAGGCCGAGTATGAGAACGGTCTTTCCATCCATGACCTTCACCCTTCAACCCACTTTGGAGAATATCGAAGAAAGGCCGTTAGAGCTAGCCTGATCACTGGAGCCGCGCTGTTCTGACAAAGGGCGACAAACGCCATGCAAGAGAGTATGTTGATCATGGTGCAGGTCGCGGTTTTGCGTGGCCAGTCACGCTGAACGACGGCACCGTGAACCGCGACCTTACCGGACCTGGTCTGGAGGAATGGTCATGGCAAGTTTTCACGTGATTGCAGGCGCCAGCGAGACGCTGGAACACACCAGAATTCGAAAGATTGGCGTTTCCGACCTTTTCGACGCGCTCAGGCGTGGCGTCGACGATTTCATGGTCAAACCGTCGCATATCGTTTTCCTCTGTCTGATCTATCCGCTTGTCGGCGTCGTGCTCGCCGTCTGGACATCGGGCAACAATGCGCTGCCGTTGCTGTTTCCGCTGGTGTCGGGTTTTGCGCTGATCGGTCCATTCGCGGCGCTCGGCCTTTATGAGATCAGCCGGCGACGGGAGGCTGGGCTGGACGCCTCCTGGGGCCACGCCTTCGAGGTCAGGAATTCTCCGGCGCTGCCGGCTATCGCGGCGGTCGGCATCATGCTGCTTGCGATCTTCGTTGCCTGGCTTTTGACCGCGCAGGCATTTTACCAAAACCTCTTCGGCCCGGCGCCGCCGGAATCGCTATCCGGCTTCATCAGCGAAATATTCGCCACGGGACGTGGCTGGACGCTGATCATCCTGGGCCACGCTATCGGCTTCCTCTTCGCCGCGGTCGTGTTGTGCACTACGGTCGTCGCGTTCCCGCTCTTGCTCGACCGCGACGTCGGTGCCTATGAAGCCATCCACACCTCGGTGCGGGTGGTCCTGGCGAACCCGATCGTGATGGCTGTCTGGGGACTGATTGTCGCCGTCGCCCTGATCATAGGCTCGCTGCCGGTGTTCGCCGGTTTGGTGGAAGCCGGCGATTCCACAACTTTGCGATAGACGTGCCAGGTGGCGTGACCGAGGATCGGCAGCACGACCGCCAGCCCGGCGAACACCGGCAGCGAGCCTATGATCAGGGCGAC
>NZ_SUEO01000022.1:34547-46885 GCF_004962925.1 Mesorhizobium sp. | reverse complement strand
ATGGTGCACGGGATTAAAGTTCTGAATTGGCGGCGTTGCACCAGAAACGACATCTAGCTTGTCGGCATACTGCTTCTTGTCGCCTTCGCTCCAGCCATGGCTGGCGTCCTCAATTTGCTCAAGGGACGGCTGTAAGAGAGTTGTGACCACAGCATCATTGCGTCTTAGTTCCGAGGACAAACCGATCTCAAACTTCATAATAGTATCGATTTTTGAGTTAGTTGGCTCTATACTATTCATGAACGCTATAAACCACGGTCGTTCAATAATACTTGTTCCTAAAAATAACAAATACGACTGAACATGCCAGGAAAACTGCAAAGACTCAGTCGCCCCAACCACATCATAAGCAGAACCCAATTTGGACATCCTACTTAACGCGCGCCTAAAAACATCGCGTGATAGGATTACAAAGCTGGAATTTATCAGCAGTATGTTGCCCACCTCCCAATTTTCTAACGCGTAGGTCAATCCAACGCGGTAGCTATAGAAATCATATCCAAAATTAGGCCGCCTTATTATTGTAATATTAGGTAAGTTTTCTATCAGATCGGGAGCACTTTTGCTGGTCGTCACAAGAACGACTCTGTCAAATAACCCACAGAGATCAGTCAATAGGTCAAAAAAATTGGGTTCGACGCGATCATTTACATCGAAATGAGCAACAACGGCCACGCTATCCACTGTAACCACGCCCCTTCTGCCGCAAATGACGATATAGATATCTGGCAATGGCATGCAGTGTTGAAGACTGTCGAAGTACCGCTGATGCTCTTTCGGCTATTCGGCCGGGAGGTCTAATATTTAGAAAAGTCTCCTTAGGTATGGGGGTACTCGAAATCTCTCCGTGATTGGCTATTGCCACAAGCCGATCGAATAAACGCGATCGAGCGGCATCAATCCCGACAGGTTCGCTGGCTGGGTGAAAGAACTTCCCCCGAAGCGTTTCTTCTAGATATGAGAGGCCCCATTGCTGGTCGGGTTCCAGATAGCACCCTTCACCCCATTCATTCCACGCGTTGACAAAGATAAGGCGATTGTCAGGTTCAGCATGATCCTGCCTGGCTTGAAAGCGTAAGAAGCGAAGCCACTCACCAAATAGTTTAGGCGTCGAGTTAACAATTATCGTCGGGTTGTTCTGTCGGCGCGCCGTGTTGTCCCAACCTGGAATAATAGCCCTAAACATTTTGAAGGACGGCCTCAGACGATTGGCGCTTTGGGCGATCATTTTTCGATAGTCAACTATACCGCCAGAGAAGTTGGGATTTGTAATTGCGGGAAATTCAGACGGGTGATTCTGAGGTCCGTTAAATTTGTGTGGCGGAAACTCGACCAGCGAGTCGGCCCCAACTTCTTCGGGTGCGGATATGTCGTAGAAGTCGACCACGCAAATATGGAGGCCTGGAAATCCATGAGCGGTGACACGATCACGCCATGTAGAAAACCAGCGCTGGGGGTTCGGTATCTCCTTGGCCCGATAAACTAACAACAGAGGCGCACCGTCAATTTTGATATATCTTTGGTCATCGAAGTAAGCCAGCATCCCGTCGATAAATGCTTCGGCATCTCCTTCGGCATACTTTTGCTCGAGCAAGACATTTTTCGTGTCGCCATCCCAAGCACGCGTCCAATTTTCATTGGCCCAGCACATGCAAAATTTGAAATCTAAATCACTTTCTAAAAATATATTGGCAGGCGCCTCCAGTACCCTTCTGCCACTGAACCAATAGTGGTAAAAGCAAAACCCATGCAATCCGTATAGCTTGGCAATTTCTACCTGCTCCCGCATGGTATTCGGGTGCGTAAGATCGTAGTATCCCAAATCACGGGGAATTTTTGGCTGATTGTGGCCAACGAAGTTTGGAGTGGCTCTGGCAACATTTGTCCACTCAGTGAACCCCGGCCCCCACCATTCAGAATTTTCGTCTATTCGATGAAATTGAGGCAGGTAAAAAGCTATTAATTTGGTATCATCTTCTTTGATATCTACTGTTTCTTGCTCTTCCGGAATTTTGGAAAGGGCCTCAAACGAAGCTGAATGATTGCCGGCTTCGCGTGCGGAACTCGACAATTCGCCGTTTGATCGAATTTCGAGTGCTAGTTTTTCGGCCTTAAAATTCTGTATTTGATGATTTAGATCAATGACCAGGTTTTGATTTTTTTGAAGTTCGTGTGTTAGATAGTTTGATTCTTCCGTCAAACGTAGAAAATCCGCGCGCTCATCTGTTAGTTTCGTGGTCAACACCTGAACTTGTGAATCTTTTTGCCTTTGCTCAGATGTCAGTCTCGCTATCTCGTCTTCGCGCTGTTCAAATAATTGCCGCAGGGCCGTGTTTTCTCGATTGAGCACCTGAAGACGCGTATCAAGTTCAGGGAAGAATGCATCGCCGAAGACGGGAGCGACCGCATCAAACTCATCTTTGATGCGGTCCAACATTGCCATGGCCGTGGCATCATTGGCATGTATCTCCAAAGCCTTGAGTGCAGAGTAAGCATCTTTCACCCAGTTCCCGACTCGCTCGTCCGCCAAGAGCATGCCGTCACTCGCTACGTGGTGCTGGTGATCGGTTGAAATATGGGCGTCGACTTCAGCGGCGGCTTCCTCGATTGGCCGTGGCCAGACAAGATCGAGCGCAGTGCCGATTTTTTCTAGGACCAGTCGCCAATTTTGTACCATCCCCTCATAGGATACGAACACGCGTGGCGCCCCGCGCGTCGAACACTCGGCTTCCAATTGATGACGAAGCCAAAGCAGCGCACCGAACCCAGGCGTTGACCCGCCCCGTTTGCCCAGCGAGGCGATGACCGCAAGCGGATTGCGACTTGCAAGCACGTATCGCCGATCGATTTTCATCGACTTCAAGACGTCCGCATACAGCGGCACGAAACGCGAGATGCGCGGCTCCTTAAGCACCAGGAGCGATGCGTTGCCATATTCCTCGTCGATCAACCGTGCGATCTCGGCCCGATAGAGTCGGGCACGCGCCTTCGACAGGTCGCTCAGATCGAAAGCCCGCCAGTCGTCCCATCGGCTGCCAGCCTCGGCCAGCATCCGGTCATGGAGTTCCATAAGCCGCAGCGGCTCCCAGTGGCCTGTTTCGTTGGTTGGATTGGCGCCGAGCATATTCTTCGGTAACCCGGCGCCGAGCAGGCTGATCGCCCTGGTCAGTGCACTGGTGCCGGAACGGTGCATGCCGAGCACCATAATGCAGGTGCGCTTGGCGGAGGCCGGTTTGGCTTTGGCTCGCGCCTTCGCCGCTGCTTTTTCGGCGGCACGTGGCGCGGGCTTCGCATTACGCATATTTTCCGGAGATGGTTGCTTGTTCATACTGTCAATGTCTGTCTCGTCTCTCCGATCAGAAGACGACGGACCACCTCTTTCGTCGACTCTCGCCATTCCGGCGCCGTCCATCCGAACTCGGACGTGAATTTCGTCGTCGCCAAGCGAGAATTGGCCGGGCGCTGCGCCTTGGTCGGATAATCCACGGTGGCGATATCCCGCACCCGCGCATCGGGGCCACCAAGCACGCGGCTTGTGTCCAGGATAAGACGGGCAAAGCCGCTCCAGTTGGTCTCGCCGGTTCCCGCCAGATGATAGACGCCGAAGGAAGCAAAGCCCTTGTTGCCGTGCAGCATCGCCGCGCAGTGCAGGATCGCGTCGGCAATATCAAGGGAGGAAGTGGGGTTTCCCCATTGGTCGGCCACCACAGCTATCTCGTCGCGATCAGTTGCCAGCTTCAGGATCGTCTTGACGAAATTCCTGCCGAACGGACTGTAGAGCCATGCCGTGCGCAAGATGAGGTGATGCGGGTTGGCCTTGGCGACCGCGTGCTCGCCGGCGAGTTTCGAGGCGCCGTAGACGCTGCGCGGAGCGGGTTCATCATCTTCGCTATAGGTCCCCTCGCCGCTTCCGTCGAAGACATAGTCGGTCGACAGATGGATGACAGGAACGCCAAGTCCTGCCGCAGCTTCGGCGACATGACCGGCGCCGGCGCCGTTGACGGCAAAGGCGAGGTCCGGTTCGTCCTCGGCCTGATCGACTGCGGTGTAGGCGGCAGCGGACACGACCAGGTCAGGCCGGGCAATGGCCAGCGCCGGTGCGATCGTCTCCGGCTTCGCCAAGTCGAGTTCAGGCCTGCCGAGCGTAACAACCTCGAAGTCTAGGCGCGCATGCGAACGCTCGACAAGGCTCCTAGCAACTTGCCCGTCGCGTCCGGTGACGACAAGCCTCACGCGGCACCCTTGTGCGCTTCACCCAACCGCTCGCCGGCGTAGTGCTCGCGGCGGATCGGACCCCACCACCACTCGTTCTGAAGATACCAGTCGACCGTTCTGGCGAGGCCGCTGTCGAAACTCTCGCGCGGCGTCCAGCCGAGGTCGCGCTCGATTTTCGAAGCGTCGATTGCGTAGCGCCGGTCATGGCCCGGGCGGTCGGCAACGAAGGTGATGAGATCGCGATAGCGCCGACCGGCGGAACGCGGCCGCCTGCTGTCGAGGATGCTGCAGATCGCCTCGACCACCGCCAGATTGGTACGTTCCGAGCCGCCGCCGATATTGTAGCTCTCCCCGACCGCGCCCTGGGTCGCGACCGTGGCCAAGGCGCGCGCATGGTCCTCGACGAAAAGCCAGTCGCGCACGTTCGCGCCGGCGCCATAGACCGGCAATGGTTTTTCGTCGAGCGCGTTCAATATGACGAGCGGGATCAGCTTTTCGGGGAAATGGAACGGACCGTAATTGTTCGAACAGTTCGACAGGACGATCGGTAGGCCGTAGGTGTCATGCCATGCGCGCACCAAATGGTCGGATGCGGCCTTCGACGCCGAATAGGGCGAAGACGGTGCATAGGGCGTCTGTTCGGTGAAGATACCGCTGTCGAAGGGCAGATCGCCGAACACCTCGTCGGTCGAAACATGATGGAAACGAAAACGGCTTTTCTTCTCGTCGGGAAGTCTGCGCCAATATTCCAGGGCCGAATTGAGCATTCGGTAGGTTCCCACGATGTTGGTCTCGATGAACGCGCCCGGCCCGTCGATCGACCGGTCAACATGGCTTTCGGCGGCAAGATGCATGATGACGTCGATGTCGTCGCGGTGCAGCACTTCCAGAATCGTCCTGTCGTCACAGATATCGGCGTGCACGAATCTGTAGTTGTGCGCGTTTTCGATCGGCCGCAACGAGGCGAGGTTTCCCGCATAGGTGAGTTTGTCGACGTTGGTCACCCGGTAGGCCGGATTGCCGCACAAATGCCGACACACCGCCGAGCCGATGAAGCCGGCACCGCCAGTCACCAGAAAATTCATGCCGCTCTCCTCACGTAAACATCTTTCACGCGAACACCTCGGCGGTGGCGAGCGTCGTCGCCTTGAGGTCCTTGTCCGAAAGTTGAAATCCGCCTGATATCGACGGCCATTCGATGCCGATGGCGGGATCGTCGAAACGGATCGATCGGTCATGCTCCGGCGAATAGGTGTCGGTGACCTTATACAGCACCTCGGTGTCCGGCACGAGCGTGACGAAACCGTGCGCGAAGCCTTTCGGCACCAAAATTTGATTGCCCTTTTCGGCGGAGATATCGAGGGCCACCCATTTTCCGAATGTCTTCGAGCTGCGGCGAATATCGACCGCAACGTCAAGAATCCTGCCGCGGACAACGCGCAGTAGCTTGTCCTGGGCACGCGGGGGAAGTTGATAGTGAAGCCCCCTCAACACACCCGCGGCAGCGGAATAGGAGTGATTGTCCTGGACGAAACGCAGATCGATACCGGCGTCTGAAAACCGCTCGGCGTTGTAGGTTTCGACAAAGAATCCCCGCGTGTCGCCGAACCGCTTCGGGATAATCTCCAGCACGCCATCGAGACCGAGTGGTCTGATCTCCAGCACCCTAGCTCTCCGTCAACTCGATGACGCGCTTGCGCAAATAGGCGGCATATTCATTCTTTCCCAGGCGCGTGGCGCGCTGCAGAACCTTGTCCGCCGTCAGCCAGCCCTGCTCGAAGGCGATTTCTTCCGGACAGGCAACCTTGATACCCTGACGATGCTCGATCGTGCGCACGAAGGAAGAGGCTTCATGCAGGCTGTCATGCGTGCCGGTATCGAGCCAGGCATAGCCGCGGCCAAGCTGATGAACCTGCAACTGCCCACGTTCGAGGTAGACGTTGTTGACCGCCGTGATCTCGAGCTCGCCACGCGCCGAGGGCCGGATCGTCGGGGCTATATTCACGACATCATTGTCGTAGAAATAGAGGCCGGTGATGGCCCAATTCGACTTCGGTGCCTGTGGTTTTTCCTCGATCGTCAAAGCGGAGCCGCTGACCTTGTCGAACGAAACCACGCCATAGCGTTGCGGGTCCTCGACATGGTAGGCGAACACCGAGGCACCGCTTTTGCGGGAAGCTGCTGTGCGGCAGAGCTGCGACAGCCCTTCGCCGAAATAGATGTTGTCGCCGAGAATCATCGAGACGCTGTCATTGCCGATGAAGTCGCGGCCAATGATGAAGGCTTCAGCAAGGCCGTTGGGATGCGGCTGCTCGGCATAGGACAGGTCAAGCCCGAATTCCGATCCGTCACCAAGCAAATCTTGAAAAACTGGCAGGTCGCGCGGGGTCGAGATGACCAGAACCTCGCGGATCCCCGCCAGCATCAGGACGCTCAGCGGATAGTAGATCATCGGCTTGTCGTATATCGGCAGGATTTGCTTAGAAACCGCCAGGGTCAGCGGATAGAGCCGGGTTCCGCTACCCCCAGCCAAGATAATGCCTTTCAACAAGCTCTCCTAAAAACCGTCTTCGCTCCCCAGCCGACGCAACTTATTCGTGTTTATGTTTCGCGCGTTCGTGCTTATGTTTCGCGCGGCGGCTTGTCAATCTTGGCTTGCGTTGGGACGAAGTTTCGATCGGAACGAACAATTTGTCACCGTTGTGGTCGATCTCGATCAATTCGTTCTTCTGGGCCAAACGGTCTGCAAATCCTTTGTGGAAGATGATGGCATTCATAAACGCAAACGTCATTGCAAGCGCTTCGGTCCGCAACGGATAATCAACCAGTGAATGGATGAGAAGAAAGGACACGGAGAGAAACGCCGCCTTTTGAAGAGGATCGCGGCGAATTCTAGTAAACGCCATCAAAAGAATTACGAAATAAAGCACCATCAGCAGAATGGCGAGAGCTCCACCTTCGAAGGCTATTTCAAGATACTCGTTGTGGGCATGATTTACGAACTGCTTGAAAATCATCTCTTCTTTTTCGTATATCTGATAAGCCTTTTGAAAATTCCCAAATCCAACGCCGGTAGCCAAATTTTCTTTGATCCCCTCGACAGTGGTACGCGCGAATTCTCCTCGCCCGAAATCCGGATCAACCGCCTCGGCATCGATCCTAGTCCACGCGCCCATGGTGTAGACCGAAAGCGCGATGAAAATCACCAGGATGCCGACTCCACTCGCCTTGGAACGCGCTGAAAGAAAGACGATGGAGAGTACGGTGATCGCCAGCCCAATCAGAACACCGGCGCGCGAACCGGCTGCCAAAAGAAGCAGCAAAAGCGTGACCAGCCCGACCGATCCAGACAAAAGATGTCCTCGGAACAGACCGTAATAAACGACGAAGGGAATAGAAACAAAAAGTAAAGCCGCAAAATGGTTCTGATTGGCAAAAAGCCCGGCATTGATCGTGAAGGGCAACAATCCTACTATGGCGATGTCATCTGAGAGCGAATACTGAATCGCGCCTGCCAAGCCGTTGCAGATAACACCCATAAAAAAGAATGGCAGAAGCCCACGCACCTGCTCGGCGCGCAAACGCAATACGCTCAAAAAAAATGCCGCCGACGCTACCAGATACAACAGACATTCAATCGTCCGTCCAACTCCGACGCTGACGAAACGAAATCGGGTTTCTCCAACCAGCTCGGAATCCGCGAGCAACAGCTCTGGTCGCAATCCACTGAATATGGCCGCAGGCAGCGGGATAATTTGCAAGATCACCAACGCCACCGCGAAGATAAGCAGCCACAGAACAGAGTGGGGGAGTCTCTGGCCAGACTTCTGTGAAAAGACAGCTGCCGCCGAGACAATTGCCGCGATCTCAATCAGCGTGTCCGTATAGAGGCCGCTTGCAGTGCCACCGCCGATCAGCAGCGATATAAACAGAACCGATCCGAGGAGATATTTATCCCATTCCGATGGCCGATCGCTCAAGATGAAAGTCTCTCGATGCTCAATTTGTGCATTATCAACGTACCGACATATCGAAAGCGCCAGCTCTCGGCGATTGCGGCAGTTTCCAGCTTCAACAATTGCATGGGGCACCCAGCCGGTCCAACCGAAAAATCCTGACTGAGCGCCTGGCGATTGTATGTACCCTCCGGAATATTGAAACGCGCTGTTTCGCCGGCCGGCCCCACGCATCTGATCGACCAGAACAACTCCTTTGGCAGCTTCAGGTTTCTTGCGGACGCAGCCAGAGAAATCTTGTAGGAGCCTGGAGGCAGTTCGATATATTGCTGAAGAGCTGTGTTCTTGACGGGCGTGTTTAGGAAGCGGACCGTTGCCCCACCCTCGCCTTCGACCGCATCTTGAGATGATACAAACGTAACTTCCAGGCCCGACTGATCGCCGACCTGCCAATCAAAAGGCTTGCCGCTAGACACAGGCTCAAATGTGCTGTTGAAAATGTATCCACCTAATTTCCGCTCTTGATCGGACAGACTGAAAAGAAACAAGCGATACGCCTGTTCATATTCTTTCTGACGAATATTGCCGTTGATCACATAGGACAGTTCGCTCCTGTTCGGGGGTGCGCTCGTACCAGTCAAATCGAGCAACAGTCGGTTTGCAAAATCGAGGCCCTCGGGGGTCTTAGCAAGCGTGACCAACAGATTGGCTCTCCAGGGCGCCGCGCCCCTGATGGCTGCCAGCACCGCCTGGTATCCATCGGGGTTCAAGAGGATTGTCGGCAGCCCCTCGGCAATCGCAGGAAATTGATCTGGCCATCGCCGCAGCAAAATATCGATCTCGCCGACGGCCTTTGACAGATCGCCTGTTTCGATCGAACGGCCTATCGACCTCTGGAGCGCGTGGATCTCCGTCTTGGATAATTTTCGAGCTTGATCGAAAAACTCATAAGCTTGGTCTTTTTTACCCTGTCGGTACTTGATCTCGCCGATCAGGCTGTAGAGACGTGCGTCCGCAAGGTCAAAACGAAGCGCGCTTTCGGCCTTGTCGAGCAATGCGTCGAAAAGATCGGGTGCGTTGCTTGTATCGTTCAGGTCGGCGGTGATTTCGCCTATCAAGGCATCGACGTTCAACGGATCCAGTGCAAGAGAAACGGCCGGCGTTTCGGTTTCAAGAAACCGACTTAGCCCGATCGAGGAAGCCACCAACACCAGAACGGATGCGACGAACCAGACGCCTGAGCGCCGGAGATTTCGCATAAGCGGGCTGGCCTGCTCCGTCATCGATCTTGCCCTCAATTTTCTGGGTACTCGTGCCGTAATCGTAATACTGGTAGTTCATATATTTGTAGGCGTAGTTGTAATCGAACTTGTTCACCGCAAATTTCGACATCGCCGCTCCGACCACATTCGCGCCAGCAGCTCGTAGGCGCTTCAACGCTGTCTTCGCCGACTTGCGTGTCACTTGATTGGTAGAGATGACCATCAATGTGCCCTCGGCAAGTCGGCTGAGGATAGGCGCATCCGAAAGGCCAACGACCGGTGGGGCATCGATTATGACAAGGTCGAAGCGCTTGCCGAGATTGGTGATGATCAGTGCCATCTTCGGCGAAGAGAGCAAATCCGCGGGGTTCGGTGGGATCGTTCCGGAAGTCAGAACAGTCACATTTGGGTATTTCGTCGCCCTGAAGATGCTTGCCAGATCCTCCTTGCGGACGGTGTTTGTCAGGAGATTGCTCAGTCCGATTGTGTTGTCGAGGCCAAACAGCCGGTGAAGATTGGGCTTTCGAAGATCGCCGTCGACAATGAGAACCCTTGCACCGAGAGCGGCAAAATCCTGTCCTAGCTTGAACGACGTGGTAGACTTACCTTCCGAGGGTTCCGAACTCGTGACCAGCAGCGATCGGGGCGCGCCTTCGGCACCGGAGAATTGCAGCGATGTCCGAAGCGAGCGGTAGGCTTCGGATAATCCTGATTTCTGATCGGCGATGCTGGCTATTAGTTCCCGGTCTTCGACATGGGGCAAAATGCCGAGCATCGCCAATCCCAATTCCTTCTCGATTTGCTCAGGGTTGGTGAAGGTGTTGTTCAGCAACTCGATGATATAGATAATTGATGCGCCCAGGGCCAAGAAAAGGGCCATCGCGATTGCAAGATTGATGGGCAGGCGCGGAGAATAAGGACTCCTGGGCTGCGTCGCGAAATCAACGATTGCCGCACTTTGTGACTTCAGTTCGGAGCTGACGCCGACCTCATTCAGCTTGGCGATAAGGCTGTCATACTGCGACCGGTTCGAATCGACCTCGCGCTTCAGGATGGTATATTTGATATTTTTGTCATTGAAGACAATCTGTTGCTTTTCCATCTCAGCGAGTTTGGAGCTAAGATCGACTTCCTTGTTCTGAGCTTCCTGGTATTTCTGCCGCAGTGAGTCGGTTATTGTCAAAACGCCGTTGTTATAAAGTCGTTGCAACTCTTTGATCTGCGATTGAAGCTGCTGCATCTCTGGAAAACCAGGTTTCAATATGCCCAATTTCTGTTGATACTGGCTGGTCAAATCGGCCAATTTGTCACTGAGCTTCTGCAGACCTTCGCTCTCCAGGACCGGGCCAAGGCTCGACCCGCGACCTTTGTCGATTTGTTCCACGATCCGGCCAGCATCGAGACGTTCCTGAATTGCTGTCGCGAGCGCTGTGTTCAAGGCCTCGATGTTCGACCCAATCAGCGACTTTTCGTCGCCGGTTATGGTGATACCGGCATCCTTTGCATAAGCAACCAAGTCCTCCTCGGACTTCTGAAGCTTTTGCTTTACCTGCAAAACCTGTTCCTGGATAAACTGTCGTGCCAGGTCGGACGTTTCGCTGGTCTGGTCCAAGCGTTGATCGATGAAGCTCTGCGCAACCTGGTTCGCTACGTCACTAGCATATTTCGGTTTCTGGTCAGCAAACGTAATCGACAAGAGGCTAGTATTAGTAACCAGATTGACAGTGAGGTCATTTAGAACGCGACCGATCGCAATCCTCTCACGTTCCTCCGGGGTTTTCTCTTCAATGGAAGGCGACTTGGAAAGGCCGAACGCACGATAGAAAATATTGCTAGGTGAGAAGTTCGGCGTCGGGAATAGGAAGTCCGGCTTTTCGCTAAGACCGAGTTGGAAAACTACGCGCTGGGCCAATGCGCGGCTTTTCAGCTTCTCCCGGGCCGTTTGAAAGGCCCGCAGATCGCCGGTTTCAGAAACCACTTCAATGTCCTGGAAAACTTTGGCGGAAGGAACCAGCACTTCCAATTGCGCTGTTGCCTGATATTTTGGCGTCTGCATCATGGTAACGACGACGCCGGCGACAAGCCCGGCCGCCGCCATCATGACGATCAGCCACCGATACTGGACAACGTAAAAAAGCAGCTTGAGCGGATTGAAGCCCTCGTCCTGCTCCGAGTAATCGCGGCCGTAGGGGCTATAGTTTTGCGCGCCGTCATAATACAGGTCGGCCGACAGGGCTTGGCCGTGCCCTGGACCTGCAATTTGATGCTGTCGGTTACGATCGAGCATGGTGCGACATAATCCTGGGGTTTGTCTGTATTCCAAAAATTCCGACCAGCTGCAATTTATAGTCCCGGGACCACTGCAAGTCTCGCTGCGCTTGATGCAACTCCGAGAGCGTCCTTGAGATTGTTCATCGCAATTTTCGATTTCGAGGCGAAGACGACAACCTTGTCACCACCGTAGATACGTGGATTGCGGCTCTTGCCAGCACGAATCTCCTCCACGTTGTAATTTGCGACCAACGTGTTTCGGCCGATAGTCCGGTAGACAAAGACCTTTTTTGCGTCTCCAACGTTATTGAACCCTCCGGCAAGGGCGATCGCATCGATGAGAGAAGAATTGCTCGATACCGGAAAGATACCGGCCCTGGCGACTTCGCCGTCGACGGTAATGCGCTGTCCGATCGATTCCTTGACGTACACCGACACATCGGGCGACTGCAGGTAGTTGGCGCCGTAAGCCGTTTCGATTTCCTGCTCCAACTGACGGACGGTTTTTCCCGCCGCGGCGACGGTGCCGATAAGGGGAAGCGAAATCTGCCCGCCGGCGTCGACTTGAACAGTTCTGTTCAGATTATCGACCTGAAACACATTCACCTCGAGCACGTCGTTCGGAGACAAAGGT
>NZ_SUEO01000022.1:14599-34537 GCF_004962925.1 Mesorhizobium sp. | reverse complement strand
CCGTTCTGCGTGTTTTGCGGCGCAGGCAGGTCCTTTACGACCTGCAGGGCGCCGCCGCCCGAAAGCGGCGCTGAGGTTGAAGTCAATTGCAGCGCATCGACCGAAGTCGGTGTCGTTGACGAGGTGCTCGTGCAGGCAGACATCGTGAGCGAAGCGAGCAAGACGCACATCATGCCCACATAAATTTTTGCGAAATGAAAAACGCCCATCACCCGGCCCCGCCCTTCAACAAGCGGCCCAATCCCGCGAGGCGACCAACGTTGCCGGGGCCTGGCCTTTTTGCGTTCGCCTTTCCGACCGGATCGAGAGGCCGGTTCGCCAATATTTCGCCTGGACGTTTCAACACCATATTGCGGGCCTCATCTTCCCCACATCGTTTCGCAGCAGCGGCGACGGCTTGCGAAAGCCCGGGACGCCGGCGGCTGGCGCCATGGGTGTCGGATGCGATAATATCTACCCTGCCTTCGTCAATCAGCTTTTCCGAATAGTAAAGCGCCGTGCGTCCAAAAGCACCAACAATCGAGTCTGCCGTAACCTGAACAAGGCAGCCAATTGCATTCAACCTCTCGACAACGTCGTAATTTGCCTTGATCCAGGTTAGTCGCTCAGGATGGGTAAGAATCGGAATGAACCCGGCGTTTATGAGGCGCAGAGCAAGATCCTCCAGTCTTGGCGGTAGAACGTGATGCGGCGGTTCGAACAGAAAATAACGAGATCTGTTCAAGGTCGGCACGCTACCTAGCGACAATTGCTCAGGAAGATCCGGCGCTATATGCACGTCGGCGCCAACGTAAAGAGCAAGCGGTATTGCGGCGCGGCGTAGCGCCTGCTCCAACTCTTGAACCGCAGGGGCAATATTTGCCGAACCGTTTTCATACATACCTGGCACGATATGCGGCGTACACGCCATATGGGTCGTTCCATCTGCCACCGCCAGCCGGGCCATTTCCAGCGATTCGGCAAGACTGCGCGAGCCGTCATCAAGACCGGGCAAGATATGGGAATGCAGGTCGATCATTGACGTTTGTGGCCGCACTGAAGCAACGTGACAATTTCTCCCAGATAATAGGCAAATGCGCCACCCGCACGATGGCGAATGACGCATTCATCAAGTTCATGCAATGCGGTAGATGCCAGATCCAAGCTATTCGCTGACAGCGCTGTCGTCATCGTGCAAGCTAATAACCAGCGTTGCCGCGCCACCCGTCACAGTGCCACCCAGTCGGCCTAGACGAACTCGCCCAAGACGAAGCGCATTCAGCTTCAACTCAAGTAATAGAGCGGTATGGTTAATGATTTCCATCAACATCTCCGGCTCCAGCCGGCGCGCCAGAGTTAAGGCGCACAGGGCGTCGGCAAACATAATGCAGCAGAGGCAGTCACATGCCTCTGCTGCACCGTCTACTGCGCCTAACGGCTGACGCCGTTGTCGTCATCCTGCGTTGCAGCAAGGATACCAGCCGCACCAGCCATACCCGCAAAAATACCGAGCGGCACCCAGGACCGGTTGTTGTTGCCGTCCGAGCCAATCTGAGCCGTATGCTCAGAGCCCAACACTTTCAGACAGATATTGTTGTCGACACGAGAAATGTCGAGGCTGGAATTCGCCGGCACATCCAGGTTGCAGCCACCGATATTGACGGAGGCCGATCCCTTGGCTCCGACCACTACGCGGCTGCCGAAATCCAGAGCACTTCCCGCCTTAGCGGGACCATAACCAGCGGCTTGCGAAACCATTACGTCGCCATTGGCCTGCCCGATGGAACCAATCGAATTCGCCGCACCCTGATAAGCCGTCGTACAGGTGCATGACGTCTCCTGAGCGAAAGACGAAACCGGGCCGAAGCCGATCGAGGCGACAAATCCGGCCAACGCAATTTTTACAGTAAGGTTCATTCGTTTCGATCCTTTTGTCCCGCCGTACCTCGTCCCCGCCCAAGCACCAAGGTATTGAACAAGCGCGTAACAGCTTTTTGCTTTGATTCCAACCTGTTTCGCATTTGCGAGATGACTTTTTGGTTTCCGCTGTGTTTCATTGGACACACTCACGTGGCAGATTTGAATTTAGCATTCTCGCTGCCGGCCCCTCTGGAAATTATCGGAAAGTCAGGTCTATTTCGTGGCCTTGATGGCCGCCATCGCGCCGTGCTTCGTACAGGGATTATGGTCGATTCTGTTTGACGTGCGGGCGTTATCGCACATCCTGCCTTTCGTTTTATGACAGTCGCGATCCGTGGGAATGACGGACGCGAGGGCAGTTAGCGAAGCCGTGAGCTACGAACCCGACAAGCAAGATTTGTAGATCGGACCCGCCTGCGCGGGCTGACCACACAATATGCCGTTCTCGGCAAGCTTCGCGGCCAAATCCGTGCCATCGGCCGTGAGGCATTGCACAACGATGGCATCACCAAACTTTGAGGCGACATTGCCGTCGCAAGGCGTCCCCGTTCCCACCGGCTTGCAGGTCAGGGCGAGCCCTTGGTAGTCCCGGCGCGCCGCCTCCGTTACCATCGCACGCATGGATCGCGGCTTGGTAAACGCCACGCCGCACAACACAATCTTGCGGCCGGCGACGCGAAGATCATCGATCGCCTGGATGGAAAGCTTGCCATCAAACGGCTCAAGCGCCGCTTGCAGCCTGGGGGGTTGCGAACGAACAGGCGTCCCTTTTTTCACGACGATGACAAAGAAGCCAATCGCAAACGCCAAGGCAACAAGTGCCAGCAAGCCTATTTTCTTGAACGACAAAAATTCTCACTCCCGCCGTGGCCAAACACGCGTCTCTTCGTCAATCGCTCTACCGAGATTCGCCGACCGTGCTGTCGAGATACTGGGTCAGCGCACAGACCAGATGGTAGAAGATGCTTGCCGGTACATCGCTCGCCAGCGAGCGGCCCCGCTCGTCGATCCGGTCTATCCACAGGCCAAGCGGCGCCGGATTGACGTGCCAACGGAACAGGCGGCCGACACGAGCTTCGATCTCCGGCTTGAGGTCGGGACCGCCTGAACCGTCCAGTGCAATCGCTGCTTTGATTGCTTCGGCCTGCGGCCAACTGCGCGAGACAAGGTCGAGCGGCAGGCCTTGCCGCGAGACGGCGCCATAGGCGAGGCCGGTGGCGCGATTGAGGCCATTGGCAGTGGCCGAGGCATAGAGCTTTCTGGCAAAGCCGGTCAGTTCGCTCTGGCCGGTCCGTCCTGCGAAGTCGACCAGCAGCGAGGCCCATTCGAAATGGTGGCCGGGTTCCGTCCATACGCCTTTCTCGCCCTCCGCCGGCCTCCACTCGGCGTCGAAATATTCGCCCAGTGTCCAGCTCTCCGGATCGAAGAAATGGCTGCGAAACAGATCGACGATGCGCGCGGCGCGGCGAAGATAGGCGAGGTCGCCGGTCGCCTGATGCCAGGCCAGGAAAGCCTCGAGCAGATGCATATGTGGGTTGGAGCGGCGTTCGCCCTCGCCGCTCGACGTTTCGAGAAAGCCGGTCATGCGGTGATCCTCGAGGTGCGCGTCGAGAAACGAAAACGTTTCTTCGCCAAGCCGCAATGCATCAGCATTGCCGACCATATGGGCATGCGCCAGCGCCAGGAGCACGCAGGAATGATCGTAGGCATCCTCTGTGGCATCGGCGACCGTGCCATCGACATTAAGCGTGCGCACCCAGCCGCCATTGTCGGTGCGGCCGTTCCTGTTCATGAATTCGATGCCGTGGCTGATCAACCGGTCGGCAGGCCCATCCCAGCCGCGCGCCTTGGCGACAGCGAAGGCGTAGACTTGCCTGGCCATGGTGCGCATGCGCTTGGGCTTCATCAGCGGTGTGGCGTCAAAGCCGAGCGCCTCGTGGAAACCGCCATGGCGCTCGTCGACGCCGACCGTGGACCACAACGGCACCGTCTCTTCAAACAGCCAGTGGTGAACGCGCCGCCGCCAAGCGCCGCTTTCGATCACGCGGTCGTCGGCGGGCGTGAACCTGGTTTCCAGCCGACCGCTCTTTTCGAGCTGCTCGACGATCTTCTTGACGTTCTGGCTGCGGCTGACCGGGGCGACGAAGGTGGCATCGGCGGTCGAGACGATGGCAACGTCCTTCAGGCCGATGGCCGACAGCAAGCGGCTGTCGCTGCGGATGTAGGAGTTCTCGCAGTCGATGGCGACGACATCGCCGACGATAACGTTGCCCTCTTCGTCGGAGGGACCGACATCGAGCAGTGATTGCCAGGAACCGAGATCGTTCCAGCGGAAGCCGGCCGGTACCATGGCGATGTGACTGGCGCGTTCCATGATCGCATAGTCGATCGACGTCGAGGGAATGGCGGCGTAGAGCTCCAGAGGCATATAGAGACCGGAAAGATCTGATGTCGCTGCCTGGTAGGCAATTTCGGTGGCATTCCATATCTCGGGCTCGAAAGCCGTGAAAGCGTCGCGCATGGCGCTGGCACGAAACAGGAAAATGCCGGTGTTCCAGTAGAAGTTGCCGGCCGCCAGATAGCTCTGCGCGGTCGCGAGGTCCGGTTTCTCGACAAAACGCGAGACATCGCAGATGCCATCCTTCTCGCCGGCGACCTCGATATAGCCGTAGCCGGTCTCCGGCTGGCTGGGCTTGATGCCGAACACCACCAGCCGGCCCTCACGCGCCGCCGTGGTGCCGTTTTCCACGCTCTGCCAGAATTGCTGCGCGGTCGCGATCTCATGATCGGACGGCACCACCAGCACCAGACTGTCACCATATTCGGACAAGGTGCGCAAGGTTGCCAAGGCAACGGCGGCGGCGGTGTTGCGGCCGGTCGGCTCGAACAGTGGGCCGCCGCCGGAAAGTTCGAGGCCGGCGAGGTCGGCGTGAACGCGGTCGGCATGCCGCTCCGAGGCAATCAGGAAAACCGGCGTTTCGCCGTCCGGCCGCGCCGTCAGCCGGCGCAGCGTCTTGGCCAGCATCGAGCCATCGCCCGAAAAATCGTGGAACTGCTTGGGATTGTCCTCGCGCGACAGTGGCCACAGCCGTGAGCCAACGCCGCCGCTCATTACAAAACTGACGATCTGCTCGGTCATTGGGTGACACCTCTGACATTTTCAAACAAAGCAAGGAGCGCTGCCGCGTAGTCTCGGCGGCGGATCTGTTGGCGACTTTGCAGCGCGGCGACACTGTCGCGGGCAAAGCGGGGGCGCTGCCCGGCCTCAATGAGACGCTGCGCCAGAGCTTTCGCACTATCGGGTGCGAAGAAGAGCGATTCCGGCGCCTGCTCTCGATGCAGCGGAATGTCGGAGAGCAACATCGGCGTGCCCAGCGACTTCGCCTCCTCGACCGTGGTTGACCACCCCTCGAAATGGGAAGGGTTCAGGAGATAGTCCGCAGCGCCGATCAGGGCGACGACATCGTCATAGGGAATGAGTCCGAGATGTCGAAAATGGCTTCCAAGTCCATCTGTTTCAGCAAGGCCCATCAGACGCTTGAAAAATGTCGGATCGCGGGGATCCGTGGTGCGGCCGGAGAGGACTACCGGCGGCAGGGAGGCCAACGCTCCGATCTGGTTTATATGCTTCAATGCCTCTATGACCAGCCTGTGGTTCTTGTGGACCCAGAACTGATTGGGGAGAAAGAAGAAACGCTCGGGCAGCCCATGCGCCTGGCGCGCCTCATCGGCACGCGCCAGGATGGCGCCGGGATCGAGATCGATAGCGAAGCGCACGACGGCGGTCTTGTTGCGCGAGGCTGGATAGAATGTTTCGCAGTCCGCCAGCGCATCCCCACTCGATAGCATTATGGTGCGATTTCCGGATGTCTGCAGGCGATAGCCGAGATCCCTGCGCCACCAGGCGCTACGCGGAAAGAGGTGCGGCAGGCGACGGTGCTGGAAATCCGGGATCCAGGAAACGACCGGCACGGGAAACCGGTTGCCGAACCACTGGGCGACTTCAAAGACAACATCGATGCCTTGCGCAGCAACAAGACCCGCGAAGGCACGGTCCCTTCCGCCAGCAAGTGCGATCAGCCCTCGCCTGCCGAGCCCGGCGCCTGTGACCCGGTCATCAACAATAGCAGGCGCAGCCAACATATGATCGAAGGACGCGCCAATGCTTGAATGCTGCTCGGGTGTAAGAAACAGTTTCGCCTGCACCTTACCACGCAGCTCGGAGGCGATAACGCTCAACATGTTGCGTAGATAGGATTCGCCGCCTGACCAAGTTCCGCGGCCGATGAGAGTGAAACCGACGGTAATCAAGGCGCGGCGCGCCGCTGACGGCCGACAGGCTCGGCGAGAACGTCGGCGCGATACCAATCGACATAGCCGGCAATGCCCCTGCTGAGCGGCACCTGCAACTGAAGCCCCTCTGGGACGCCGGACGGATCAGAGATCAGATTGACAGGGTCGCCCCGCCGGGACTCTCCAGAAAACGAGAGGCGATGGTCACCTCCCCAGGCCTTCAAAACCATACCAGAAATCGTGCTGACAGATGCAGGAGCGCCTGCCCCGCCGTTGTAGATCGCAAAGCGCGGTTCGCCGGTAGGCAAAACCCCATGGATCAGCCGCACAACATCCGAGACATGGTGCCAGTCTCTCATTTCCTTGCCCGTGCCGGCGAGCACGATGTTGGTTTCACCCGCTGCAAGCCTGCCGCAGAGATCCCAGAGCAGTTGCTTGCGCAGCCCTTCACCATAGACCGAAAAAAGCCGGGCTACCGAGACCGGCTGGCCGTATGCGGCATAGTATGACCGGCCCAGTTCCTCCACCATGCGTTTGTGATAGCCATAGGGGGAGTAGGGATCGAGCGTGGCGTCGACCCTGATCGGGCCGACATGTCCGCCGCCATAGACCGCAGCCGAGGATGCAAGAACGACAGGTGCATCGGGTGCGTGGCGGCGCAAGAAATCAAGGACACGAGCCGCAGAGACAACACTTTGTTCAAAGTCCTTCAGGGGATCGGCAATTGACTGGCCGACCGTTGCGCCACCCGCCAAATGATACACGGCTGATGGGCGGCCATGCGCTGCCAGAGCCGCATCCATTGTTTCCACGGCTATTCCACCGGGGAAAAATACGCCGCTGGTTGCCAACGCAAAACCCGGTGCTTCGTTTCGACCGAAGCCGATGACATGGCAGCCCTTTTGAGCAAGAAAACGAGCGAGGTGCAGGCCGATGAAACCGCCGGCTCCAGTCACCCAGACAGGCTTAGCCTCTTTTGATTGCGTCAAGAAATCAGTCCTTCCCGTGCTTATGGCAAAGGAAAGAGACCAGGCGCCCGGGCCGGCGGTCAACCGACGCGGCGACCCTGGCGACGACACCAAAGGGAACAGGCGAAAGAGCTAGGCGAACAATCGGGGAGAACGGACCAAAGATTTTGGCGAGCCTCTCGCGAATCTCAGATGGTGTCATTGGGTCATAATTCACGACGGACTGGAACGAGTTCAATTCGCGGTCGATCGTCAGCCCGGCCTCCTGGATTGCAGCGCGGTAGGCCGCCAGCGTAAAGGCGTTCTCTCCACCATAGAGGTGATGAAGCGGGTGAGCGCGCAGAAAGGGCTCGAGTTGCTGCGGCCCGGAGACAACATGGTCGCGCAACGACAGGATCGTCGCGCCTTCGCGAGAGAGACGCGCCATTTCGCGGCAAAAAGCCGGAAGGTCATGGGCATGATGAAGCACCTGCCTTGCGACGACCAAATCATAGCCTGCGGCGGATAATGGGATCGCCTCACCGAAGGCTTCGATCACGTCGATGGGAGTGCCTGTGCTTTCGGCAAGTGCCCGAATCGCGGCGGCACCAACGAGCGCGCTCGGATCAGGCTCAACTGCGGTTACGGACCAACCCTCGCGCGCCAGAGCGTAGGAGAGAATGCCGTTGCCGGCGCCAAGATCGAGAGCACGGCCCGCCTTGCGCGGGATCATGCTGCGGACCGCGTCGAACTCCGCGCTTTCGTGATAGCGCTGTGCGGCCACGACCGGATCGTCGAAATATGCGGCGCGGGCGAGCTCTTTCATCGAAGGCTCGCTCATGCACCAGCGGACGGCGTCTTCCCAATTCATGGCCGCTTCAGGCATCGAGAGAAACCATATGCTGGATCATCCGCGCCAGCTTTCCGGCGACAACTGCGTAAGGCGGCACGTTCCTGGTCACAACGATCTCGATCTCCTCGTCAGAGTGTCAGATGCGCCTACGACAGCCGCCGCCAAGGCTCAGCTTGACGAGCGCGACGGCGCCTTCGGTCATAGTCTTGCACGCTTCGCTCGTCCACCGTTCCAGGTGGATAATTTGCAGCCTCGGTGAGACGGCTCTAGCCTCTGCCACCTTGCAGCAACGCGTCGATCACGCTTCAGTCAGGAGGTTGTTCGAGGCGTCCAGCTAAGCTACCGCTTCGAGACTCGTCAAGTTCAGGTCACGAGAATTCAAACCGCGCGAATTTCGCCAGCGCCAAACTCACCCGTTGCGACCACGGATACCCAGCATCATGTTTTTCAAGACAGTGTTCTGCCTGATATGTGTTCTCATCGGCTCATGGCCAGCGACAGCGCAGACGCGGGCTCCATTCAGGCTTTTTGAGGCTCTGAACTTCGCCGGCGGGCCCGATTTCCGTTCGTTCGGTTTCGAGCATCTCACGATCGTGGACCCTCATGTTCTGGGACATGATGTTCCCGACGCCGGCCAACTGCAGCAAGCGCTGGCAATTCCGAGGAGCAACGAATATCTGAATATCGACATTGAAAGCTGGCCCTTGGAGGGCCCGGATCAAGCGTCGTCTATTGCGAAATACCAGAAGACGCTCAGCGCCTTCAGAAAGGCAGACCCGAGCGTCAAGCTCGGCCTCTATGCTGTCTTGCCGATCAGGGATCATTGGAGAGCAATCGGTCATCAGGGCGCCGTTGAACTGGACGACTGGAAACTCCAAAATACCAAGATCGCGTCGGCCCTCGTCCCTTATGTCGATGCGCTATTTCCCTCCCTGTATACATTTTACGGCGATAAGGACGCTTGGGTAGCCTATGCGCAATCCAATATCGGGGAAGCACGAAGGATTTCACGAGGAAAGCCGGTCTACTGCTTTCTGTGGCCGCAATTTCACAAGACTCTTGCTTTTCTGCCGGGCGACCTCTGGTATGCCCAACTGGACATGTGCAGGAGGCTCGCCGACGGAATCGTTATATGGGGTACCATCGGCAGCAATTCGCCCTATCGGCCAGCGAAATGGGATGAAAAAGCCGAGTGGTGGCAAGCTACCTTGAGATTCCTGAACGCGCTTGACAAAGCTCCATAGTGGCGGGCGAACGTTTGCAGGCTTCTATCCGGCGTATACCGGTTTCGAGCGGCAATGTTGTCCGGTTATCTGACCCTACTGGGTGCCCCAAACTGGGCATATGAGCGCCACATCATACGTCGATGTGCCCACAAATCAAATGACCTCATTGCGTTGACGCGAAAGATCATGACCGTAACGACAATCCAAAGGAACGCTGCGCCCCAGAGCGATCCGGAAAATTGCGCTCCGACGATGGCTTGGGTGGTCAAAAGCGGCAGAAGCACCAAGCGTTTGTCGGCCAAGAACTTTACCGCCATTGCTATCTTCACGAAAACCGGGACAAATATCGCCATGCCGAGAAGCCCCATGGTTTGAAGTATCTCCATGAACATATTGTGCGGATATCCGTACAAAGGCAGTTGCGTCCCGTAGCCAAACAATGGATTTTGCTGGAACAGCTCCCACGACAATGCAATCGATCCCAGACGGGACGTTGTTGAAGTGTCTTTTCCAATCGCCGTCAGATGGAACTTATCGAGCAACGGCGTTATGTCCGTGACCGCCAACACCAACACGGCGCCCGCCAGAAACAACAGACACATAATCATGGTCGTGAATTTGGGACGGAGCATAGGGAGCAAAATGGCGCAACATGCCAAGGCGACAATCGGACCGCGTGCAGCAGCCAAATAAATGGCGACTGCCGAGGTGACGACCACAGCGACAATTGCGGTTTTCAGGACTTTTCTTTGGGAAATTCTCGCAAGAGTGTATGATGCGATAAGTGTAGTCACACCGGCGTGACCAATGGAAATAGGGTTCAACCGCTCGAAATAGACCCGGTCCGTGTTATCGAGCAGCACGGTATTGGAACCACTATACTGAAGCCAAACGACGCCCGCCACGCTCAATGCCCCAACGGCAAAAAGAGCCCACGCTACGTTGATCTCCGACCATCTATTCGTTGACAGGGCTAAAAAAGCCGCCGGGACGATCGAAGTGATCGCGGCAAATACAAGGTCGTCCGATGCCTTATCGATCTCGTAAGCGTCAATGCCAAGCTTCAGTACGTAAAGCCCGACAAAAGAAAATAACGATACGTCTCCGAACCGCCAGGCTTTTTGCCGGTCTGATAACAAAAACGACAGCCCGCAGAGGCAAACTACTAGAATGCGAAAGGCGATCGAAAGCCTCTCATCTTCTCGTCCGGTCACAGATGAAAGGAGTCCGACCAACGGATAGCCGGCAACCGCCAGGGCAAAGCTCCAGGCCCACAAATCCTTGTAGATCAGGACGGGTTTGCTGACATGCATGACGATGACGGCACCTGTTGAAATAGAGACATCGATACCATGTCTCTTCCAATCCAGACAACGGGCTGGCGCGGGCCAGCTAATGCGTCGCCCAACAGCCTGCCCTCGGGTTTTCGCACTAATTTCTGGGCTGATAGGTAAGACTGAGGACGATAGCGTCTTAGATAACCCACTATGCCAATTCGAGAAACCGTTCAAATTGTCTTTGCTTGCTGTATTCTTCACGGATCGCGCGATGACCGGCCCAACCGATCCCGTCCCAGCTTCCGCTATCCAATTGCCGTTCGATTTGTTCTGAGGCGTCCTGCGGGTGCTCATAAACGGCCATGGTTTGCCCATCGTACATCGGCGCTGGATAGTTGCCGGAATCGGAAACCAGCAGAGCTCCGGCGCCCATGGTTTCGAAACAGCGCATATTGCCACGGTCAGGGCCTGCCATGTCGATCGAGGCGTTGACCACGACCTTGGCTCTTCCAAGCTGTGCGTACATAGCGCGACCGAATACGGGAGGCGCACTGACTTCGCGAATCGCAGGCGGGCGGCGTACCGCTCTCAGGGGACCGAACCAGCCAAGCGGCGTTTCGGCCAGCGGTGTATAGCGTGATAGATCCAAATGGAAAACAACCCGGCGGCGGCTGGAAAGACCTGCAACAGCTTCCAATATCTGCCGCCGGCGCTGGTGATGGCGACTGTAACCACCGAAGAACAGGACATCGACGTCCCTGTCCCGATTTGCGGCGACGGTATCGAGCTCCGGGTCGTGAGCGGGGAAAAAGTGAGCCGTCCTGGCGCCCTGCTCCTCCCAAAGTTGTCGCATGGACGGAAAATTGCAAAGCACGAGATCATAGCCGGAAAAGTCAATTCTGCCTGGTGCGGCGCGCCAGGCAATCTTTCGTTTCACGTGCCCCGGCAAGCGGCGCACAAAGGCGGCGTCGTAACGAAATGGATCGAGATTGTAGAAGACATCCGTCTTGTGATGCTCGATCTGGGCAAGCAGAATGTCGGCCAGCGGCATATCTTGGCCCAGCCCGTTTTCGCGTGCCCACGCCCGCTGCAGTAATTCATCGTCGCCATTCGTAAAGAACGCCTCCGGACTGCGCCCGAGTATCGGCAAGAGAATATGTGCCGCCCCGTAGCGATCGTTCAGAAACACTTCCCTCTGCCGCTCGAATCCTCCCCCTTGCCCGACGAGGTCAGCGAGCCGGGGCTGATAGCTTGGGTTGAGCCCAGAATTTTGAAAAAGTCGCATGGCCTCGTTCTTGCTAGTGAGTGGGTTTTGTAGCGCTGATGACGAAGCCGGAACAGAACATGCGCCAGTTCAGGACTGCGCAAAGATTCTCCAACAGAGCGACGGAAAGGTAGGCGGGCAAAAAGAAAGCAAAATAATCGCTGGCGCGGTAAAATGACACAACGTCGACCCGCTCAAATCCTTGGTCGCGAAACAACTTCGCCATGTCCGAAGGAGAGCAATGGTCAAAAAAGGCCGGGTAGCCGGTAACGCCGACGGCAGACGGCCTGAGGTGCGGGATCAGCCATTTTTGCATAACCGGCCCGACGATCCGCAATGCCACTGAATAGGGGTGCCACTTCGACGGGATATAGTGGTGCATCACGCCGCCGGGCTTTAGCGCCAAAAACATCGAACGCGCCGCTGCCTTGTTGTCTGGCACATGCTCCATCAATGTGATCGAAATAAGCATGTCCGCTTCGACATCAACTGGCTGCTCGATCGACTGGACGACAAATTGATCGTAGATGCGATAGCAGTCCGGTTTTTCTTCTATATCGAGGCCGATATAGGTAAAATCAGCCCCCCGCTCCAGAAGAGGCCTGTCGATCCCGCCGACCTCGAGGATCGCCGACGGCCTTAGCCGCGCAACGTCCTCAGCGATACGACGCTCGAGCTCCGCTTTATAGGACGGCGCACCAAAAATTCCGGGAAAGCGGCGTTCGAGCCATGCTGCAGCATCCCGGTTCCAACCAATAAATGTCTTGAGAATCACCGTATCCCTTTTCTGCCAATCGGTCGTGCTACAGATAGCTGCGTCCCATGGGCATGGACAGCGGCACCACGAGAATCGTCCTATTTCTCCAACCCGATGAAGTTAGCGCTCCCGGCAATTCGATTTCTGGATGCGATCAAAGATGAAACGTTGTCGTGTCTCTCTTCTGTGCCGCTGATGATCAAAACGGGCCTGACAGCTATCGACGACACTGGTTGGAGGAGCAGTATTCGGCGTCCTGCATTAGCCTCCCCCCGAAGACAGGGGGGCCGATACTTTTTCAGCTACCAGAAGATAACCCATCGGCATGCTCTCGCGAGTCGCAAGCCCCAATTTCTTGACAGGAGGCAACGCTCGCATCAGCGTGGTAAGCCAATAGACGGAACTGGCAATCCGGGGCCGTGACGCCACCGCCTTCGTGGCAAGATCGGAAAGAACATCCGTGACACCGCCGTAGGATGTCAACTCGATTGTGCTCAAGCCCGCCTTCATTGTCATCCGCTCCAATGCAAAGCGGGTGTAGCGATGATAGTCGTGCGGGATCTCATGCAGCCAGTAAAAAAACGGCACGCCGATTATCAATTTACCTCCGGGCCTCAAAGCCCGGGCTGCACTGTCGAATAATGCCTGCGGCGTATGCAGATGTTCGATAACGTCGCTGGCGATGACCGTGTCGAAACTCTCCTGCTCCAGGACCAATTGCTCGTTGAGGTCCGCGAAAAGGTCGACGTACGCGGCGCCATGGGTGCTGCCCGGCCAATCGACACAGAAGACATCGCTGACATGCTCGCGATAGATCCCGTAAAGCGGAACGGCACCACAGCCTAAGTCGACAAGACGACCCTTGGCATGAGTAGCGATCGCCGCGGCATAGACGGACGCCAATCGATCGGCGATCAATCGCGACCGCGCCGGTACCTCCTTGCGGTTCGAGCGCCAAACGCCCTTGCCGGTCCGTTCGAACTTAGTAGGCTTCCACTGCTCGGCATTCTTCATTGAACCTGGCCCTCAGCGAAGTCGAGAGGTTCCGCAATTGTCGGCAGCATCATGGCGTGTCGAAGGCGATCGCGCGTGTGCCGTTGGGTGAATTGATCCAGCACGCGCTGGCGCCCGGCATCCCCCATCTTGGCAGCACGGTGAGGCTCTGCGAGGAGACTAGCAAGCGCCTCTGCCATGCTTTCGATATCGTGCTCATCCACAAGTATGCCAGTCTTACCATCGACAACGGCCTCTGGAATGCCGCTGTGACGTGTCGCCACAATGGGAAGCGCGCTCGCCATGGCCTCCAGGATCGATACCGGCAGGCCTTCCATATCTCCATTACGTGCCGTCACTGAATGCTGCACGAAAATAGCAGCGTCTTGCATCATGCCCTGAACATATTCGGTGCTTCGAGAGCCGTGAAAAATGACACGATCCGACAGGTTCTCCTGCTCCACCAACGCCTTGGATCGCGCCATCAAGGGCCCGTCCCCAACGAAATCGAGTTGCGCCTCGGGAAACCTTGAAGCGATCTGGGCGAATGCCTCGATCGCGAGGTGCGGTGATTTCTTTTCAACGAACCGCCCAACGAAAAGGAGCCGACCGCTTTGGCGCTTCGATGGTGTGAAGCGCTCGGGCAACACTCCACACGGACTGACGTGGAGTTTCTCATTCGGACAGCCGATTTTACTCAGACGATCGGCGATGAAACGCGATGGCGTGATGATGCCGTCAGCAATGGCGAACAGACGCCGGTAGCGACGTCGCCATAATTGCTTTCTGGGCATCACGGTTGAATCCGCCCCATGGGCGTGGGCATACAGCCGCACGCCGGCGCGGCGACAAGCGGGAGCAAACAGCGCACCCATCGTAAGATACTCGACAAGGGCGGCATCCACGTTGTGCGCCTTCAAGAATTCGACGACCCTGTCCTCGTCGTTCCTCGACATTCCCTCACGCACATACGCAAGCCAGCCCAGACGCGCCACATTGGCAATGCGGCTGGGTAGTCGGCCAAGCGATGCCAGCCGCGGAACCCCGGAAAGAACAGGATAACCGAATTGATCGGCACCATCAGGCTCCTGGCAGATGAGCACAGTCCTACCGGGTGCGAGGTGGCGGACATGATCTCGGATAAATGTTTCAGAAGGCGTGTTGAAGAATTGCGAAATGACAGCAATCATGGGGATACTGCCTCCGTCTGCAACTCCACCGGTGCAAATCTGTTTTTGAGAATACCAACCGTGGATAAAGCACTGTCACGGAGCGCAAGGGTTCCCCGCAGCGATCTTTCCGCTATCGATTCCTGGTTTTGCCACCAGTGCTCAGCGAGATCGCGAAAACCATCCGGCTCAATCTTGTCGATGAAGGTAACGTAATCCTCCAAATCAAGTGATCGAAAAAGATCTGCTGTTTTCCTCTCATAGCAAATCGGCAAGACTGGAAGGCCGCGACACAAACTCAGAATGCACATGTGCATGCGTGTGCATATGGCGCCATCGAATTCGCCAATTTTACGAAGCAATGTTTCGGTGTCCCTGAACTGCAAATCAATGACTACGCTGTTTCGCACGTGCTCCGGCAGATACTTCAAGACGTCGCGCGCCGCGTCCGAGTCGTTGAAGCGATACTCGGGAATCCCTTGGCAGGTCGAAATAAATGTCACTTCGGCCCCGACCTCTTCCACGAACCACGCTGTCGCTCGGGCTACCGATTGATGGTATTTCGCGCGGCCGACCTCAGAATCTCGTTCCCCAAAATCCGCCCACGGCCGAACTGACACGGCGATTCTCGGCCGCCGTCCAGGCTTCGCAACCTGCGACGCTGCGCGCCGTCTCTCGATCTCGTCCCGGTCCGTCAGAATGAATACGCAGTCTGCCACTTCCTCAATATTATCCGTATGTCCGACAAGCTCTTTCGCGAAAGCCATGGATTTCCGGTCTCTGACCAGTATGAGAGGGCTTTTTCTCAGAATCTCCGCAAGTCGGTGAAAAATGCGATCGTCGCCGAATGGACCCATCGATTGCGTAAAAAAAATGGGCGGCTTTCCAAGATAGACGTCTCTCTCATATTCCGGCAGCCGATGGGAAACCGACCGCCTGTGTTTCTTTGAAAGGTACGTGCCGCCGGTCGAAATAATGAGATCTGCCGCAATGTACTCTCGTAAGGCTCGAGCGACTTGGCCTCCATACCCAAGGTATTTTAACCAGCTCAAATGCCGCTCTATGAAGATCATGGCGATCAGAATTGAATAAACTAACTTTAACTCCAACCGTCCCTTTGTCAGCCTATTCAGCAACCTAATATGTTTGCTCTTGTGAAGCTGTGCAGAAGGAAAGCAAACAAAGGTGTTTCCCGGATAGTACCGTTCGGCGACCTGCGCATCCATGTCCGCAAAAACGATCTCGATATCGTCTCCGAACGCGGCTTTAAGAATCCGTTTTGTCGCGACCTGGATCGCAGCGTCCCCGCCGTTCAAAAAAACCGTGGTTTCGACGATGATTTTCAATGCTTTAGATCCTCTGGATGGACGTCTTTGTCTAGAAAGAGCCGCATGTCCTCCCACATGGAACCGGCGAAACGATATGGAGCAACAACAAAAGCTCCATAGATTAACATCGTGCTGATAGTCTTTAAGACGAGGCCGCCCTCAGTCAGCACAGACAGGGCCTTAAATGAAGTCCCTATCGACTCCCCGATAATAAAGAACGCGACGATCGCAATATAAGCAAAGAAGAATAGGCTCGATGCCTTCACAAGATCCTTGAATCTCAGCTCCGTACCTCTTGCCGCATAAAGCCAGAGTACCGGGGTGAACACCCAAGACGTTATGCACCAGGCGACAGCGACTCCCGGAGCCCCCCATTGAATGCCGAACAGGAAGAGCGCAAATCGGATTAACGAAGAGAAGATGGAAAATACAAACAACTCGCGCGCTCGACCCAAAGAGATCAGCGCCCAACCACCAAACTGACCGGAAATGCTCGTGATGAGGGACAACGAGAGTATCGTCAAAATAGTCCCGGACTTTGACCAGTTTTCTCCATAAACGATCTTTACGATTTCTTGCGCATTGATCGTAATGAGGATGCACAATATCGTGTTTATCATGAGTGTAAGCCGCATGGCGCTGAGATAGGTTCTAGCCCATTTGTCGGGCTGGGTTTGAAGGCGGCTCAGCATCGGAATGATAACCGAGCCAATTGGTCCGCTGATAAGCGTCATCGGCAGCATGAACAGGGAGTAAGCGCGGGTGTAGAATCCGAGTTCGTTGGGACCGGATTTCCAGCCGACCAGCACGTTGTCGGATTGGCGGTTAATGTAGTTTGTGAACTGGGATCCACTGTAATTGATCCCAAAACTAATGGCCGATCGTGCATTCCTCCAATTGGCGACCCTGGTCGGACGCCAAGGTGACAGTACCCACTGGCCAATCGTGCCAACAAGAGCCGTCGTGAGCGTCGCCCCGGCGAGCGACCAGTATTCGAAGTGCCAACCCCAGGCCATTGCAACACCGACAGCACATCCACACACGAGGCTGCCAAGATTTACACTATGCAGCGACATCCAACGCATGTGTCGAATTAATAGCGCCTTGTGCTGCGCACCGGCCGCTGTGATCGGGATGGCGATCGCCAGAATTAAGACAAGGTGAAAAACGCGAGGATCATTGAAAAGCCAGGTCGCGACCGGCGCCATCAGCCATGTTAGCGGCATCAGAGCGAAGCCGACGGCAAGATTGACGAAAAATAGCGCGCTGACGGTGTCATGATCAACCTCCTTGCGCTGGATGGTCACCATGGACAGACCCAAGTCGGCAAAGACTCCGACAAATGCCGTGACGGACGCCGCCATGGCCACCAGACCGAAGTCGTCGGGTTGGAGCAACCGCGCCATCAGCGCCATGTAGCCGACTTGGATGAGGAGAATCAAAGCCTGAGCGCAGAGGGCTATGATCCCACCAGATCCCGTGCGTCTCCCGAGATCGCGCGTCAGATCCTCGCTGCTTAGCACAGAGCCTTTTGACGTATCAGAAGGACCGGACGGAGCCTTCGTCACAATGGCATTCCAGCGCGCTCTCGTCGGTTGGTCACAGGCCCATGCACGTAGTTATTTGGCACCTGTCGCGATCTTCGGCGCTCGCTCTTTCCAGCGTCGTGAAATGCCATGATCATGCGAGACGTTATCCAACGCCCAGAATGGCTCCACCGGCACCCACCTTGAACCTCCTCCCCCCACACAACACCGGCTAACTTGGAAACGACGGCACAGCACGCCTCGACGCGCGAGCAGAACCAGTTGCCAAACACGGCGCTGACCGGCGGCATCGCAACTTCGGGCCCCAGATGTCGCGCGGCGAAGACTATGACCAGAAGGCCCAGAACCCAGGCAATGACGTTGTCGGCCGTCATCCTGGCGCCATTGAGGAAATAGGTCGTCATTCAATCGACGCGACGTGCGTGGGTGTCAGGAACCGTATGACCTTGCAAGGCACCCCGCCGGCAAGGCAATCCGGCGGGATGTCGGAAGTGACGACGCTTCCCGCCGCGATGACGGAGCGCGCGCCAATCATTACCCCCTTCAGGACGGTAACGCCCGCGCCCAGCCAAACATCATCTTCGATAACTATCGGCGCGGTTTTGCATGGCATGCCCTCGCGCCGCCGCATAAAGTCTACTGGATGGAAATCTGTGTCATATATATTGCAATTTGCTCCTATAAGTACATTATTTCCAATCGTAATCGACTCTGAGCAGAATATTGCTGCTCCAGATATGCCAGTATTATTACCGATCGTCAGTGTTGCTCCCTGTCCAGCCACCAACTGTGTTGGGTGGTTGATACCGGCCCGATTAAAACGAGAGCTGTTTACGATTGTGACGTTCTCACCAATACGAATTCGACCCCGCGCGCTTAATCCCAATGGGCCAAGTACCACAAAGCCTTTTGGCAAAGGGACCCTCCGGATGCGCAGTTGCAGGCGAACTCTCACAGACCAGTAGAAACGGCATATTATGTTATACAGATGTCCAATTCGTGCGATCATCTGTTCTCTAACAGTTTGTCATAGACTGACATCGTCTTTTCGACACCCGTCTTGCTGCAAAAGTTCGCCTTAGCAAACTCGAGCGAGGCTCGCCCCATTTCCCTTCGCTTATCACTATTGCACAAGTCATTAACAGCAGACACAAAGGTATCTGGCTCTTCCCAACTGAACACAGCGCCTGTGTGACCGTCCCTCACTAGTTCAACCAAATGTGGAACATTGGCGACCAAGCCCGGCTTTCCTAACGCGGCACCTTCGAACACACTTCTCGCACTGTGGGGCTCTGTGAAAGGAGCGACAATGACATCCGAAGCCAACATCAGGGGGACTGCATCCTCCACAAAATCCAACGCAACACACCGGGGACTCTGTTTTATAGCTTCGTATGCAGCCAAAGCGTAGTCGGCCTTACGTTCCGGGAACCCCGCTACAACAAATCGAGCAGACGGATGCAACTTTTGTATATTCGCGTCGATCAACTTCACTAACTCCAAGGGGCCATTTGACGGAGCAACACGAGCCAAGAATAGGAAAACGACGTCGTCAGCATCCCAAGCCTGCATGCGCCTATACTTTTCACCGGATTCAGGATCGGAGTGAAATGCTTCGTCGTCGACGAAATTGTACACAACTGTCCCATCTACATCTTTGCTTCCGAGTGTCCGCAAACCAGCTTCGTCAATGCTAATAAAGGCATTCATGTGCCTCCTATTAAGGCTGGCCAGCGCTCGGCCCCACCTATTGGAGAGCAGAGGCTCGCGTACATGAGCGATCACTGGCAATTTTGGCGACGCCATGTGCGCCCCCGCGGCGGCGGCCACTAGACAGGTTGAATTCAGATGCACCAGATCGGGACGAACATCATTAACTAAACGCTTTGCACACCTTACAGTAAGTGGATAGGAAGCGATCGCATAGGCGCGATCTTTTAATGCATCATTGCGGGCTACTGAGGAACCATTGAACGGCCGTATATCTCTCTCTTCGAGGACCTCGGCACCAGCTTCGCGAAACAATGCCTTTACCGCACCATTACCCTCCCGCTTAGGCATAGCCACGATTGGCTGGAATCGCTCGCGATCAAGCCCCCGGATGAGCAAGGAAAGGCTACGTGGCGCCCCACCCAAGCCCGTCGCATGATGAAAATACAACACCTTTTTCACCATCGGATACACGCGAAACCGACCACACTTTCGAAACACGCCTTGCAGGCACTCGAGACCGACTGCCAGCGGTATTTGAGGAATATGTGCCTGCGGGTCAAAGGGCCGCTCGGATCTTCTGAATAAAATCGGACCGCCAGCTACCGACGATTTCGCCCAGCCGAACCGCTTTGTCGGATCGACTGTCCGCGACCTTCTCGGATCGATTTGCTG
>NZ_SUEO01000022.1:0-14589 GCF_004962925.1 Mesorhizobium sp. | reverse complement strand
ATATGAGCGGCAGCGTCATGGGTATCGCCGAAAATTAGACAGACCGGCGCAACTGCACCTTCTTGTGCGTATTTCTCAAGGTGCGAGCCTTTGCGGATGATCGGACGTGCCCCCAGTTGTACGCTTCGTCCGAATATGCCAGAGGCCTGGTCGTAGTCGGGCTCGTAGCAGCACCAGGCGAAATCGCAGGTTTTGTAAAGGCTTAGAAGTTCGTCGTCGGACATGAAACGGTCGACCACCATTCCGCCGGCAGAAATCAGCCGAGCGCAATCCCCGCCAGAGGCCGGATCGACGCGGCCGGCAGCCACCACAAAAACTTCTTTCGCGAGATCTGGATAGTCGGAGAGGACGTTGACTAAGAATTCGAAGCCCTTCGACTTTCTCACGCTGCCCAGGAAGCACAAAATGGCGCGTCCACCGGCTGCGGCCAACACGTCGCGTGACAGTTGAGACGTTTCGATGGACATCGCGCGGTCATGGATGTCCCACATCTGAGGGTCGTGGACCCAGCCGTACGCGACCTGGGCAAATCGACGATCAAATGTGAACGGCAAAATCGTAAAGAGCGACAGGCGAGGCAAATATCGCAAGCACCGGAAAGCCCATCTCTTGAGGCGATAGACGAGCCTCCCGCTCTCGAAACATTGGGACGGCCTGAGAAAAAGCCCAACCGTGCGCCGTCCGATCAGCGATCTTGTCAATGCAACGGCTATAAAACCAGCGTAGTCATCGTCTATGGTGGCGAACAGGAGGTGGCGGGCCCGAACGAGGTCAAGCCACAATCGAGGTCCAATGCGTCCCATTACCGGCTCAAGGTCAAACAGGCTGGCAAAGAGACCCTGGTAGAATTGGCGGTGGCCATCGGGCGCAAACACGTGAACGCGATCGCGCCTCACCCCTGCGCCGGCCTTCGAGGCATGAGTTGCCGAAACCACTATTCAGCTTGCTCCATGCCGGCTTTGCTTGGCAGTGCTGGCACCATTGACGCCGAAGAACTGCCCAATCTTCCGCATCGGCTTCGCAACAAGCGCGTAGTCGACAGGGCCTGATCCGAGCCAACGGCGGCGAGAGCGCAGCGCTTCCAGATTGTGCCCGATATGGGAACGGAAACTCCTTGTGCTTGCCCCCCCAACCATCATGTCGACAAGGACCTGATCCATTGTCGCGAGCCTAAATCCATGAAGCTCGACGGCCCGCAGCATCCAGTCGTAGTCGGAGGAGACTTTGAGCGCCAGATCGAACGACCCAACCTTTTCGGCAACGCCACGCCGAACATAAAAGGTCGGGTGAGCAGGCATCCAGCCCGAACGAAACCCATCTCGAGGTCTTGGTTCTGCCCGCCAGCGGCGAACCACCCGCTTGCTGTCGTGGTTTTCCACAAAGTCGAGATGGCCGTGGACGATATCGGCGTCAGCGAGCGCCACGCTGATCTTGTCAAGCACGGACCGGTCGTGAAACGCGTCGTCCGCATTGAGAGCCCCGATTGCGTCGCCGCTGCAAAGTGCGAGGCCCTTGTTCAGAGCGTCATACATTCCTCGGTCTGGCTCGCTGACAATCTGCAGTCGTCCGTCGACATAGGAACGGACAATCGAGAGCGTTTCGTCGGTCGAGGCTCCATCTACGACGATCAGTTCCTTGTCCTCATGATCTTGGGCAAAAAAACTGTCAAGCGTATGCCTGATCGTTGCTGCGGAATTCCGGCAGACCGTCAGAACCGAGATTTTCATGTCGACCAGACCCAAAGTCGCTTACTGCGCCGCAACGCGAATGCGATCCTCGTCCAGGCGCCGGTGCTCCGATTCCCGCTTTACCGTTTCAAGGTCGGACTGAACCATTTCCTGGACCATTGCGTGGAGCGAGGTTGTTGCCTTCCACCCGAGAACGCGCTCCGCTTTCGAGGCGTCGCCGATCAGAAGCTCTACTTCAGTCGGCCTGAAATAGCGCGGATCCACCTCGATCAGGACAGCGCCCGATTTTGCATCGACGCCTTTTTCATCAATCCCGGAACCAACCCACTCGATCTCGGTCCCGACCTCATTGAATGCAAGCTCGACAAAGCGGCGGACCGAATTCTTCACCCCGGTTGCAAGGACGTAGTCGTCTGGCATTTCATGCTGAAGGATTCTCCACATGCCTTCGACGTAATCGCGGGCATGGCCCCAATCCCGTTCAGCCGACAGATTGCCGAGGTAGAGCTTGTCCTGAAGGCCGAGGCTGATTGCAGCAGCCGCGCGCGTGATCTTGCGGGTGACGAACGTCTCGCCGCGCATCGGGCTTTCGTGATTGAAGAGGATGCCGTTGGAAGCATGGATATCGTAAGCTTCACGGTAGTTCACGGTGATCCAGTAGGCATAAATCTTTGCCGCCGCATATGGTGACCGGGGATAGAAAGGCGTCGTCTCCCGCTGCGGAATCTCCTGCACCTTGCCGTAGAGCTCGGAAGTCGATGCCTGATAGAAACGCGTCTTTTTTGTCAGGCCAAGCAGCCGGATGGCCTCAAGGAGACGCAATGTACCGATCGCGTCGGCATTCGCAGTATATTCCGCGGTCTCGAAGCTCACCTGGACATGCGATTGTGCTGCGAGATTGTAGATCTCGTCTGGCTGCACTTCCTGGACGATGCGGATGAGGTTCGTGGCGTCGGTCATGTCACCATAGTGAAGCGACAGCCTCACGTTCTTTTCATGCGGGTCCTGGTAGAGATTATCGATGCGACCGGTGTTGAACGACGAGGAACGCCGCTTGATGCCATGGACATCATAGCCCTTTGCCAAAAGAAGTTCCGCCAGATAGGCGCCATCCTGGCCAGTGATGCCGGTAATAAGTGCTGTTTTTCGGCTCATTTCGTTCCCTTCGGCGACTCTAGAAACACAACCATAGCGTTCTCCAGTCAAACGATGCAGCGTTCGACCAGTGGAACCAGACTGAATTCAACCTGGCTATTATCGGGATCCAAACCCGCTTAGCATCGTTTTTAGGGTCCTTAGCACAATAACGATATCGAGCCATGGCGAGAAATTCTTAATGTAATAGAAATCATAGTGCAGCTTCTCGATCTCGTCGTCGTCGTCAGACACATATCCCTGATTCACCTGGGCCCACCCGGAAATTCCTGGGCGAACGATATTTCGGTAGCGATAGAACGGCAGCGCCACCGAATAATGAGAAGACAACACCGTTGCTTCGGGGCGAGGCCCAATCCAGCTCATTTCCGAGCGGACGATATTTATCAACTGCGGCAGTTCGTCAATTCGGCTCCTGCGAAGGACGCGACCAAGCCGGGTAATCCTGGTATCGCCCGGCCTGGTGACGGCGAGACTGCGAACGTTTGCCGCCTCAGGAGCGCTGATCGTCATCGTCCGGAACTTATAGACCGTAAATGATTTTCCGCCGTAGCCTAGGCGCTCCTGGCGAAATATGGCGGGTCCAGGAGATTCCAGCCTGATCATCAGCGCAATCAACAACAAGAACGGCGCCAGCATAATCAGGGCCAACAGGGCGCAAACCCAGTCGATCACCTGCTTGATCTTGATATAGGCCTGGTTGGGATTAAGCGAACCCAACGTGTTTTCGGACAGATGCTCGATTTCGACGCGACCCGTCAGCGATTCACTGATCTGCTTGACGTGATAGACAGGAACGCCTGCGAGAGCCTGATCGGCGATGTAGCGTTCCCAATCGTCGGATAGCTCGGCACGAAGGTCGGCAACGACGCCGCTCACGCGGTCAATGACCGTCTCGGGGGAGCGGAGCCAATGCCAATTCACGCCGCCAATCTCTTCAAGACGACTGACAGCCCCGCCTGGAACCACGGCGAGACTGTACGGATCCAACCGCCGGCTCAGGATGCTCAAACCGAAATACCAGAAGATTGACAGCGTCAAACTGCCGGCTGCCTGGAAAGCGCTATAGTCAATTCGGAAAAGGAAAATCGCCAAATATACAAGTCCGTAGGACAAAGCAAAGGTTGGCATAATATAACCAGCAGCCGCGACGCCCGGCAGATTTACTATCCGACGAAAGAAGAAAAATCCTGAAGTATGCGCGACTATGCCTGCGAAAATCGTAATCTGAATGTTTGAGTAATACAATATATTTGGATCGATCATCATTCTAACCAGAGCGGGAGTTAGAATTGCAAAAGCCAATCCACCAAGAAGTTGAAATCTAATTCGGTGCAGCAGGTGCCGTTGATTTTGCGGCTTTATGATGGGCACATTCAATTCAGAGCGCTCTCTAAATGGGTTACCGAAAAACGGCCAGAAAACGTTACGCATTCCACGCAAAATACAGAAATTGTCAGGCTCCGTGCCCAAGCGCGCAAGGCAACCTTTCGTTCCATCGGAATGCGTCGGCTCCAACAATGGCTACCGCACTCCCGGGTGAAACCCGAGAGCCGACTTTGCAACAGTTTGCACCGCATAACCGGACGTCAATTGCGGCTATGCGATCGCGACGAGTTCCCTTGAATCCATGTCAATAGGGATCTCGCCATTCATAATGGCAACCAGAACCCGGGCTCTTCCAGCCGGATCGAGCCGGTCAAGGCGGCCGATCATCTCCGCGAAAGGACCTGAAAGAATCCGAACCGCTGCGCCCGCAGCGAGGCCTCCGCTGAAATCAAGCAGGCCGTCCCTGCCTGTCAGGGCTATGAACCGCTCCACCAACCCGGAGGGGACCGGCAATGGCCGCTCACCCTGCATTATGAGTGAGCGCACGCCGAACGTTCCGTTGACCGAGCGCCACCGCTGCAGCGCGACATCGAGGGAGATGAACATGTAACCTGGGAAATATGCCGCTGGTCGCGTCTCGATGCGCCGGGCATGACGTGTGGTCTTCTCACAGCGAGGTACAAACGGGTGAAATCCCTGCATCCGGAGATGCCGTTCGGCGACGTCTTCTTTTCCCGGAAATACGCCAGCGGCATACCAGCGCGCTGCGATGCCGGTTGCGGGCCGTTGCAACGATACAGTCGCCTTAACAGTTGTTTTTTCCGAACTAATCACGCGTCTCGCTTTCGGCGGTTTCGGCATGGTCGATGTCAAGGGTTACGACAGCGTGAAGATACCAGCAAGCAACTATCTCGCGAGAATCGAGGCGGTCCGTCGAAAAAATTCCTGCTAATTGTCCGGTAATTTAGCTGCGCCTAAAAAGTCATCGAGCTGCTTTCTTTTTTAGCTATCCAAGCAGCGGTATCGAGCAATTGCATCGATGTGTAGCTGCTTGGTTACGCTGGCTCGCGACGAATCGCTGGCTGCTGTGGTCCTTAGTCCGTCGATTTGAACATAGTGTGACGGTATCGTTAGCAAAGCATTGCAGAGCCGATGTCGACCCACTGCCGAGCCTGCGTTGAGGAGTCTGGGCAGGGCGCCGCTGAAGCAAGATCATTCCCTTGCAATCACATTCTGCGATTGCGTGGACCCAATCAGTGCCGCATCGATCGGAGTTCAGGAGCGTTTGAGCAGCGACCAGACGGCTGGCACTAGGCTCGCCGCCAGGGCGACCTTGATCAGGTCGCCGACGATGAACGGCACAACACCGAACTGCCATGACTTTTCCGGGCCGATGAGCAACGCCAGCCAGGCAAAACCCATCGCCATCATGACGATCTCGGCAACCAGAATCGCGTTGAAGAGCTTGATCGGATGGCGATCCCAGCCGCGATCGGCGGCCCAGCCGACAATCGCCGCCATGACCACGAAGCCGGCAAGATAGCCGCCGGTCGAGCCGAGCATGTAAGCGACGCCGATGCCCTTTTCCGGCGTGCTCTGGAAGACCGGGAAGCCCATGGCGCCCTCCGCCATGTAAAGAAGCAGCGTGGCGACGCCGAGGCGCATGCCGAATGCCGCGGCGATCAGAAAGACAGCGAGCGTCTGCATCGAGATGTCGACCGGTCCGAGCAAAACCCTCGTCTTGGCCGACAAGGCCAGCACCAGCGTCCCAACGATCGCGAGCAAAAGCTGCGTCATTAGCCGGGTCGCGCCCTTTTCAGGCAAAGCGAGAGAAACAAGCGGACGCATCGTCGTTGCAATTGCCATGGTCTTCCCCATTCCGGACTGCCGCAGAGCGCGGCTTTGCGTTTTCCTATATTGGCTTCCGTGTTATGCGGCAATCGGTTTTGCCGTCCCCCCAATAAAGGTCACGACATTCGCCATGGCGCTGGAATTCGACACAGACTTCGACCCGTCCTATGGCCACAGCGTGACCGTAGCGCCCGACGTGCTTCGGATTACCGCCAAAAACCCCAGCCCGTTCACCTTTTACGGCACCAACAGCTACGTCGTCGGGCGCAAGACCCTGGCGGTGATCGATCCGGGACCGGATGACGACGCGCACCTCAAGACACTGATCGAGGTGATCGGAGACAGGCCGGTCAGCCACATTTTTGTCAGCCACACGCATCGCGACCATTCTCCGCTGGCAGCGCGGCTGAAGCAGCATACCGGCGCAATTGTCCTGGCCGAGGGCCCGCATCGCCCGGCGAAGCCGCTGCGCATAGGCGAGGTCAATCCGCTCGACGCCAGCGCCGACACCGCCTTCAATCCGGATATCGCGCTTCCCGACGATACGGTCGTCAACGGCGACGGCTGGTCGATCAGAACGGTGCTGACGCCGGGTCATGCCGCCAATCACGCGGCCTTTGCGTTGGAAGGAACCGGCATCCTGTTCTCGGCCGATCACGTCATGGCTTGGGCGACCTCTATCGTCGCGCCACCGGACGGCGCCATGGCCGACTATATGGCCTCGCTGGATCGGCTGATCGAGCGCGACGATCGCCTTCTGCTGCCCGGTCATGGCGGGCCGGTGACCGCGCCGCGCAGTTTCATGCACGAGTTGAAGACGCATCGCCGGATGCGCGAACAAGCGATCCTCGAACGGATCAGAAGCGGCGACCGGACGATCAAGGACATGGTCAAGGCTATCTATCGCGATACCGACCCGCGCCTTCATGGCGCTGCCGGACTGTCCGTGCTTGCCCATCTGGAGGACCTGGTGGCGCGGGGCCTGGTGAGCACCGACGGCGACCCGGCAATCGACGGCATTTTTGCGCCCATCGCTTGATGCATGTCGCCCAAAAGTGCACCGCGGTTTTGGGACAACGACATGCATAGAAACAAAGGCCTAAAGCACGTCGCGTGAATCACGCGACGTGCTTTGCTACTCGGCCGGGGCCGTGCCGACCTGGCCGGCGACCTCCTGATCCAGCTCGGCGAGGAAATCCACGATGCGGGCCGCATTGTCGCCAAGGTCGTAGCGGCCGTAACGCGAGGCCAAACGCATGTCGACGATGATCGCATCGCCATCGTCGGTCACACGGATGGCGACGTCGGCGGGAAGGCTGAGGATGAAGCTCTTGGCCAGGGCGTTGATCGTCACCTCGCTTTGCCCGATCGCACGGGGAAACGGCGCCGTTAGCTGCCAATCCCGCCGATCGAGCACCGTTTCGACTGCTTCCAGGACGCGATCGAACGGCAGATTGTAGCTGCGTCCGGTGACAAGCGGATAGGTCTCGGTCTGCAGGCGCTGCTCGCCCGGGGTCGGTGGCGAAAGCGCGTTCATATCGCTGGTCCGGGTGCTGGTGTCGAGCATCGGCGGATCGTCGAAATCCGTCACGATGTCCCTGAGCGGCGGGTAAGTCGCTGCCCAGTAGGCGGCAATGCCAAAAGGAGCAAGCACCAGCAGCGCCAGCAACGTGCCAACGGTGAGATCGCGACCGCCACGGTCGCCGAAATTCCACAGTCTCGAAAAGGCAAATCCGGCGAACAGCAACGCAAAGGCAGCAAGTAACGCGACAATGCCGAGCACCCAGAGGAAAGCCGGCGTTTCAACAAGGCCATATCGATGGCCAATGAGAACGGTCAGAAGCAGGACTGCCGAAAAAGCGCCAGTGCGCCGCGACCAGCCGGCCGCCTTCGACGTCTGTCGCTCGGAAGTTTCCATTATCCGCACTGCCCCAACCCGAACGGGCGTTTGGAGCCCTTTAGCGGCGGCTTGAAGGCGAAAGACGTCATCTCCGTCAATCCGTCGGCAGGCGATAGTCCTTGAATTGCTGGCGCAAGGTGGTCTTCTGGATCTTGCCTGTGGCGGTGTGGGGAATTTCGCCGACGAAGGCGACGTCGTCCGGCATCCACCACTTCGCCACCTTGCCGTTCATGAAAGCGAGAATATCCGTCTTGGTCGGCTCCCGCCCCGGCTTGCGGACGACGACAAGCAAGGGCCGTTCGCCCCATTTCGAATGTTGGATGCCGATGGCGGCCGCCTCCGCCACATCCGGATGACCGACCGCGAGATTCTCGAGCTCGATCGTCGAAATCCATTCGCCGCCCGATTTGATGACGTCCTTGGCGCGGTCGGTGATCTGCATATAGCCGCCCGGGTCGATATGGGCGACATCACCGGTATCGAACCAGCCTTCTTGATCGAACTGTTGGGATCCGACGCCGCCATAATAGGCGCGCGCGACTGCCGGTCCGCGGACCTTCAAGCGCCCGAATGTCTTGCCGTCCCATGGGTGTTCCTTATTGTCGTCGTCCGTCACCTTCATTTCGACACCGAACGGCGGATAGCCCTGCTTGCTCTGGACGTCGAGCCGGGCTTCGCCCTCGAGCCCGGCACAGTCCGGCTTCATGGTACACAGGGTGCCGAGTGGCGACATCTCGGTCATGCCCCAGGCATGGATGACCTCAACCTCGTAATTGTCCTGGAACTTCGTCGTGAGCGCTCGCGGGCAGGACGAGCCACCGATGACGACCCTCTTCAGATAAGGAAGGTTCTTGCCGGTCTCCTCAAGATGCTGGAGCAGCATCATCCACACTGTCGGCACGGCGGCGCTGAATGTCACCTTTTCGGTGTCGAGCAACTCATAGATCGAGGCGCCGTCCATCTTGCAGCCAGGCATGACCAGTTTGGCGCCGATCATCGGGCCGCTCTGGCCAAGGCCCCAGGCGTTGGCGTGGAACATCGGCACGACCGGCAGTATGGTATCGCGCGACGAGAGGCCCATGGCGTCAGGCATGGCTGCGATCATCGCGTGCAGCACGTTCGAGCGATGGCTGTAGAGGACGCCTTTCGGATCGCCTGTCGTGCCCGAGGTGTAGCACATGCCGGCGGCGGTGTTTTCATCGAACGTCTTCCAGGCGAAGGCGCCATCGGCTTCGTCAAGCCACTCTTCATAGGCAACGACGTTCGGCAGGGCCGTTTGCGGCATATGCGCCTTGTCGGTCAGCACGATCACCTTTCTCAGCGATTTGACCGCACCGGCAATCTTTTCAAGCAGCGGCATGAATGTCAGATCGACGAAGATCGCCTTGTCTTCGGCATTGTTCATGATCCAGACGATCTGCTCGGGAAACAGGCGCGGGTTGAGCGTGTGATAGATCGCGCCGACACCCATGATGCCGTACCAGGCTTCGACGTGGCGCGCCGTATTCCAGGCCAATGTGGCGATGCGGTCGCCAAGCCCAAAACCGTCTCGCTCGAGCCGCTGTGCGGCTTTCAAGGCACGGCGCTGTATTTCGGCGTAAGTAGTCCGGACGATCGGGCCTTCGATCGAACGCGACACGATCTCGCGTTCGCCGTGCTGCCTGGCGGCATTGTCGATGAGCTTGTGGCAAAGCAGCGGCCATTCCTGCATCAGTCCGAGCATTTTTTTTCGTCCCATTGGTTTTTCGTTCCATTGTGGGGCGAACCAGCTGATTGTCCAGCCATGACCGGGTAGAAGCGGTGCATTGATCGAAAAGATAGGAAAACCGCCACAATCCGGCCATCCTCGGCGTTAACTTTGATTAATGGGCAAGGGTGCGATTGGCGAATGAAAGAGGTTCGCATGGACGCGCAGCTCGACGACAAGACTCTCGAAAATACTCTCGCCGAAAGTCTGGCTGATTTGGTGCCGGACACTAAGACCGTTTCCGAAGACGAATTTGTCGAAGTTGTCGGCGGCGCCCTTGAGGCGGTCGGCGGCAGGCTGCTGTTCAAGATGTGCGTTCAGAACGAAGGCGAAGGCCAGCACGTTGCCGCGGCATGCGTCGGCAATGGCGGCAACCGCCAGTTCCTTCTGCTCACCTTGCCGACCGGCGGCGGTGCGCTCAAGGTCGAAACCGCATCGAGAAGCACCAATCCGGTCGCCGGTATCGCCGCAGCCTACGCTGGGCTGATGGATGCATTTCAGGCTGCTGCCTGATCGTTCCATGGCAAGGCCGGTTTGGCTTTGCTAAGAGACCTGACAACGCCAAAGGCGATGGTTTTCACGCCCCGCATTCGACGGCAGCCTTGCGCAGCGTGTTCTCCTGACACACCTTAAGGTCGATGCAGGAGAACAGCCATGGACCAGATCGCCAACCCGTCACCGGGCTTTCAACGCAACCCGGGTAAAGTGATTACTGTCGAGCCCTACGCCGGAACTGTGACCGTACGTGCCGGCGACGTGGTCATTGCCTCGTCCACGAAGGCCAAAATGTTGACCGAATCCCCCTACCCTCGGGTCCTCTACATCCCATTCGAAGACATCGATTTCGACCAGCTTCGCAAGACGGAACTGTCGACCCATTGTCCGTACAAGGGCGATGCGAGCTATTGGAGCGTGTTGCCCGCCGCGGAAGCAGGCAAGGATGCGATGTGGGCGTATGAGCAGCCTTTCGACGAGATGGTCGAAATCCGCGATCACGGCGCGTTCTATCCCAACAAGATAACGATCGAAGCCAAGCCAGCCTGAGCACGGACTGCTCAATACCTGTCTTGTCGATCAGTCGGTGGTGCCATCATTGCCGATGTCGTCGGCCTGGTCGAGCCGCACGAAGGTGAGACGCGATGATGACATCACCGTCCTTTGCCGCGGCAACGTGACGTGCTGTCTCTTTCGCTCACAGCAATGCCGTAGCGGTCAGGAAGCTCGCGAAGCGAGTCTCGCAGAGAAACACTATCCTGGCGCTGGGGTGTTCAAGCCGCAGGCTTTTCACGCGCGTGGAGGCTAGTTTAGAACGATATCGCCGATGAACTTGGTCTGAATGATAAGGATCGAGCGAACGAGTGCCTCCTTTTGCGGTAATTGCCGCACACAACCAAGGCCGGTGAAATGTAGATTCGAACGGATTTCCGAGGCGGCGCCAATTGGGTTGCCTCTTCCAGGGATTTGCGGTTGGATGAGTGGGGACAAGGTTGCTTCGGGAGGGTGAGGGATGGCTCGTAGATTATTGTTATCCGTCTACAAGGCGATGCCGCCCGCGATTCAGAAGCACGCGGCGCTCTACAGAGAGGCGATGCTGACTGCACGGCTGATGCGGACGCGGTCGAGTGTTCGAGAGTGCAACATCTGCGGCTATGTTGGGAACTTCAAAGCCTTCGGGTTCCCGTCCCGGCTCGATGCGCGGTGCCCACAGTGCAACTCGCTGGAGCGTCACCGTCTTCTCAAGATGTGGTTCGACGAAAACAAAGACCGGATGGTGTCCAAAACCGCACTGCATTTCGCGCCCGAGACCGCGGTGACAAGCTTCGTTAAGCCTCTGGTTTCGAAATATGTCACCGCCGATCTATCCGCCTCGCTCGCCGAAATCGTATTGAACATCGAAGCCATCGATCTGCCCGACAGTTCGTTCGACATAATAATTTGCTCTCACGTTCTTGAGCATGTGGACGATCGGAAGGCGCTCCGTGAGATGCACCGGATTCTAAAGCCCAGTGGAATTGCGCTGCTCATGACGCCGGTTATCGAAGGGTGGCCGGAAACCTACGAAAACCTCGCAATCACCAGCCCGCAGGACCGGGCGCTGCACTACGGTCAGTTCGATCATGTGCGCTATTTCGGCTCAGACATCCGCTCCAGGATCAAGGATGCCGGGTTTGCGTTGAGCGAATACACGGCGGTAGAACCATACGTCCACAAACACGCGCTGACCCGTGGCGAGAAGATCTTCGTCGCGTCTAGGCCGCTATAACGGCACGGCCTTCGCCGCGCGCAATGCCGCCCGCTCTGGCCGGTTTCACCATCACCGCAGCCACACTGCTGTGATGATCTCATAATTTTTACCGTTCGGGAGGGTGATGACGTGCCCGTGACCATTGAGACGTCGCTCACCCTCTTGCGAGTTACACTGACAAGCGTGGACGCATCCACGCGCGTTCCGGTCATGAAAGTCGGGGGTACTATGTGATCTGGAGACAACGCGGAACACGGAAGTGACGGCCGGACCTATGATCGCTGGATCACGGCATGCGGGAGGGTTCGTACCAGACGACAGTCTGTATGGCTGGCAAGGAATTGATCGGTCGCCGTCCGGCATCCGCCGTAGTCGTTGAAATCGTCAAGGATCATGAGCCCGCCTGGGCTCAGCACCTCTATGGTCCGCTCAAGACAGAACTTGACCGGATCGTGCCAATCGCAATCGAGATGGGCCAAGGCTACTCTGCTTTTCGGGTGAAAGTGAACCGTGTCTTCGAACAGGCCCTTGTGAAAGGCGATCCTTTCGCCATCGACCGGGACACCAAAGTCCGTGAAGCTGGCACTCACCTTGTCGAACAGATCGGCTTGATACCCGTAATACGTGTCACCGCCAATGCCCTTGGACCCTCCCGATCGGATGTTCTCGTACCGGGCCTTGGATTTATCGTCGTCCCGTTGGGTCGGGCTCGGAATCATGCCAAACACATCGTAACCATGGAAATGACGATCATCGTCGAGTTCGGACGCAATGTAGATTGCCGAGCCGCCGAGCGCGATCCCGTACTCGACAAAGTCGCCGGGGACCTTTTCATGCCTCACTTGCCTGATCGCATCGCGGAGGCTGATAAATTTTTCGTCGGAAAGATACGTCAGCCGCGCGCGCTGCACCGCACTGGCGATGGCCGGCACTCTAAGCCTGTTTGCTTTCTTCAGGAGGCGTCCGGTCAACCTTGATAGCATAATCCAATGCTAAACAGCAGCCTTGGGATTTGCAAGCAGATGACGGCCTTAACGTCGGCATAATTCCAAACACAGGTACCCTCTATGCTCGCCGGCCGAAGTGCTGGCCGCAATGCAAGGCAGGGCCAGCTCGACATCAAGACGATCCACGGCTCGCAGCTGCGCCAGAACAATCGGTAGTTCGGCCTCAGAGCACCGTGGGCAGGGAACAACTTGGGATGAAATCACGCGGAACAGGTCTTCTCTGCTGCGCGTGACCGTGACGTCGGCTTCGATACTACCGTGCGCGTTGAGCAGTTGCTTGTAGACGGCTTTGCCCTTGGCGACGTGGGCATTGTTAGCCCAAAGAGTTGCATCAGCTTGGCAGCGTTGTTGCCGTAAATGAATTTGGTGAAGGAGAGGGTTCGAACATTCCGAGGCTTGTGCCATGCGCCCTGGGCGACGACAGAATAGCGAGGCATCCGGTCGGTTGCGGACGATAGCGGCCGCCCGCAGCCGGTCGGCGCTCCAAACACAGCACCAGCATCGGTGAAATTGCTCCGGCAGAGGTTCTGTCAGGACTGAATCGCTTGGTATACGATTCATGAAATTCCGCCAGGTCGGTCAATTTATCCCGCTGATCCGCACAGCGAACGAAGGTCGATTATCTCACCATCTGCACACGTGATTCCTGCAACAAAGGGGGCCTTTGGGCGTTCCGTGGAAATCGACTGCCAGCAGCAGCCGACGCAAAGACCGCAAGCGCGTTTCTGCTGAGCCCACATCCTCTCATTCAAATTACAAAGATTGAGGCTGCCGTAAGCGAGAGGCCTGGAGAAAGGGTGGCGAACTGTATCTGAGCCGCGCCGCCGATCCCGTCGCTGTCGAAAGAGAGCGCTCCAGTTGAATTGTTGTAGATGATGTGGTCGGAACTGTCATGCGCAGCGGTACCCGCGAAGAAAGCGGCGGCTGTGAGTGCGCCCGCGTTCAGCCCGGCAAAAATGGCATTGTCGAGGTGGATCTTGTCCTGGGACTTGTTGAAGTCGGTGACCCTGTCGATATTCCCGCTTCCAAGAGCGGTATTGAAAACGAAAGCATCATTGCCGCCGTTGCCGGTCAAGATGTCGGCACCGCGGCCGCCATTGATGACATTGGCGCCGGCATTGCCCTGGATGGTCTGGGCGAACTCATTGCCGGTGAGGTTGATCGCCGTGGTGGCGGACGGATACCTGGTGCCGAGAAGCTCGACCTCCGAACCGACCGCAAGCGCATAGCTCACCGTAGTGGCTATGTTGTCGCGACCGCCGCCTGCCGCCTCAATCACTTTGTCGCCGGCGTTGTCAACATAGTACGCGTCGTTGCCGCCATAGCCGGTCATCGTGTCGGCACCGCCGAGACCATTGATCACATTAGTGCCGGCATTGCCCTGAATGGTTTGGGCGAACTCGTTACCGTTGAGGTTCATAGCTGTCGTGCCGGACGGGTTGTTGATGGCGAGAAGCTCGATCTGCGAGCCGGCCGTAAGCGCGTGGCTCATCGAAGTGACCACCCTGTCGGTGCCGCCACCCGCCGCCTCAATCGCCTTGTCGCCAGCATTGTCGACATAGTAGGTGTCGTTGCCGCCATAGCCGGTCATCGTGTCGGCGCCGCCGCCGCCGTTGATGACATTGGCGCCGGCATTGCCCTGGATGGTTTGGGCGAACTCATTGCCG